>NZ_JALAAR010000014.1:0-111474 GCF_036984005.1 Rheinheimera muenzenbergensis
ATAAGCGAACCGGGCCGTTCAACAGGCGTTTAGCCGTCACTGAACAACGTGCCGGATAAAACGCTAAAGCGTTAGCAAAATGAGGGCGCAGAATTGATACATAGCTCAATAAAAGATAACTGGATGCGGGTTGAGATCATGCAGTCTATTGCGAGTGCATATTTCTCAGCAACACGCGGCTCAGACTTTAGGTCCAGAATTACTCAGGGAGGGGCTCCGTTCCCGTTTGATGCCATTCAGTATGAAACAATGGAAAAAGAGTCGTGTATTGTTGGAATGGTCATGGCATGGTCAGTCATCACTTTGGAGTCGTTAGTTAATCACGCTTTAGCAGAAAAAATTAATAATAAAGTATCCGCAATTATGGCTATAGAATATCCAGGTCAGATAACCGAAAAATTAAAAATTGCCAAATCAGCCAGATCAGAGTTAGCAAAAAAAATAGCGATACTCTCTGATAACCGTCAAGGGAGTGATGTGTATATACAGTTAGCAGATAAGATAACTGAGGATCGGAATATTATTGTTCACGACAAACCGTTTGAGCTAACTGATCTTGAAAATGGCGAGGTAAAAATCACACACTTTAAATCTCGCGGTAGAGAAAATGAACGTAAGCCAAGGTATGAAAATTTAGCTGATTTTTTTATGGATTGCGAAAATGTAAGCAATTATATTTATTCTTCTTCTGCACTTAAAGAGGCAGGTGTTACTGAAATTTCTTTTGCCAGCTTAATAAATAGCTAGCTTTTTTGCTGATTTTGCTAACTAAATATCTTCAGATTCGATAAATTTTTTGTAGCTTTTATATATTGAAAGGGATTTAAAATGAAATATTGGATAATTGCATTAGTCATCGCCGCTTTATCTTCTTGTTCCAGCATGCCTGGGATGCCTGGTTTTATTGATGTTAAAGAGTCGAAATTTGATGGTTCTAAAATTGTATCGATGGAGCCTGCGTTCGTAGGCTATTCAGATCAAATAAAGATGGGATTGTACTGGCAATCAACACTTCCTGAAGAGGTAATATTACTCACTGTTTGGGTAAGGGGTGCAGAGTTATTTTCGAGTGGAAAATCGCTGCATTTCAACGTGGATGGTGAGTTTTACAGTTTAGATGCAAATGATGACTCATTTAACGTCAAAACAACTAACGGAGGAGTATACAACTCAGTAATGATTCCACCATCAAACTGGTCAGGAATAACGTACCGTACAAGCAAGAATTTTATTAAGAAAATTAACAGCGCTAAAAAAGTAATTGTTAAAGTAGATTTACGTGCTGGATATTTGGAAGGAGAACATACTGTATCCAATCCAACTAGTTCCAAAACGGGATTTGTAAATTTTTTCAAAAAAATTGATTCATATTAATTGAGTATTTACTGCTAACAAAAAAAGCCAGCCGACGCGAACCGCGCGCCTGCTTTGAGCGTTATGCAATACGAGGTAAGAAATGGATAAAGGAGTATTAACGTTTTTCTGTGGAAAAATGGGGGCAGGGAAAACTACGAAATCTCGTGAAATTTCCCAAGAGCGAAATGCCGTTTTACTCTCAGAAGACGAGTGGCTTTCATCACTTTATCCAAATCGTATCAAGACGTTAGCGGACTACATTGAATATTCTGGCCTGCTGAAGCCTCAAATGAAAAGATTGGTTCAGTCAATCTTGGCATCTGGCGCTAACGTGGTAATGGATTTTCCAGCAAATACAATCCAACAACGAGATTGGTTTAAGGCTATTTTTTCAGAAATTCAGGCACAGCATGAGTTAGTTTACATCGACCAACCTAATGAAATTTGCTTGGAGCAAATCGCAAAACGGCGGATAGAACAGCCAGAGAGAGCGGCGACTGACACTGAAGAAATGTTTGAGTTGGTTAGCAAGTATTTTGTTGCACCCACTTCTGATGAAGGGTTCAACACAACTGTCATTTCAGTAAATGCATAACAAGGCGCGCCACTTTGCGGCCTTCGGCCGCAGCGACGCTCACTGCGTTTCGCGCGCGTGCGCTTATCGTTATGTGCCTCTATGAATAATCGAAAACTCTTCTCGGAAGAACGAATGTTTTACGATCTAGCTCAAGCGCAAAGTCTGATTGGGAAAACCCTAGCAGGCGTAAGGAATGTTCAGTATTACTTCGAGTCCGAAAGGGTAACCGATGATATAGGCGACATTGAGTGGCGTTGCACTGATGGGACCGTTGTTTCAATGTTCTTGCTCACAAATGGTGAGAGTGTTGGTGCAGACACCTTGCCCGCTGAAGTACCTCTAGCTTTCGATCTTCAAGTAGGTGAGCGATGCTCATGGCAAGCCGAAGACCTTCTTTTAGCACTAACCGCAAATCACTTAGCAGGTGAAAATATTGCGAGCGTACAGGCCCACGTGGACTGCCATATCAATTATGGCTACAAAGTTTTATCTGGATTCAAAGTGGCATTCGAGTCTGGAGAATTTATTTTGTACTACAACCGTGGCGATGATAGTGCTGCTCTACTTAACCAATTACCCAGCATTTCGGAAAGCATCAAGAGCGAACTTCTAGAATCTGTGTTGTGACACACAACAATTGGTTCAAATCGTTCGCTTCGCTCACAGGGACGGGCTAAAGCCCGCCCCTTAACCAAACGTTAAATGCCTCGGGGAAGTATGAAGCACGAACTATGGATGGATGAAGAAGGTTTAGGAACCTTTTGCCTTGCAGGAGAGCGAGGAGATGATGCTAGAGCACTCCTCGAACCCGGCTCAAAACTTGTTTGGAGCTGTGACGCTAAAGACTTTGGCATTATTCAGCCGCTGTTAAAAGGCAATCGGGTATTTGTGCATATAAAAGCGCTGCAAAACCGTTCGCACTAAGCCGTGAGCGCAGGTTTGGTTACTCTGTTGACTCCGAGAGGCTAATGGGTGACCCCAATTATTTACCGCTATTATTTTTGAGATACGCTGAAACCGGTAACGCTATGAACCCAATACTGATATCGATAGCCTTATTGATTTGCCGTAATCTATTTTAATTCTTGTTGCTAGTTACATTATTGGGTTTCACTTGCTCGCTTTGCAGAGCTTCTATACGTTGTTTATATTTGCTGATTGAGCAATTAAGTTTTGCGCCAATTTCTTTCCAGCATTCATTTCGAACTTTTATCCAACTAATTTGCTTTTGTTTTAACTCACGTATCGCTTTTTCTGAGCCCTCAGGCTTTGTTTTAGCGGCTGCAATAGCATCTTGATAAACTGACGCTAACTTATTATCCAGTAAAATCAGTTCGGTGTTGCCACAAATTAAGATCTCAATTTCATGGGGGTGAGCAGTATTGCAACTAAATGAAGGTTTTTCAGATATATGATTGCCTTCTTTAAGATACTTACTAAGTATCCATCCAGTTTGACCATGCACACTTACATGGCACCATGCACTATCTTTAGATGTTTTTCTTTCTTGCTCTGTCATTTCTTGCCATTCCGACAATGAAACAAAGCCAGTACAGCCTAAATTTTTAATTCCATTTGTGTCAGGCGGAACAAGTAAAACCAACTTGCTGTCATCCTGCATTTTTTCAAACATTTGTATCGAGTTATCACTCGAGATCCGAAAATAATCCGGCCCATCTGCAGTCGCCATAGTTAATGGTGTAAACAGAGATAGACTTAAAAGAAATAACACTTTGTTCATTAAGAATCCTTTGAGATTTAAGTTGCAAAGTTAAAATAGCGGCTTTGCTTCAGGGGCAACTTTTTCACATTCGCCCGAAAATTCATTAAGCCCACTTGCAAACACAATAGTTCCTGTCGTTCGGTCAATACGGATTTTTGGCTTCACCAGTTACTTCTGTGCTGGTGAGTTTGTAATCACGAATAACTCAAATTGTTAGCAAAAGTAAATAGTAGCACAGTGTATTTTTAAGCCATCAGGTTGTTTGAAAAGTACACCACGCAATGTCTGCGCTGGATGTTTGTTGATAATTTTTTGACGAGCGTTTTCACCCAAAGCAGACAGAACATGCATCTATAGTGCTTTAAAAAACCACAAGGTCACATTCTTGCTTTTGTCTTGTTGACTAACAGAGCCTCACGAGTTTCAATCGTTGTCAAATTTGCAAAAAGCCTAGCAGTTAGGCAGTAGCCCGAAAAGCAAGGAGCAGTAATGCTGGTAAAAGGAAAAATTACCCAGTGGGATGACGATAAAGGCTTTGGCTTTATTCAGCCGCTGTTAAAAGGCGAGCGGGTTTTTGTGCATATAAAAGCGCTGCAAAACCGTTCGCGCCGTCCGGTGATGGGCGAGGTGGTTACTTATACGGTCGGTAAAGATGAGCAAGGCCGGTTGCAGGCACAGCAGGTCACCTTTGCGGGTGAAAAACGCAAACTTAAAACCGCAAAGCGCGCTACAACGTGGCCGTTGTGGTGTGTGTTGGCCTTCGCTGCAGTGTTGAGCGTTGCTGTTGCTATGACCAAACTGCCGCTGTATGTGCCGCTGCTCTACGCCGGGCTGAGTGTTGTGACCTTTATGGCGTACTGGCTGGATAAACGTAAAGCGCAGGCCAAACAAAGTCATAAGCGTACGCCCGAATCCAGGTTGCAATTTATGGCGCTGCTGGGCGGCTGGCCCGGTGCTTTACTGGCGCAAAGTTATTTGCGGCATAAGTCACAAAAACGCGCTTTTCTACAGGTGTTTTATTTTGCGGCTTTGCTAAATCTGATTGCCCTGGCCTGGCTACACAGCCAGCATATGCTGCCAGCCGGTATTGGCGGATAGCCGGCAAAAGCAGCCAAAACCACAGGTATCGCCGCTTTGGGCGCTATTAACGCAGCAGCTGGCTGATAAATACCGTGCTCGGCGCTACCTTAGCTGGCTGAAAAAACACTGACAGGTGTTGCTGTTGTTACAGCTTTTGGCTTGTTTGCTGTAGGTTAATGCTAATGTGTCAAAATAATTTACATTAAGTCTGCATTTTTGTTGAATTTAAAATTATTTTTTATTTAAAACATGAAGATAAATTGTTGGTGTTTAATTTGCATGGTCCGCCGGATTTCGAATTATGCTGGTATAAGGCGCTAGGAATCGTGGTTTTAACTTTAGTTAAAGTAAATAATTAAAAAAAGGATGTTTTTGCATGAAGAAGTATTTGATAGGGTCAGCACTGGCCTTGTGTTGTCAGGTAAATATCTCACAAGCAGCAATTATACAGTACAACGATTTAACCAGTTTTAATGCCGCGCTAACTGCCGGTACCACAACGTTGGAGACCTTCGACGATGCCTTAACCGGCCTGCTTACCTTAGGTGATGAACGGCTGTTTGATGGCTTTGGTTTTTCATACACAAACTCAGTTGGTGGAAATCAGCGTGCTGGCATCTATAGCGCGACTCAAATTGGTCAAAATTCAGGGACCGCAATAAATAATACCAATAGTGTAGGTTGGGGCGAGTACCTGAATGGTAGTTATGTAAGTGGCGGTGATGGCCCTAATATAGTGTTCCGTTTTTTTGCACCTATTACTGCTTTTGCTTTTGATTTCTCTGATTCCGACCCAACAGACAGCTACAGCGTGCGGTTTGATACCGAGGCACCGTTTGCGTTAGCTGTTGGCTCTGGTGCTACACAATTCACCAGTTTTTTTGGTTTTGTCAGCACAGAGCCATTTTCAACTATTACGTTTAGCCAAACGGCAACCGGCGGTATAACCGAAACCTTTTCCATCGATAACATCCGTACTAACGGTTATAGAACGCCAGAAGATGCTGCAGCTGCGGTGTCGGCACCGGCATCGGTAGCTTTATTCGGCCTGTCGTTGTTAGGCTTGATGATGCGCAGAAGAGCGTCGCGTAATAAGGCGTAACAATATCGCTGTGCAGGCTAAACTAGTTAAAAAGGCGCTTTAAGCGCCTTTTTTATTACCACTAAGCTGTGTTGAGCTTGCTGTATAAACCGGGCTAAAGCCCGTCAAAGTCGCTGCTTATTCTTCGGTTTCTTTGCTGCGTGGCCGCAAATCGGGGTGCTGTTTTAATACTGCCGTGAGGTATTTACCAAAGCGCGACCGGTTGTCGTCGTTTAACTCGCTTTGGCTAAGCAGTTTAATCGCTGCACGACAGTAACGGCTTGTTACCTCATTTAGTACGGCGCCCTTGCTCATGGCCTGCAGAATATTCAGGGCCAGAGTAGGGTTGGTCGGCATATGATCGAAGGTTTCGCCAAACAGATCCACCGCCCGGCTGTATTGCCCCTGTTGATAAGCGTAGCTTGCCTCGTTGTTGATTTGCTTAATTTTGGCTTTTAACTCGTCATGGCGCCTTTGTTCGATGTTTTTCATAATACGCTGGGTTTCAGTCAGCATGTCATCGTCTTTTAACATAGCCGCCATTTGCTCGATATAGTGTTGGCTGGCGTATAAGTCGCCCAGTTCAAAATAGGCTTTGGCAGCGTCAAGGGCGGAATCTGTGGTGGTGTGCTCATCTTGATTAAGCGGCACTTCGCGGATCATTTTGCGTGCTTTTGGAAGTTCGCCCCGGGCGGCAATAATACGGGTTTTTAACAGCGCGGTTTCACGCTGGTGTTTTTTAACGTCAAAACGTTTGGGTAAGGCGCTCACCAGCCGCTCGGCATGGCCCAGCATCACAGCGCGCTCCAGAATATTAACGCAGTATGATTGGTCGATAATTGCCCGGGCCTGGTTCAGGTAGTTATCTACCGTGTCGTGGCTGGAGTGACGGGCTTCAGTGACCAGGCGGGTACAAATACGCACACAGGCGGCTTTGTCATTGGTGATAGACGCCAGATTGGCCAACGCTTTTTGCCGGACAATATTTTTCGGTGACAACAATACTGCCTGCTGCAGTGTCTCAAAGGCTTTTTCGTAGCGACCATATTTGATATAGAGCCGGGCTAGCCAGTCCAGCGCTTCGACTTTGGTGTCATCGAACTGGGTTAAATCCGCCAATTGCAGCTCGGTATCTTCCCAGCGGTCCTGGTAAAAGCAAGCAACGGATAACCCCAGCCTGGCCCAGTTAAGTGATTTGTACGCGGTGAGCTGCTGATAAAAGGCTTCAGCGTCGGCGTAACGTTGCAGTTTTAGTAGCAGTTCACCTTTAATACGGCGGGCAGCCATACTGTGGTCGTTTTCCTGGCGGATGACACTGTCACATTCGTCCAGCGCCAGGTTGTAATCTTGCTCATACAGGGCGTAATACACTTTGCGCAGCCCTATACGGCTTTTAATGGCTCTGACTATGCGCTCTTCCAGCACTGGGGCGGAAAAGGGTTTTAGCAGGTAATCATCAGGTTGCAGTTCTATCAGGCCATGCACGATCTGGCGCTGGTTTTCGGCGCTAATAATAATAAAACAGCATAGCGGGCTTAATAGCCGGTCATTTTTCAGCACTTCAAACAGCTGATAACCGTCTTTGCCATCGCCAAGGTTAATATCGCACAGGATAAAATCGAACGGGATTTCATAGCACTTAGCAATAGCTTCATTGGCATCGCGCGCCAGATGGATGGCGTCAAATCCCAATTGCTGCGTCATGCCCTTAATAGAAGCGCGAACAGGGGCGCAGTCGTCAATAATCAGTAATTGTTTACAGCGAAAAAAGCTGGCATCCATAGCAACACGCTAAAACTGCATTTACATAACCGGATACTAGAGGATGGCAACACTTAGGTAAAGCCTGTCGCCATTGCAGTAACTAAAAGTAAGCCATAATGTGGCAATGGCGAATTATTCTGTTTTGGTATTACAAAAAAAGGCACTGTTAGCGCCTTTTTACTTCAATGGAGGTTACTTTTTCTGCCGGCGAGAGGTAACTAAGCCGCAGATTGCCAGACCGAACATGGCCAGTGTTGCCGGCTCTGGTACTGTTGGGATTCTAATTTGTTGGCGGTCGCCGATAGTGAAGTCATCAAAACCGAAAAAATCGGTGCCTGCTGCGGTGTTGCCAAAACTAATGCTGGTGTAGGCGTTATTTACGTCAATAAAGCCCCAGAACAGGTTGGCACCATTTATACCATTAATGCTGTTATCGATAACCAGATTGGTAACGACATTATTGATATCAAGCAGGGCAACAGTGATCTGGCCATCAAAGTCACCAATGTCGGTACCAAAAAAACCAAAGGCTGAGATGGCAGTATCAAAATTGATACTAAATAGACCGCTGATTTCCCACCATTGCGAACCGCCGGCAGAGGTATTAAAACGACCCGCACCGGTGGTGTTAGCAATTTGGCCACCTCCAGTCATGGTAGCCGTAATATTTCCGGTTGAACCTGCAAACAAAATATCTAAAGGAGCAATTGTAGGTATACTGAAGCCCTCAAAATCTTCTGTGCCGACGCCTGTCAGGTTAGATAAAAAACTGGTTTGTGCCGCCGCCGGATCCGCACCTATGGCAAAAGGATCGGTTTGGTTTTCACCAAAAAATATAATGGGTGCAGCCTGCGCACTCATGGCTGATCCTGCCAGTAGTAGCGCGGCTAAACATCTTTGTTTCATAGTAAAAGTCCTTATTCTCGATTGCTGATATTTTTATAAAACAGTTACTGCAGTTATGTTGAAGCAACTAACAGACCAATGTTTATAGTCTAATAAAATCAGTTTGTTAGTGTGTTTTTGAAGTCGGGTTTTAGTTGGCTTGTAAAAAAACAAGACGGTTACACAGCTTTGATGCAGCTGGTAAAATTTGGTAGTCAGGTTAAATAGCAGGGTATTAGCTGTGGTTAGTACAAAAAGCAGTTTTCTGCTTAAATAAAAACTGTCTAGTGTTACACAACGTAGCTAACAGAGGGTTCTCTATCGGAGGTTGCACTATGCCTTATCATCGTGTTGCACATTTAAACCATCAGGATGTTCGTATTAATGAACTGGTTATCCATTCGTTTGAAATGGGGGTATACCTAGCAGAAGCCGATTACGACGGCCGTACAGCATTTTTGGTAGACGACGATAATAAACCGCAGAGGTTTCACAGCTTAGATGAAGTAAAGCTGGCGTTGGACCGCTGCACTATTTACCAGGCGTATTTAGTGCACCAGTCGGCTTATGATGAAATGTGCGGTGGCGCAGACAAAGGAGACAACACTTTAAAAGTGCCTATATTTGTGCCTGGAGTTGGCTGATTAATATCAGCTTATTGCCTGATACAAGCGTTGCCACATAGCACTGTTTTGTTGTTTTAACAGTGCGGCGCGCTGCTTTACCTCTGTTTCCAGTATGGTTTTGCTGTCAAGCAGGTGTTGCAAAGCACTGAGTAAACTTTGTTCGCTAAGCTCGGCGACACAATAATCGCCCATGCCAAAATCTGACATCATGGCGTGATATTTATGGCTCCAACTGGTCGCGATACAGGGCACACCCTGGCTAAGCGCATTGACCGCGCCGTGAAAGCGCGAGCTAATTGCCAGTTCAGCTTTGCCGATAAAGGCTTTAACGGCCAGTGGATCTTCGATCTGAATGATTGTGCATGCTGCTTTAGCGGCAATTTCTTCACACAGTTGTGCATCTTCTTTGCCTTCATGGTTTACCAGCACGCATTGCATACCTTCGGCGGTCAGTTTATTGGCTGCAGCAGCAAAGGCGGCAATATAGTCAAACCGTTGTTGCTCGGCGTTGGCATGGTTAAACTTCGAGACCACTTTGTTGTTTGGAATAAGCGCCGCATAAGGGCCTTGTATTGATGGTATTTCGTGGTTGGCCCGGGCAGTTAAACTAACGGTGAAGTCCGGCGTGAGTACTACCGAGTCAGGCAACGTTGGCATACAGCTTTGCAGATGTTGTAGCGACACCGGATCGCGGACAAAAATCAACCGTGCGTGCTGAATAATATCGCGCATCGCCGCTTTGCTGTCAGCAGATGTAAAAGGGCCAAAGGCTTGTGGCATAAACACAAAGGGTTTGCCGGCTTTAGCAAAACGTACTACCTCTTTAGCGGTATTTTGTAGAAAACGCAGTGGCCACTGATCGCCATAGGCAAAACCGCTGGCTTCCAGCACCAAATCAACCTGACGCTCGCTTAGCATGCCGTAGCGGTTAAATAAGCGTTGCACAGCGCCTGGCAACTTGCCAATAAGCGGTGTCAGATCGAGGCCGCCACGACGGAAAGACAACTTTTGCCAGGCGCCTAAACGTGCCCGCTCCGGATAGGGCAAATTAGGGCCGGGCGACAACACCAGCTCGACCGGGCGTGGCAGTTGTTTTAACCCCTGCAGACAGGCCAGCAACATTAAATAGGCGCCTTTATTGCGAAACTGTACACCTTTAATTTCAACGAAAAGCGGTTTGTTCATAAGTCACCTGAAATACAAAGTTATTATTTAATTGTTTGGCGTTGTTGCAGTACCTTGTGCCGCAGCTTTGAAACAATGCGCCAGATATGCTGCAACAGATATAAATAAGCAGCAAACAGCAGTAAAAATAGCAGCAGCATAAAATAGTCCGGCAGAAGCAGGTATTCGCCGATAATACCGATACAGGCAAAAATACAGGCCAATGAAGTAATAAGCGCCAGTGACTCGCGAGAGGTTAAACCAAGGCGCAGCGAGATATGGTGCAGATGTTCACGGTCGGCGACAAAGGGCGACTGCCCCTTACGAATACGCCTTAGCATAATGGCCACCATATCCATCAGTGGAATGGCAATGATCCACAGCGCCGTTACCGGACGGAAACTGGCAGTTTCGCTTTGGGTGCCAAGCAGCAATAACCAGATCACGCTAAGACCAATTAACATACTGCCGGCATCGCCCATAAAAATACGATAACCGGGGAGCAAATTCAGATTACAGGCCAGATAAGGCAACATGGCCAGCGCCAGTAACCAGGCCAGGCCGGCGTATGTTTGCTGGCCCCACAGTGACATAAAGATGGCAATACTGATAAAGCTAACCAGGCTTAACATACCGGCCAAACCGTCGATACCGTCTGTCATATTAAAGGCATTAATGGCCGCAATCACCGCCAGCAACGTTACCGGCAGGCCAAATACGCCCAGCTCAATAACGCCAAAGCCAAACAGATCACCCAGGCTGGACAGATGCAAGTCCAGGCTGTAGGTCATGCCCAGCGCCACTAAAGTTTGTACCGCCAAACGCAGTTTAACGCTCAGGTCCAGATAGTCATCAAACACCCCAAGCAACACTATGCTGCCGGTGCAGAGTAAAAAGTACAGCGGCTGCAGCGTCGTGTCGGCAAATAACAGTAATGCCAGTGCCAGGCCACAATAGGTGGCGATACCGCCAACAAGCGGCACCGCGCCCTGATGTTGTTTACGCCCGCGTGGTATGTCAACCAGTCCCACCCGCACGGCAACCGGCCGCAGCACAGCTATTGCCATACAGGCACAGATAAAGGCGCTGCTAAACATCAGTAGGGATTGCTGCATTATCTTGTCCGTTTTTGTCTGCCATACACTGTGCATGCTGCGCCCGGCATCATTCAGCAGGGCGTCAGCTAAAATAAGTTACTAATACTAACCGTAGCTTAAGCGCAATGCGCTATAAACTAAGTGTTTTTTTTTCTCACAACACGTATTGTACACAGCCGGTACGGCTGCCAGGAAGAATTCTCAGCGTGCAAACTATTAAGCCAAATATTCTTATTATCAGTAATATGGGCGCTAAGCCTTCAGCGCCGTTTCAGGGCAAATTTGTCCATAATCAGGTGTGGGCACTGGCCCCGCTTAACCCTGCTTATCATTATATGCGCTGGCATAGTGACTCTTTGCTGAACAAATTTTTAAAGTATCCGGTGTTTTTACTCGATTTTATCTGGCGTTTTCTGCTCAGCCGCCGCCGTTTTGATATTGTGCATGTGCATTATTTTTATCCCACCATTTACCTGGCATTACTATATCGTGCACTGCGTAACCGCAGGCTAAAAATAGTTGTTACCTGCCACGGTAGTGATATTTATTTGTATCAAAGGCCGGCTAAACTATACCGCTATTGCGCTACTAAGGTTGATCAGTGGATCTTTGCCAGTAGCGCTTTGCGCAAGCAATTTAGCTTGCCGGTTAAACGCGCTGTCGTACTTAGCGCCGGTATTGCCGAGCTGTATGGTCAGAGTGAGCCTTTGAGCTGGCAGCAAAAAAGCATTGATCTGTTGTACGTCGGCAGCCTCGATGTCAACAAGGGTATGGATCGCTTATTAACCATCTTGCCAGAGCTGGCAGATAAAAAAGTCGTTATTGCCGGCAGCGGCCCAATGCTGAGCGCCTTGCAGCATGCGGCCAGGCAGTTTCCTAACGTGTTAGTTGTCGGGCCAAAAGACAGCAATGCGTTAAAGCAGTTATACCGCCAGGCGCGTTGTTTTATCAGCTTATCGCGACATGAAGCTTTTGGTTTGGTAATGGCAGAAGCAATGGCAAGTTACACGCCGGTTATTGCCACCGCTACCGACGGCGCGGCAGAGCAACTTCAGCACGACGTTAATGGCTATGTTGTTAGTCAGCATAATGATGAGCAACAGATCTGCAGCGGTTTACTAAACGCGATTAATGAATTGTTCCAGTCGCCACAGCAGTATCATGCTATGCAACTGGCGGCGTGGCGCAGCGCTCAGCCGTATTTACTGAGTAATATTGCCCGGCAGTTGCAGCAGTTATATCAGGAGTTAGCGGATGAATGAGGTAAAACACAGTGTAACGGTGCCAGCAGCGCCCGTTAGTGTGCCGCAGGTGCAGGTCGGGCCGGTACAGGTAGCAGCCTTTAGCGATATGCAGCAACTGCTGGAAACTTTGCTGCCGGATGATGCCAGTGTCTTTGCCGGTTCGGCCATTGCCATTAATCCGGAAAAAATTATGTCAGCCATGCGTGATAATCAGCTGTCGCAGGTTATTGCTGCTGCCGATATCCGTTATGCCGACGGCATAGGCGTGGTTAAAGTGATGCGCCAGCGCTTGGGGCAGCGGGTACAGCGTATTCCCGGCTGTGAGTTATGGCAGCAACTAATGCTGAGGGCTGCCCGGCTTAACACACCGGTGTTTATTGTCGGCGCCAGGCCGGATGTTAACCGGCAAACCGCGCTAAAGCTGCAGGCACAACAGGTTAACCTGGTTGGCGCAGTGGATGGTTATTTTACTGATGAAGCGGCGCTTATTGCTCAAATTAAGCAAAGTGGTGCCCGCATTGTCAGTGTGGCGATGGGATCGCCGAAGCAGGAATTGCTGATCCAACGTATCCGGGCTCAGCATCCGGATTGTTTTTATATGGGTGTGGGTGGTACCTATGATGTATTTACCGGCAATGTAAAACGGGCGCCGCCGCTTTGGTGTAAGCTGAACCTGGAATGGGCCTACCGCTTGTTAGCCCAGCCCAGCCGTATTGGCCGCCAACTGGGGCTGGCACGTTATGTCTGGTGGTATTGGACCGGTAAAATCTGAGGCAGAAAAATGACGAATAATAACGCAGCAATGCCACTGATCAGTGTCTATATGCCAACCTTTAACCGGGCGCAGATGGCAATCAGTGCCATTGAATCGGTATTGGCGCAGGACTATCCGAATATTGAGTTACTGGTTGTCGATGATGCTTCAACCGACGATACCTGGGCGGTTCTGACTAACAAATATATTAACGAGGCACGCATCCGCTTTTTCCGCCAGAGTAAAGGTCAGGGCGCCTGTGCGGCGCGTAATCGGGCTATCAGTGAGGCAAAAGGCGACTTTGTTACCGGTATTGACGATGACGATGAGTTCTTACCACATCGTTTAAGCAGCCTGTATCAGGCCTATGATGACAACTACAGCTGTGTTTGCAGTGGCTATATATGGGATTATGGGTCGGTGCAAAAAACACTGTACGCCAGACGTGATGTGGTTAACTTAACCCAGCTGCTGGACTTACATACCTTGTCTAATCAAGCCCTGGTAAAACGTGAGCGTATGCTGGCCCTTGGCGGTTTTGATACTGGTCTGGCTGCATTTCAGGATTACGATATGTGGGTGCGGGTGGTGCAGGCTTATGGCCCGGCACTGCGTATTGCACAGCCCAGCTACAAGGTTAACGTCGGCCATGAATTGGGCCGGATCACCAACTCACCGAAACGGTTGGATGCGCACAAACAGTTTGTCGCCAAGCACCGGGTGCATATGAGTGAGCGCAATTTACAAAACCAAATGTTTTACCGGCAGATGATGCAACAAAGCCCAATGTCGCTGCCTGCGTTGCTAAGCAGTATCCGCTATGGTCTGGTTAAGCTGAAATGGCGTTACTACCTGAAACACAAACTGGGGATACTAAGCCGCTGGCGCATCAAACTGCTGAGTAAAGGTGTCATGGGGTTGTTTAAAAAATAATGCTCAGTGCCAGCATCTCACTGCAACGGCAACAGGCCACGGAAAAGCTGTTATGTTGGCTGATGCCATGGTTCTTGCTGATTGATTGTATCAACGGTGCCTTGCTGCAGCTCTCTGGCAGCAGCTATGGGCTTTCGGCCGCCTACAAACTGACGTTACTGTTACTGATGGCGTACAGCACCTGGTTGCGGCAGCCGAAATACCTATTGGCTTTGCTGCTGGCACTGCTATTAATGCTGGCCGGGCCGGCGCTGCACTGGCCACAGCTGCCTTTGCGCTGGATGCTGGCAGACATGCAGCTGGCGCTTAAAGTGCTAAGCCCGCTGTTGGCACTGTTATATCTGGTTGGCCTGGCTCAAAATTCTGCTCCGTTAGCCAAACGCCTGTTGTTACACACAGTGTGGCTCAGTGCTGTGGTGCTGCTGCTGAATACCCTGGCCGGTGCGGCAGGTTTGGGCTTTAGCGCTTATCAGCCTTTAGAGGGCGTAGCGCAGACGTTTTTGGGCATAAAGGGCTTTTTTTATTCGACCAATGAGTTATCGGCGGTGCTGCTGGTGATCAGCTGCGCTTGTCTGGTGCTAAGCTGGCCGCAGCATAAAGTGAATTATGTGCTGATCAGCTGCTGCGCTTTGCTGCTGGCAGTGCTGATGCTGACCAAAACCGGGGTATTTGGTGTCGCCTTGCAGGTTATTTTTATACCGCTGCTGATGCAAGACGCAGCATTTTGGCAGCGACAACGCCGTGTTTTGTTAATAGCCGCAGCGTTGCTGCTGGCAGTGCTAATGCTGTTGCTGCTACACGGCCAATATTTGCTGCAGCTGTTGGGTATTTACGACAAACTGAATTTCGTTTACCAACAACGTGGCCTCAGCGGTATTTTGCTGTCATCGCGTGACTATTATGCCAGCCGGATCTGGCAAACTGCGGCCGACAACTACCCTGACTGGCAGCGTCTGGCCGGGTTGGGGCAGGGCGCTATAGCGCTGCAGCTAAAAAAATACTTTGCCGAGCTGGACTGGTTTGATCTGCTGATTTTCCATGGCCTGGCCGGTTTGCTCAGTGCAGCACTGGTGTTTGCCGCCTTTATCCGCCACAGCTGGCAGCAGCGTAATTATGGTGCGGGGCGCAGTGTACTGTTACTTAACCTGCTGCTGGTGTTGGTGTCGTCACTGGCCGGGCATGTACTGACTTCAGGTATGCTATGGCTGCCCTGGGCGATGTGCAATGCATTGTTGTGGCAACAGGCAGTTGGCAAAGAGAGAGCGAATGAAAGATATACTTGAACCTTTTATGTTTCCGCAAAATATAATGCTGTACGCTCTGTTACTGGCTTGTTGCTGCTATCGAAAAAAAGGCCTCTGGCTGTTGCTGGCGTTTTATTATCTGGCCGGTAACAGTTTTGTGGCCAATCAGCTGCGGGACTGGTATGGCAGTTACAGCAACAGCTACACCTTAAGCGCCCAAAGCACTGTGGTGGTGCTGGGCTGTGGCGGTTCTGAGGCGGCGTTGCCAGCCTGTGCTAAAGCGCGCTTGCAGCAGTTGGCTGCTTTAATGCCGGATGGCGGCAGCGTTATTATTACCAGCCGTTACTGTCAGCCTTATGTCGATTATTTGCTGTCTATGCCAGGCAATTACGCTATTGATTGTTTTTTTGGTGGCGATAACACCTATAAAGAATTTAATAGCTTAGCAGCGAAGCCGCAGCTTAAACCAGACTATATTCTGACCAGCGATTTTCATGCCTGGCGGGTAGCGCAGTTGACAGAGTATCATGGCTTCAATGCCAAAGTAGTGGCCAGTTCCAGCCAGACTTTTCGCCCACTTAACTGCAGCTACAATTGCTTTTTTACCGTCAACCTGAGTAACTTTGATTTTTACAGCAAGCTGATGTCGGAATTTGCCAGCTATGCTGTTTTTGTGCTCAGCCGTAACCGGACCGACTGGTATCAGCCGGATGCCGTGTTATAAGGTGGAACGGGCGCTGCTTTGTTGGCAGCACCCAGCGCCATGGCTGAGCCTAGCCATTTTTCTACCTTGCCGTCAGTGTCGTTGACGGCAACAGCCTTGACCAGATGCCAGACATACTGTCCGTCCAGCCGGCGCATACGAAACTCTATGCTGTAAGCATCGCCGCTTTGCACGCAGTGCTGCCAATGCGCCATAACGGCGTCACGCTCGTCCGGATGTACTATGTCAAGCCAGTCGCGCAGCAGCTCCTTTTCGGCTTTGCCAGTGAAGGTCGTCACGGTTTGATTAACAAAAGTGAGGTTGCCGTCGCTGTCTGCAGTCCAGACCATAATGGGCATACTGTCAGCCCATAGCTTAAACTGCTGTTGTTGTTGCGCCAGCCGCATACTGATTTGATGCGCTGAGTTAACGTCCTGCACTATACCTTGCATGCCGGTGCCGATATCCGGGGCGGGATAGCCGACTATACGCAACCAGTGGGTTTTGTTGTCCTCAAGCCGGTAAGCGCAGTCTATGTCAAAGGCTTGTTGCAAATCGATGCAGTCACTTAGCAGTTGCTGCAGAGCCAACTGGTATGGGCTGTGAAACAAAGCACTGAATTGGCTTATGGTTAGTCGGTTGCGGCTGCTTGCCGGCAACAAGGCTTTGGCTTCAGCAGACAGTGACAACTTATGATTGTGTGGATCAAAGGTCCAGCGACCAAAATGCGTCAGTTGGTTAATTAACTGCATCTGTTGTTGTTGCCGTAGCATATTGACCTGTTGCCGTGCCTGTTGCATTTGCAGCACTATGGCCGCACGCATTTGCAGGTAAATCAGCAGCAAGCATATACAGGCACCGATGCGGTTAGCTAACACATAACCGAATGCAAAACCTTGCGGGGCAGACGGGGAAATAAAAATACCTAATATAATTAGCAGCATAGCGCTGTAAAAGCAGAAGTTTAATAAACGCAGTTTATTGGCGAGACTGGCTAACAGCAGCAGCGGGGCATATAAAAAACCATGTGCAAAGCCAAGCTGGGTTTGGCTATCAGCAGCAAATAACAACAGCATCAGCAGATATATCAGGTACTGGCTGTTGTCGCTATCCCTAAGCTGTTCGATCCATTGGCTTATCAAAGGTTGTACCGAGTTTGGCGTTTCGTTAATTATGGTACAACAGTTAGTAATGTAAAAATTTAATGTTTAATAAAATAGCAATCAACTGGTTTATTGTTGCAAAAAGCCTGGTTGTTGGCTGTTATGGTAAGCCAGTTGGCTAAGTGCCAGTATGCTGACAAATAACAAGGCATTAGCCGGTGCCTGCAGGTTAAAATCTACTGTGTTGTGCAGCAGCATATGCAAATTAGCCATCATAGCGCCAAAGGCAACCCCTTTGTAAAAGCGGGTGTTACGCCGGCGCATAGTTTGCAGGCATAGCCATAGCGCATACAGTTGCCAGGCGCCCAGCAGTAGGGTTAGCGGCACGCCGAGCTCGATAGCAAATTGCAAATAATCATTGTGAGCATGATCATAAAATCCGGTATACACGCCTTGTTGGTAAGCCGGAAACACCGTGTAAAAGCTGCCGGCGCCGCTGCCGGTTAACCAATGCTGTTCCAGCAACGGCATACTGTGTCGTACCACTTCATCACGGGTTTCACCGGCAAAGCTGGTTTCTTCAAGCCGTTGTTTTACTTTTTCTACGCCAAACATGGCGCCGATAATAATTAAATCCAACACAAAAATACTCAGTACCAGCGGCTTTAGCAGTCGCGGCGGTTTTTTATAACAGAAAATAGCCAGTAAGGCGGTGACGGCCAGCGCAACAAAAAATGCACTGTTACCCATGCGCGAGCGACTTAATATCAGGCCGATTACCATTACGACTACCGCCAGCCGCAACAGCATCTTGGTACTGAGTAAGGTGCCGAGCGCATCGCGTAGTTTAGCTTTAGTATTGCCGCGGTGTTTTTCTGTAGCCAGCTCACTGATGATCCAGCCAATAGCCAGGCTAAGGCACAATGCCAGATAGTTAGCAAAATGGTTTTGGTACACAAAGCTGCCGCGGGCGCGATCGCCCTCAGCAACAGCGAATAGTGGTGATAACTCCAGGCCGGCCAGATTGATCATACTGCCATAGGCGGCTTGCAAGGTACCGCTGATCACTATAGCCAATACCAGGGTTTGCATGCGCGATACGCTATCTATGTATTGGCATAGCAACCAGATAAACAGCAGCAAAAACAGGCTGCGCTGCGCTAACATCAGGCTGTGATAGGGATCTGCTGATGAAATGCCTGGCACAAGTTGCATGGCTTGCAACAACATATAAGCTGCGGTGAGTGCCGGTACCGCTAAAAATCTGGCTATCCAACGTGCACGCAGTAGCGGCATAGCGCTTTGAAAAGCATTAACACAATGCAGGCCAACACCCAGTGCTATCAGGCTATGTAATACCGACCAGGCCCAGATGCGGTTAGAACCGAGTGGAATAGGAGCCCAAATTAGGATCAGGCCCAAAAACAGCGGCATAAAGCGGCTTATTGATGTTTGCGTGGTCATGCTGATATTACTGCTGGCAGTCCGTTGTCAATAACGATGAAACAATCTTTATAAAACAAAAAGGGCCAGAGGCCCTTTTTTAAACAGTGATGTGCTGCTTAGTTACCAGATACGGTACCGCCGCCGCCACCGCCGCCGCCGCCGAAGCCCGGTGCGCCAGGCGCTGGCAGAGAAACGGAAGTCGTTGAGCCAGTAACCTGAAAGCCGGCAGTTTGGCCGGCAGCAGTTTGCGTGTCAGCAACAACCTGAGCAACTTGTGTCGGATCAACACCTGCGCCTACTGCAGCGGTCAAAATAGTATCAGCGTCAATGCCTGCTTCTGCAGCTGTCTTTAAAATAGCGTCGATAGTCGCCTTATCACCGTTGGCGGCCGCGATAGCATCGGCAATCAACTGGTTAGCTGTTTCTGGAGCAGCGGCAAGTTGTGTTGTTAAATTAGTAGCATTAAATTGTGCAGGTTCCTGTGCAAATACTGCGCCTGAGCACAATAACATAGTGCACGCGGTACCCAGCACCAGAGCTTTACGAAGCATCATAGGTATCTCCATTGGGGTTAAGTAATTGGGTAAGAGTATAGGGGATTTTGTTTTTGCTGGCATCTTCTTTTTTGCTTAAAAGGGTAAAATTTGTTATTTCGTTGACAGCGAAGCCTTGAAATCCATCTATATTCAATAGCTTAAGTTTGTTTATGAAATTTTTACTTTCAAGGTGAGTTGTTAACACTTTAATGCCTACACTATGGCATATTTGTGTCAAGGTGCTGATAACAAACCGGTTATTGTCAAGATCCGGCGCTGCTGAAAAACTGGCATCAAGTTTAACATAATCAATGTCTAAGTTCTGAATATGGCGTAAAGAGGTTAAATTTGCACCGAAGCGTTCAATTACTACACTTATGTTACGTTTTTTAAGCTCAGTGATAAGCCGGGCGCATTGCTCTGGTAATTGCAGCAGGCTGCTTTCTGCAATTTCGACCAGCAAGGCTGGCAGTTGGTCTGCCTGCTGATCCAATTGTTGCAACAACCAGTTGCTAAGGACGCTGCTTTGTAAAACGGCTGAACTGATATTCAGGGCTACAGCGCCGCCTTGCAGTTGCCGTAGGTTATCGAGGCTAAACTGCAGCATTTGTCGCTCCAGTTCATCTGCCAAGCCAAGTTTTTGCGCCATGGCCAGCACTTCCAGTGTCGACAGTTGTTGCTGATCGACCACAAAGCGTAATAAGGCTTCGGCGTACAACAACTGGCCGTTGTTATCGACAACTGGTAACAATAACAGTTGTATATGTTTGCTGGTTTGGCCGCTGCTTAACAGGCGCTGTAACAACGCTTGCCACTGCTCGCGGCCAATTGCCGCCACTTCGGTGGTTTTGGCATCGATATGCCAGCTGTTTAGCATAAACAGCGTATCCTGAGTTTGCAGGCTATCAAGCCGGGCCATCATTTTATCAAAGGCTTCGTCAGGTGCGACTAACAAGCTAACGGCACTGGCAAAACCATTGTCGTAACGGGCACTGTCATGGTTTTGCAACAGTTGCTGCAACTGCAGATCGGCATCGGTTGCCTGTTGTTTGGTTAAAGTGCCAAGTAAGATAAACTCAGAGCCTGAAACGCGGTAAGTCTCAAGCTGAGGGTGCAGTTGCTGCAACAACTGTGCAGCCTGTTTCACATAGTCGTCACCGCTGTTAAAGCCGAGCTCGGTATTTACCTGTGACAATGAGTTCAACGTGATCATTGCTACATACAAATCATTGTGGGCTTGTCTGGCGTCGTCACGCAACGCGGCTAATCGTTGCTGCATGGCGCGGCGGTTAGGCACTGCGGTAAGGGGATCAAGATAAGCTTCTTGTAGCAGAAGCTCTGCTTGCTGGTTTTGTTCGTTAAACACCTGGCCAATATTACGTACCATCACATTTAAAGCGGACATAACAGTGCGTAGTTCACGGGTGTTAGTGCGGTGCTCGTTCTGGCGGAACTCTTTGCGCGTGACGGCCTTTGCCTGTTCGGCAATATGGTAAAGCGGTTTTAGTAGCGCCCGTAAAATAAAATGGATGCTCAGCGCTGCCAGTAAAAATAACAACAACGCTGACAAGGCATTGCTTTTAGTTTGCTGCCACAGTGCCTGCTGAGCCAGGCCGGTGTGCGATTGCACAGTTAACTGCCCCAGGTTTATCCAGCCATCGCCAATCTCGCTTTGCATCAGTGGCGCATTCAGTGCAAAACGATTGGCAAACCATAGCGGCACATCGGCTTGTTGCTGATGCTGCAGGTTAAGCAGTTCTTGTTGCTCGTTGTTAATAAAGCGGATTTGCTGGTAATAGCCAGAATCAAACAAACTGCTGGCCAGCGTATGTACCAGTACCAAATCGTTGGCATCGCTGGCGCTGATAGCCAGCCCCAGGTTATGCGCCGCGTCACGGGCATGTGAGGCCAGTTGTTGATCCAAATAATCGCGCATGGCATAAGTGCTGTTTAGCAGGCTGGCGGCGAAAGCAAAAAAAGTCATGCAGATGATCAGCGCATAAAACTGCGATCGTAAAGAAATTCCGTTCTTAAACACGCTTATAACGTCCTTGTAATACCTGGCTGCCTATTTATCATGTTCTATACGTTCGAGCAACTGTTTCCATTGTGATACACCGGGACTGTTTTCCACTTTTGTCCCTAACCCCTGCGCTTTTGCCATCCATACTCCGCTGGCATTAAAGGCATATACCGGCCGCAGATCGGTGCGTTTATTAGCCGGCATAATAGTGGGGTTAATATTGTCCAATACCAGCGGATACTGGCCTGGTTTTTCGGTGTAGGTCAGCACCATGTGTGGCTCATCCCAGTTCAGCGCCCGCACATACATCAGCCGTAATTTGGTTTCGTCTACACCCATAGCGCGCAGGGTAAAATATTTTAAAATGACATAGTCTTCGCAATCACCGGCTGCCGATTGCAGACTTTGTAATGGTGTGGCCCAGTAGTCACTTTTGCCCCAGTGACCCATGTCATTTTTGTAGCTAACCTGACGGTTAGCAAAGTCGTTGGCTTTGTGTAGCTTTTGCCAATCGCTGCTGCCGCGGCCATCATTAATCAACTGTTGCCAAAGCTGCAGCCGGTTAAGTGCATTTTCGCCATATTCAGCCAGGGTAGTTTGTAAAAGTTGCGGGCTAAGACTAAAGGGCTCGGTGCGGGTAAACACCGCCATACTGCACAGTGCAGCGCAAAAAAACAGCAAACAGGCAAATGTACGCCTTGGTAAATAAAGCGCAACATTAAAATTTAATCTTGGTAACGTCAAACTGTAGCTTAGGCGCAATATATAACAGCCATTGGTAATCAATCACTTATCTTGCCTGACTATAGCTGTTGCGCCTTCGCAGCGCAATTTGCAAGCGGCAAACGTCAGCAAAATGTCACAAAGCACAGTTAAATTAGCTTTGACATTCTATTTTCTGGACGTAAAATTGCAACGCTTGACAGGATGCAGCACCCGGTGCCATGGATGAACGCCTTACCGCTTCAGGTATTTCCTCGTTGTTTTGCTATTTTACCTCTGAATTAATTATAAGATGCTGAATTCTGGCTTCACCTGATAATGTTGCAAAAATGTATTTTTATTGTGTTTTAAATGATTGATTGGATATTTAGCTTTTAAGGACGTTTCTATGTCATCTTCGTTATCTACAGGTTTACCTAATCGCATTACTAAAGCTGTTATCCCGGTAGCAGGTTTGGGTACCCGTATGTTGCCAGCTACCAAGGCGATGGCAAAAGAAATGTTGCCGGTTGTTGACAGACCGCTTATCCAATATGTGGTGCAAGAAGCCGTTGCCGCAGGCATTACTGAAATTGTACTGGTAACGCACTCATCAAAAAACAGCATAGAAAACCACTTTGATACCAGCTTTGAGCTGGAAGCTACGCTGGAAAAGCGGGTAAAACGGCAGCTGTTAGAAGAAGTGCGTGCCATAGTGCCGAAAAATGTCACTATTATATCGGTGCGTCAGCCTGTAGCACTGGGGCTGGGCCATGCCATTTTATGCGCCCGCCCTGTGGTTGGTGACAATCCCTTTGCCGTATTGCTGCCAGACGTATTAATAGATCAATACCAGTGCAACCTGAAGAAAGACAATCTGGCCGCTATGATCGCGCGCTTTAACCACAACAGCGCCAGCCAGATAATGGTAGAGCCGGTACCACATGACATGGTTAACCAATACGGCGTGGTGGATTTAAACGGCACTGATTTAGGTGCAGGTTGCACGGCAAAAATTCATGATATGGTGGAAAAACCCGCCTTAGAAGATGCACCCAGTAACTACGCCATTACCGGCCGTTATGTGTTATCTGCTGCCACCTGGGATTTACTGGAGTATACTCCGCCAGGCGCCGGTGATGAAATTCAGCTTACCGATGCTTTACATCAACTGCGTTTATTAGAGCAACTCGAAGCCTTTCGCATAGTGGGTAAAAGCCACGATTGCGGCACCAAGCTGGGGCTGCTGCAAGCCAATATGGAATACGGCCTGCACCACCCGACACTGGGCGCACCGTTAAGGGCCCATATGCATAAGCTTATCAGCGAGCCGCTAAAAAAGGTTGAGCTGGAGTTAGCGGTTGCACAGTCGTAATATAGCCATCCGGTTTTAAATAAGCAGCGAGTGAGGCTTTGCCGTTAAGCGCAGGTAAATGCCGCATTTTGCATGCTGACACAGTAATTTTTAAGGAAGACGCGTCGTGAAAGTAACAGTATTTGGCATTGGTTATGTAGGCTTGGTGCAGGCGGCAGTGTTAGCCGAAGTAGGCCATCAGGTAATGTGCGTCGATGTAGACCAAAAGAAAGTAGATAACCTGAAAAAAGGTATTATTCCAATATATGAGCCGGGCTTAACGCCGCTGGTAGAGCAGCATTATGCTAATGGCAATCTGCAATTTACTACCGATGCCCAAGATGCCGTAGCACATGGTGAAGTGCAGTTTATTGCCGTCGGTACCCCACCTGATGAAGACGGCAGTGCCGATTTAAAATATGTACTGGCGGTAGCTGAAACCATCGCCCGCTTTATGAGCGAGCCTAAAGTTATTATTACCAAATCAACGGTGCCGGTTGGTACTGCCGATAAAGTCACCGCCAAGGTACAACAGACTCAGGCCAGCCTGAATAAAACTGTTGAATTTGATGTGGTGTCTAACCCTGAGTTTTTAAAAGAAGGCGCAGCGGTAAACGACTGTATGCGTCCGGACCGCATCATCGTTGGCACTTATAACAACAACCCGATTGATCTGATGCGCGAGCTGTACGAGCCCTTTAACCGTAACCACGACAAAATGGTGTTTATGGATGTGCGCAGCGCCGAGCTTACCAAGTATGCCGCTAACTGTATGCTGGCGACCAAAATCAGCTTTATGAATGAAATGGCCAATTTGGCCGAAATTCTCGGTGCCGACATAGAAAACGTGCGCAAAGGCATAGGTTCTGATCCACGTATCGGCTATCACTTTATCTATCCGGGTTGTGGTTATGGCGGTAGCTGTTTCCCTAAAGATGTGCAAGCGCTGATCCGTACCGCTGAGGGCGAACATTACCAGCCGAAAATTCTGCAGGCGGTTGAAGAAGTAAACAACCGGCAAAAATTCAAATTGCCTGGTCTGGTAAAGCAGCATTTTGGTGCTGAACTGGCAGGCAAAACCTTCGCACTATGGGGCTTAAGCTTTAAGCCTAATACCGACGACATGCGTGAAGCCAGCAGCCGTACCCTGATTACCGAGTTGATAGCCGCCGGTGCCACGGTTAAAGCCTACGATCCGGAAGCGATGGAAGAAACCCAGCGTATCTTTGGCGTAAGCGACGAATTGGTGCTGGTAGGCACCAAAGAGGCCGCGCTAAAAAATGCCGATGCCTTAATTATTTGTACCGAGTGGCAGCAGTTTAGAGCGCCTGATTTTGACCTGATTAAGCAGCAGCTGAAAAACGCCGTTATTTTTGATGGCCGCAATATGTTTGACCCGGCTCGGTTAAGCAAAAAAGGCTTTGTTTACTACGCCATCGGCCGCGGCGAAAGCGTAAAAAAGGTTAACTAATACTATGAAATACTTAGTAACAGGCGCTGCTGGTTTCATTGGTATGCACACCGCCAAAGCCTTACTTGAGCAAGGCCATGACGTAGTGGGTATTGATAACCTGAACGATTATTACGATCCGGCGCTAAAGCAAGCCCGTTTAGCCCAGTTGGCACCTTTTACCAATTTTCGTTTTATTAAACTGGATTTAGCCAACCGCGAAGCGATGGCGCAGCTGTTTGCCAGCGAGCAATTTCAGCGGGTTATTCACCTCGGTGCCCAGGCCGGGGTGCGCTACAGTATCGAAAACCCCATGGCCTACGTCGACTCCAACCTGGTTGGCACCATGACCATTTTAGAGGGCTGCCGGCACAATAAGGTTGAGCATTTGGTGTATGCCAGCTCCAGTTCGGTTTATGGCAACCAGCAAAAGGTGCCGTTTAGCGAAACCGACAGTGTAGACACGCCCATTTCGCTGTACGCGGCCACTAAAAAATCCAATGAGTTAATGGCGCACACCTATAGCCATTTATATCAGTTGCCAACTACCGGTTTGCGCTTTTTCACCGTTTACGGCCCTTGGGGCCGGCCCGACATGGCACCCTGGTTGTTTACCGAGGCGATAAGCCAGGGCAGGCCAATTAAGGTGTTTAACAACGGCGATTTAATGCGCGACTTTACCTATATCGACGATATTGTAGAGGGCATAGTGCGCATACAAGATGTGCTGCCAAACGCCGCGCAGGGCGTGCCCTACAAGCTGTACAATATAGGTAATAATCAGCCGGTTAAGTTGGAAAGCTTTATCAGTACCATCGAACAGGCTCTGGGCAACGTTGCGCAAAAGCAGTACCTGCCAATGCAGGATGGCGATGTGTATCAAACCTATGCCGATGTAAGCAGCCTTAGCGCAGTAAGTGGTTTTACACCTAAAACGGCATTAGCCGAGGGCATAGCGCAGTTTGTCGAGTGGTATAAAGGTTATACCAATGATTAAAAATTATATTAATCATCTGCTTTTGTTTTTGCCGCAAAGTTTAAGAATAAAAATTAAGTTTTTTTTGCGGTTAGGTTATTGGCCGGATTTAAATAACCCGATAACTTTTAATGAAAGAATCAACCACAGAAAAATAAATGCAAATAATGAGTTGTTCAATATTTGTGCGGATAAGCTGGCCGTTCGTGACTATATAGCAGATAAGATTGGGTCTGAATATTTAATTCCACTTGTTTACAAAGGCGATTCAGTTACTGCAGAGCAGCTGAAAGCTTTTGGTAAAGATATCATTGTGAAAGCTACACATGATTCAGGGAATGTTTTCATTATTAAAGATAGCAGCGCAGATTATGTGGGTATTGCACGTAAAGTAAATAAGAGCTTATTGTTTGATTTTGGGCGAAGAGCTGATGAACCTTGGTATAGCAAGATAGATGCTAAAATTATTGTAGAGAAGCTTTTAAAAAAAGCGGATGGTTCTCAGCCTGAAGACTATAAATTTCATGTTTTTAACTGCCATGATGGTGCTGAAATTATTCTGCAAATAGATTATGACCGATTTAATGGCCACAATAGAACATTCTACAGCAGAGATGGGGTTGTTCTCGATTTTGGACTAAAACACAAAAATTTGTACCGCAGTTTGCCAAATATTGAAAATTTAGAACTTATGTTCGATTTAGCATTAAAAGCAGCTAATGATTTTGATTACGTTAGAGTGGATTTTTACAATGTTGAAGGGGTAATTTACTTTGGTGAATTAACCTTTGCGCACGGTACCGGTTTTGAACGTTTTTCCAAAAGAGAACAGGATCGTGTTTGGGGAAACTATTGGAAAAAAGCTACCAGATAATATTGTTTTAATTATTAGTTTAATTTGATAAGGATGCTGAAGTGCATAAGCCAGAATTTGATAATGTTAGTGTAGGTGGTATTGCTACGGCTTGTGTCGGCAGAAAGCAGCTTGCTGTTTTGGTTGGGCAAATTTGTGAAAATTATGTAGAAAAACAGTCGCCGTTTGTTATTTTTAGCAACAATGGTCACGCTATTTCTATTTATAACTCGGATAAAGAAGCCCGTGAGCAAATGGACCAGGCCGATTTAGTGCATGCCGATGGCCAAAGTGTAGTGAGCTTTTCGCGCTGGTTCAACAAAACCAATGTGGTGCCAGAGCGTACAGCGACGACAGATATGATTCACGATATTCCGAATTTTTATCAGCCAACCCTGAAGCATTTTTTATTGGGTGGCAAAGAAACCTCGGTGTCTAAAGCCGGAGAAATTCTGGCACAAACCTATGCTAATTTCGATGTTGTGGGCCATCAGCACGGCTACTTCACTGATGATGACGAAACCGCTATTTGTGACGCTATTAACGCCGCTAAGCCAGACGTATTGTGGGTAGGGCTGGGTAAGCCAAAAGAGCAAATTTTCTGCATTCGCAATAAACACCGTTTAAAGGTGCCGGTCATTATTTCCTGTGGTGGTTGTTACAACTACATCACCGGTGAATACCCGCGCGCGCCTATGTGGATGCAAAACGCCGGCTTAGAATGGTTATTTCGCATGGCGAACGACCCGCGCAAGTTGTTCGTGCGCTATTTACTAACCAACCCACATGCCATTTATTGCGTGATAAAGCACGGTTTAGCGAAGAGAACACCAGCTTAAATGTCGGATAAGCTTCCATTTAAACGTGCTGTGGCCGCCATTGGTGGCTCTGCAGGAATGGCGTTAACCAGCTTGGTGCTGGCGCTTTGCCTTATGCAAAAGGGTAGCGCGGAAGAATATGGTTTATTTGCATTTTTACTGGTCACTCAAGCACTTGCTAACGGTATATCAAATGCGTTGCTAGGCTCCCCTGTATTAATTGCTTTAAGCGAAAATACGCCACAGGCCGCGCAAAGCATTCGCAGCTTTATGCTTGCCAATTTATTGCTCAGCTTTCTTTTTGCTGCTGTACAAGCAGTTATTGTGCTGTCTTTTGTTAATTCAATTGATATAGCTCTGGTGTATGCCATCAGTGCTTTTACGACTACCTTGCGCTGGTTTGCCCGGGCTTACTGCAACAATAACCATCAACACAGTAAAGTCGTAACCTCGGATGCTTTATACAGTTTGGTTAGCCTGACAGCTGCCGTAA
The DNA here is from genome assembly GCF_036984005.1 of Rheinheimera muenzenbergensis. Taxonomy (NCBI): domain Bacteria; kingdom Pseudomonadati; phylum Pseudomonadota; class Gammaproteobacteria; order Chromatiales; family Chromatiaceae; genus Rheinheimera; species Rheinheimera muenzenbergensis. The sequence goes on from NZ_JALAAR010000014.1 coordinate 27,986, forward strand.
CGCTATATCTTACAAGCAATGTCAGCCTGTTTAGTTTTGGTCTAATTACTGCAGCCGCAGCCGTACTGGCATTGCCAGCCTTAGGAGCTGATTACGCTAAATTGCAATTTGTCAGAGCTTTTAAGGCAAACTTAAAGGGTTTTGTTCAGGGATTTCAGCGGCAGGGTAAGCATGCCCTTGTTGGGGTGATATCCACAGAAGGGACGCTAAATTCTCATTCTTATTTAGTGACAATATTGTTCGGCCCTGCAGGATTTGCACCTATAGCCGCCGCCGCGTTGTTGTTCCGGCCGGTTATGGTGGTGCTAAATAGCTTGACACAGATAGAGCGGCCAAGACTTAGGTCTATGCTTGTTGAGAATCAGTTTGAAGAAGCAAAAGCATCTTTAAGCCGTTTTCGCGTTATAAACATGGTTTTTTGGCTGCTTAATAGCCTTGCTGCAGCAGTAGTACTTATATTTTTTATTAATATTTATTGGAAAGATGCACTATCGCAGCCGGCATTAATTTACGCTGCAATATTTATATCACTGATACGGCTTAGCCGCTCTGTCAGCAGTCCGTTTAGCGTTTTTTTGCAAGCAGCTGATAAGTTCAAAGATTTGAGTTTGGTGACGGTAAAATCATCGCTGTTAACTATTCCACTGGTTTATGTCTCACTGCTTGTTTTTGCGCCATCATTTTCTCTGCTGGGTATATTGCTTGGCGAGCTATTTGCGCTTTGTCTGTTGTTCAGACTCTATCGTAGGGTAAAGCTTTAATATGAAAAATTTAAATGTTGTTATTGGTATACCTACTTTTAAACGCCCGCAGGGCGTCCGGCGCCTGCTGGAGTCTGTTGCAAAACAAGTTGCAGATTTTGATATTACGGTGCTGGTTGCCGATAACGAGGGCGATAGTGGCATTGGTTTAGTAACCGTGCAGCAGATATTAGCGGAAGGGTATCCGCTGCCGTTAAAAGGCATAGCAGTAAATGAGCGCGGTATTTCGCAAGTACGCAATGCTTTAATGCACGAGGCGTTCGACAATATGAAAGCTAATTTGTTGGCGATGATTGACGATGATGAGTGGGTTGAACCGCAGTGGATTGCATCTTTAGTAAAAATTCAGCAGCAAACTAATGCTGATGTAGTAGGTGGCAGTGTTGCACCAGAGTTTGAAGTACCAGCGCCAGTCTGGGCTAAAGGGCTGCATATATACTACCAGTCTGACTCTAATTATTCCGGCACTGTTGAGCTGATAGATGGCACTACAAACGTATTGCTTAGCCGTCATATTGTCGATGCTTATCCTGAAGAGCGGTTTGATCCATTTTATTCGTTGGTAGGTGGCGGTGACAAAGAGTTTTTTACCCGTATTAAACGGCGCGGTGCTACCTTTGCATTTGCGCACGAAGCTCAGGCCCATGAAATTTTTGGCGCCTCACGTCTGACGAAAAAATGGGCTATTGAGCGGGCCTTTCGGATAGGTGCCGGTGATATGCGTATTATCGGTAAAGGCAATCCATCGGTGCTAGTTTGGTTAAAAGAATTAGTTAAACTCTTAGCTGCCACAGTAGTGTCAGCATTATCTATGGTGTTATTGGCTGCTATTCCTCACAAAAGAATGAAAGCTCGGTTAAAACTTGCAAGGCAGATGGGGAAAATCAGTGCTTTTTCGGGAGCCCAAAAACAGGTTTACAGCAATATTCACGGTAGTTAGATAGTGTAGGGTTATAGTTTAAATGTTGCTTACAATTCCGGCTTTTGACAACAAAAATATTGCCAGCATAACGTTGGCTTTAATGTTTGCGTTTGCTTTTATCGGCTTATCCCCGATTGCAGTCATGGACGATTCTAACAAAGCGTTAGATGAAATGGGGGGATCAAGTTTATTGAGACAAGTTGTTTACCTGGTGTTTTTTGCTGTAAGTTTTGTCTGCTACAAAAGCAGAATAAACCCAAATGATTTTAAAAAATGTCTATCACTATGGTTACTGCTTGGTTGGTGTTTATTGTCTGTGTTTTGGGCTGATCATCCTTCAATTTCACTTCGACGAGTTAGTCTGTTATTTATTACTACTGCAACAGTATTTATGCTTATTAATACTCTTAGTTTTGATCAGGTTATATCCAGCATTTCCAAAGTTTTAGCGGGCATGATAGTTGTCAGTGTTATCTCTGTTTTTTTTATTTCCGGTGCAGTTCACACCGGGGCAGAGTTGTTAGATTCAGAATTGGTTGGTAACTGGAAAGGAATTTTTATTCATAAAAATCATGCCGGACCAGCTCTTGTATTTGCAATTGCTCTTTTTCTCTTTAATTTTCAGCGAACTAAGCGGTATGGCTGGTTAGTCATGGTGATTTTGTCGTTGATTTTTTTGTTTTTTACAAAGTCTAAGACGAGTATGGCGCTACTTGTGCCGTGCTTGGCTTTTGGTTTTTGTATGTATAAGCTCACGCTCCATGAGGGGTTAAAACGCGCAGTCACCGTTATGTTTTTTGTATGTCTAACGGCCTTTATAGTTCTGATCCCTACACTCCTAGAGTTCTTTATTGCACTTTTTGATAACCCTGAAGCCTTTACTGGCAGGGCAACTATTTGGAACATGGTCTATCTCCTGATTCAGGATCATTTTTGGTTTGGTATCGGTTTTGGCTCTGTCTGGAGTGTGGGTGAAGACATGAGGTTGGTTGACTATGCGACCGGCTGGGTGGATTGGGTATTTACGTTGACTCACGCACATAATGGCTATCTTGAAATCTTTGCAGCAACAGGTTTTGTTGGATTTTTATTGTGTATTGTTGCACTTGTGATTACCCCATTTTTAAAAGGCATCTCGAATGCTTTTTATGACTCCCGGTTTATATTTTTATACTTCACTACATTTTTGTTTTTTGTTCTGCACAATCTATTAGAAGCGGATTATCTCAACGCAGCTGATGGGCGTTGGCTTATTATTTTAATAATGCACTTTTGTCTGTATCTGAAAAACGAAAGGAGCATGCTGTAAGTGAGTTTTGTTTTTAAGGTACTTATTAAAGCTATCTTGCTGGTTTTTTTTGTGTTTGCATCCGGGATAAGTGCTATGTCACTTAAAGATGCTTACAAAAACGAATTTTTAATAGGCGTTGCACTGGCAAACAAAGATTTAACTAACTCCAGCATTACAACTATCGCTAACAACGAATTCAATACAGTTACAGCAGAGTTCGGCATGAAAATGACGAGTATCTTACCCGAGTCAGGAGTTTACAATTTTGCTTGGACAGATCAGTTATTTGGTTTTGTGAAAAAAAGTGGCCATTTCGTGGTTGGCCATACGCTCGTTTGGCACAAGGCTCTTCCAGAGTGGCTCTTCTGTGACAGAATGGGACAAAAGCTAAAACGCGATCAATTGTTGCTTAAACTGCAGCAGCATATAAATACCTATGTCGGCAGATATCGCGGGCAAGTGCTGGGTTGGGATGTGGTTAATGAGGCCTTCAACTACGATGGATCTTTTCGTAACAGCCCCTGGTTGGAGATAATCGGTGAAGACTATATCGAAAAAGCCTTTGAATTTGCTCATCAAGCCGACCCAAATGCAGAGCTGTATTACAACGATTACGGGCTGGTAAATCCGAAAAAGCAAGCTGCGGTGGTTGCATTAGTCAAACGGCTAAAGAAAAAAGGAATACCTATTCATGCAGTGGGTATACAAGGCCATTACAGTTTGACCTATCCAGATTTAAACAAGCTTGATAAAACCATAGCGCGTTTTGCAAAGTTGGGCGTTAAGGTAATGATTACAGAGTTAGATGTGTCAGTGCTGCCGTTTCCTGGCGTGGAGGAGCGAGGTGAAGATGCTGTTATCAGTGCAGAACGTTTGATCGAATTAAACCCATACCCAAATCAGCTTCCTGATGAGATTCAGCAACAACTTACTAGCCGCTACCGAGATTTGTTTTGTGTATTTTTGAAACATCAAAGTGCTGTTAGTAGGGTTACATTTTGGGGGTTAACTGATTCCCGAAGTTGGCGTAATAACTGGCCTATAGAAGGACGTACAGACTATCCACTTCTATTCGATCGCGCTTTAAATGCCAAACCAGTCGTAGACGCTTTACTGGAATTACCGGCATCACGTGATGATTTTTGTAATTTTTGAGTCAACGACAAGGATTCGTAAAGATGCCACAACCGTTGTTTAGTGTTGTAATACCAGCCTATAACCGGGCGCATTGTATACACAGAGCAATATCTTCTGTTCAGAAACAAACGGAACAACGATTCGAAGTTATTGTGATTGATGATGGATCTTCAGATGGAACTGAACAAGTTATTGCTGAAATATCTAAAGACGAACCTCGTTTGCGTTATATAAAGCAGGAAAATGGCGGTGCCACAAAAGCCAGAAATACCGGCATCAAGTCTGCGTCTGGCAGTTACATCGCATTTCTGGATTCTGACGATGTGTTTTTACCTCATCACCTTGAGCAGGCGATGTCAGTGCTGGACGGAAGTGAACACACCGTTGTTTACACTCAGGTTGTTGTAGATAGGGGCAATAACCTCGAATTCGTAAAGCCTACGCGTGGCCCTAAGGTTGGAGAACACATTTCTGAGTATCTATTTTGCAGCCAGGGTTTTGTACCAACTATCACGCTGGTCGTCCCGACAAAATTAGCTAATGAGGTTTTGTATGATGACACTATTGGCTATGGTGACGATATGGATTTTGCAATTCGTCTGGTAGCGGCAGGAGGTGATTTGACAATGTTGCCCAACCCAGGCGCTATTTGGCAAGACACCTGGAGTGAAAGTCGTTTATCCAGCTCGATTGATCCGGTTAAACGCTTATCTTGGTTAAAAACCATCAAACCGCTGCTCACCAAAAAAGCCTACTATGCGGTGCTTGGACGCTCAGTCGCTAAAGGGTACTCACAACGTGGGCAAAAGCTAACAGGGTTTCGTTACTACTTTAAATCTTTGTTTAATGGAGGTTTCACGCCAAAATCGGCTGTGATGTATTTTTTCCAGATATCGCTATCAAATAATCAGTATCGTAAATTCTCTGATGTACTGGCAAAACTGGGTTTTAGACCCTGACTTTATGTTGGCGTGATGACGGACAGTCATGATCAAATGGATGCTGCTGGAATAAATATAGTGCCTAAGGTCTCTTAGGCATTTCCGTTTATTAATAACGTGATAAGTCAGATAGTTAAAAGCTGTAAAACATTCTGACGCAAAACAACAGGCCCCGCATTGCGGGGTCTGTTGTTTTTAGAGCTACTATTGTTTACTACTTGGCCGTTTTTCTGCGGCTAAAGCCCAGGCCGGCTAAGGCCAGGCCAAATACTGCCAGGCTGGCCGGTTCTGGTACTACTGAGAATTGTACCTGTGTAACCGTGTTGTTGTTGCCTTCAAAACTGGACACCGCAGCCCAGCTACCCGTTAACCAGCTGTTGTCAGGTAAAAAGCTACGAACGTCACCGGTCCAGAAATCAATGCCGGTTAAGCCCGGGGTTGTTTGCAGGCTTTCTACATCGTCCCAGGAAATATAGGCATACCATGAGGTAGCAAGATCCCAGCTATTCGTCGTGGTGTTGAAGTGGTAAAACTCGGTAAACCATTCTAACAAACCATCATCCCAACCCAGGCCAGAGTCACCATTGTCGGTTGTGCGATCCAACGCGGCTAAATCCAGCCGGCTGGCGATACGGATATCATCGTTCATAGAAAACAGATTTTGTGGCAGCAAGGTGGAGCCGGTGGAATACGGCGTAGGGAAGCCACCTACGTCGCCATTACCTGATGCCAGGTAGCTGACCGCGCCCGGCGCAACGCCAGTTTGCGAAGTTTGAATTAACGCCGCCTGGCTGCTTAAGCTCAAGCACAGGGCGGCAACAGATAAAGCAGACTTTAAAAAAATGTTCATATTTATCACCTATGTTATAAAACTGATATGTTTTAGCAATAATCGAGCCAAAAATAAAAGCTATAAATAACAGTAAGATATAATTAGCATTGTTTCTAAGTGTAAGATTTTATGACATAAATTTGCGTTGTTGGCCAATACCGGCTGACAGTGGCTGGGCAGGACAAAACGTAGACTTAGCCCATTTATATTCGAATCGTCGTCTTAATGTCATAATGGCATGCTGTAATTTGTTTAAAAAGTAACCTTTAAATGTAACTACTATGTATTTTGTGCTTTGCCTAGCTCATAAGGTATTAATAAATAAGGGTAATATATTTTAATTAGAAATAACTGTTACAGCATTAAATAGATATTAAGGCACCATATTAGTGAGTTGTTGCACATAAATTGTGCAGGTAATTTGCGGTTAAATTGCTGTTTTCTATTTGTAGCCTGTTTTTCTTGCATTAGACGGGCAATATGGTAAATTGTCGGCGTTTTAAGTACAGCGCAATTTTGCTATGTCCAGCGTTACCCTACGCAGTGCCAGAGAGCAAATAACACCTGACAGACTTCAGCTTAAGATGTCAGGGGGTAGGTATAGGACAATTTTGCTGAGGCTGTAACGCTTTACCCCGGTTAAATGGAGTTAACACAGTGAACAAGCAAACCTTTCGTTATACGGGGCATGCCTCGTCTGTTATTTATCGTTTGATCGATCTGCTGATATTAGCTGCGGTGTTTGTCGTTGGCGTTAAGCTGTACGACGTTACACTAAACAGCAAATATGCACTGCTACTGTGTGCTTATCTGGTGTGTTATTCCTATCTGGCTGAGTCAGTGCAACTGTATCGCTCGTGGCGCGTTGGCCGCTTTTCCCGCATGTTAGCGCTACTGGCCCTGGTACACACGCTGGCGTTTTTACTGGTACTGGCAGCCCTGTTTGTATTTAAACAATCGGAAGCCTTTTCGCGCGCTGTATTAGTGGGCTGGTTTGTTGGTTCTATTTGTACTCTGGTGTTATGGCGCTGTTGCGCCAAAATGGTCAAAACCGTGCAGCGTCGGCGCGGTTTAGCTATGCAAAAGGTTGCCATTATTGGCGCCACTGACAGCGGGTTTAATTTGTTCCGGGAAATATCCAACCACCCCGAATTGGGTTTTGAATGTATTGGCTTTTTTGATGATCGTGCTGTCGAGCGTCTGCCACAAGGCGTGCAATCGCATTTGTGTGGCGGTTTTAACCAGGCTGTAGAGCTGGCCCGCAGTGGTGAACTGGTTAAATTGTATATTTGCTTGCCGATGCTGGCTGAGCAGCGCGTAGCGCAAATGATAACTGAGCTGGGCGATACTACCGTCGACGTTTTACTGGTGCCAGACTTTTTAATGAAGAACCTGATGCACGGCCGCATTGGTAATGTCGGTGATGTAGACACCATCAGTGTGTTTGAGTCGCCGGGTTTTGGCATACAGAATTTTTATAAGCGCAGTTTTGATCTTGCGTTTAGTTTTACGGTGTTAGTGGCTATTTCTCCGTTGCTGCTGTGTATTGCGTTGGCGGTAAAACTGACGTCTAAAGGCCCGGTGTTGTTTAAACAAGACCGCTATGGTCTGGATGGCCGTCGCATTGGCGTGTACAAGTTCCGCTCTATGCGCACTATGGACAACGGCGGTAAGGTGGTGCAGGCAACACGCAACGATAGCCGCATTACCCCTGTTGGTGCCTTTTTACGCCGCACTTCTCTGGACGAGCTGCCACAGTTTTTTAATGTCTTAATGGGCGAAATGTCGGTTGTTGGGCCGCGGCCGCATGCTGTTGCACACAACGAAGAATATCGTAAACAGGTTGCATTTTATATGTTGCGCCATAAAATGCGCCCCGGCATTACCGGCTGGGCTCAGATAAATGGCTGGCGTGGTGAAACCGACACGCTGGAGAAAATGGAAATGCGGGTCAAGTTTGATCTGGATTACATTCGCAACTGGTCGCTGTTATTCGATATAAAAATAATCTTAAACACCTTGATCAAAGGTTTTGTTAACAAAAACGCTTATTAATAAGGACGTTCAATGTTTAAACTTTCTCCTGTCACTCTTGGCTTAGTTGCTTTGGGCTTAACTACCCAGCTTAGTGCAAATGAATTTGCTGTAGCCAGTATCGCCACTGAGAGCGGCATCGATTTCACTCCTATGCTGCAGGCGCGTTTGGGCCATAACGATAACATCGCCAGTGCCAGTGCGAATGAAGAGTCCAGCTGGATTTTAGCCCTGACACCTAGCTTGCGCGCTATGCTGCAAGACGGTGCCAATCTGTATACCTCTTCAGTCAGCGTTGCCAGCGGCACTTATTTTTCCAGTTCTGATGATAACTACCTGGATTTCTTTGCTGATGCCAAGGCAAAAATTGAGTTAAACCAAAGCCACCGTTTTGAAGTGGGTGCTGAGTATGTGGCTGGCCATGAAGATCGCGGTACCGGTGTGTCAGAAGGTTTAGGCAATGCTCAGCAAAAGCCTGCCGAGTTTGATACCTACAACGTTAAAGGGCATTACGAATACGGCGCTATGTCGACACCGGCCCGTCTGCGTTTAATGGTTGGTTTATACGACAAAGAATTCAGCAACTATGAAAACCTGACACGTTTCCGTAACTATGACAGCCTATCTTATGGTGCGGCGTTTTATTACGATACTCAGGCAACGACGCGGGTGGTGGCTGAAGTAACCCGTGAAGACATCGGTTACGACTTAGTGGATCCAACCGGCTTACGTGACAGCGTGACGACCAACTACCGCGTCGGTATGGAGTGGGAAGCTACGGCGTTAACCTCAGGCAGTTTCCGTATTGGTTATCAGGATAAAAACTTTGACAGCGCCCAGCGTAAAGACTTTAGCGGTGTTACCTGGAATGCTTCGGTTGCTTATGCGCCGCTGAGTTACTCTACCATTCAGCTAAGCACGGGCCGTCAGGCTAAAGATCCAAACGTACAGGGTGATTACGTCAAAGAAACCCTGCACAGCGTAAGCTGGAAACATGACTGGTCTGAATTATTCTCCAGTTCTGTTGGCTTTAACTACAGCCATGAAGATTATTCAGGTGCAGATCGTACTGATAAAACGAAAGGCTTTAATCTGGCGGCGAACTACTTGCTGCGCAGCAATTTATTGCTGACAGCCGGTACTGACTTAACGCGGAAGTCTTCTACCGTGGAAAACATACGTTTCGATAGAAATGTGTTTTACGTTGGGGTTCAAGCGGGTTTCTGATGCTGACACTGAAACAACTAATGTTACTGGGAGGGCTGGCGTTTGCCAGCCTGAACGTTTTTGCTGATGACAGTTATCTGTTAGGCGCAGGCGATAAAATTGATATCCGGGTGTTTGGCCAGGATGATTTAGCCCTGCAAACCCAGCTTACCGATAGCGGTACTATTAACTATCCGTTTTTAGGCAGCATAAAGGCCACCGGCTTAACGCTAAAACAGCTTGAGCAGCTTATTTATCAGGGCCTTAAAGGCGATTACCTGATAGAGCCCAATGTGTTTGTTGGCATAGAAGAATACCGGCCATTTTACATTCATGGTGAAGTAAAAAAGCCGGGGGCTTATCCTTATCAACCGGGGATGACAGTCAACCAGGCGGTGGCGCTGGCCGGCGGCCTGACCGAACGTGCTTCACGTGATCGTATTGTTATTGCCCGCGAAGCTAATAAAGCCCAAACCGAAAACGGTACGCTAAACAGCCGGGTGCTGGCAGGTGATACCCTGACTATTTTACAGAGATTCTTTTAAATGCAGCTTGACACAACGCGTGCTGATGGCGCCGCTTCGGCAGTTCAGGTTATTGATTTAAAAAAGACCTTTAACGTAATTTATCGTGCTAAATGGCGCATCATGGCCTTCACGCTGTTATGTGGTGCGTTGGCAACGCTGGTGTTGTTAAATATGGCGCCGGTGTACCGCGCGACCTCAACATTATTGTTAGAGGCGACTCAGGCACGGGCGATAAAAATTGAAGAAGTATATGGCTTTAACTCATCGCAGCAGGAATATTACCTGACGCAGTTTGAGGTATTAAAGTCGCGCTCTATAGCGGAGCAGGTATTTAACCGGCTGGACGTGGCCAGCCATGCCGAATACCAGAGGAAGCCGGGTTTTAAACAGCAATTGCTGGCACTGCTGCCGTTTTTACCGCAGCAGGGTGAAGAACACGATGCCGAGTATGCGGCTTTTTTACTGCGTAAGCAGCAATTGGATGCCTTTGTTGCCAATATCGATATTGCGCCGGTACGGCGTACTCAGTTAGTGCGGTTAAGTTTTAGTTCGGAAGATCCGCAGCTAGCGCGCGCCGTGGCAAATGCCCTGGGCGATGAATATATTAACAGCCAACTGGATGCACGGTTAGGTATTACGCAAAAAGCCAGTAGCTGGCTGGGCGGCCGGGTTGCTGAATTGCGTGAACGGCTGGAACAAAGCGAGCTGAAGCTGGAGCAGTTTCGCGCTGAGCATAATCTGGTTGATGTTGAAGGCGTAACCTCGCTGGATCAGCGTGAACTGGAGCGATTAAACGAACAACTGTCAGAAGCCCGCGCCCGGAAAGCTGAAACGGAAGGCTTTTTGACGTTGGTACAACGCTTTCGCCGTGACGACATTCGTGGCCTGGAAAGCCTGCCGGAAATTACCTCGCATGTGTCGATACAAAACGTAAAGCGTGAGGTGTTGATCACTGAACGTAAAGTATCAGAACTGGCTAAGGTTTTTGGCCCTAAACACCCAAAGATGATTTCGGCTCAGGCTGAACTGCAAACGGTGCAAAAAAGTCTCGCCCAACAAATATTGCGTCTGATCGATGGTGTGGAAAAAGAAGCTCAGGCTGCTGCCGAGCGGTTAACCGCGCTGGAGCAACGTTTTGCCCAAGCCAGAAGTCGTTTTTCCGGTTTAGGTTCTGTTGAAGCCGATTATCGCCGTCTGGAGCGGGAAGTGCAAACTAACCGTTTGTTATTTAACAACTTTATGGACCGGCAAAAAGAAACCGAGGTAACAGGTGACTTTGATGCGCCTATTGCGCGCTTTACTGATTTAGCCGGCTTGCCGACCGAGCCGGAAAAACCAAACAAAAAGCTGATTTTACTGCTGGTCCTGGTAGCGGCCGGTGGTTTTGCTACGGTCATGGCGCTGGTATTTGATGGGTTAAACGATACCGTTAAACACTTGGCTGATGTCGAAAATATGTTGCATCAGCGCGCACTGGGCTTTTTACCGCGCGGCGCGAAAAAAGCCGGCGAAACCCAGCGGGCGCGTGCGTTTTTTGACCGCACACAACGGCAGCATAAAGAAGCGGTGGCCAATATCCGCACCGGTTTATCGCTGTTGGCCATAGATAAACCGCTGAAGGTGATTGAAGTTACCTCATCTTATCCGGGCGAAGGCAAAACCTCTGCCAGCCTAAACCTGGCGTTTGCCTTTGGCGCGCTGGAGCGGGTATTGCTGATTGATGCTGATATGCGTAAACCTACATTGGGCGCTAAATTAGGCTTACCGGGCTATCAAACCGGCCTGGCCAATGTGCTGTCGGGCACGGAAAAGGTCAGCGATTGTATTGTTAGAGATGAGCAAAGTGGTGTCGATGTGCTGACTGCCGGTGCCGTGCCACTTAATCCGCTGGAATTACTGGCCGGTGGCGCCTTTAACAAGCTGCTGGAAGAGTTAAAAGCCGATTACGACAAAATCATTGTTGATACGCCGCCAGTGCAGCTGGTCAGCGACGGTTTGTTACTGGCACCGATGTGTGACGCTGTTATTCTGGTAGTAAAAGCCGACCATACCCGCAGCCCGGCGGTTAAAAATTCGATCGCGAAGATCAATCAGGCGCATGGTAATCTGTATGGCGTAATTTTAAACCAGATGGATACCGAAAAAGCAGCCAGTTACTACGGCCAGTATGGTCAGTACGGTTACTACGGTACAGAGCAGGCATAACTTTTGATTGATTTACATTGTCATATTTTACCGGCAATAGATGATGGCGCCGCCGATATGGCCGAAGCGCTGGCCTTGCTGCGTCTGGCGCAGCAGCAGGGCATCAGCCATATGGTGGCAACACCACATGTGCAGTCGGGTTACTATGACAACAGCGTAACGGTCATTACCGAAGCTCTGCAGGGGCTACGCCAGGCTGCCGCCGAAGCTGGTATTGATATACAGCTGGCCGCTGCCGCCGAGCTGAGGGTGGAACCGCAACTTATACCGCTGGCCGAGCGTAAAGCCCTGCCTTTATTGGGGCATTATCAGAACGATATGTTGTTGCTGCTGGAGTTTCCACACAGCCATATTCCGCCAGGCAGCGACAAGCTGATTAAATACCTGGCCCGGCTCGGTTACCGTATTATGGTGGCACACCCGGAGCGCAACCGCGAACTGCAACAAGAGCCAACTAAAATTAACCAGTTAAAACGACTGGATTGTTTGTTTCAGCTTACTGCCGCCTCAGTGTTGGGTGTAATGGGCGACAAGCCTATGCAACTGGCCCGGCAGTATCTGAACGACGGTATTTTTACTGTAGTGGCGACAGATTGCCACTCACTAAAGCGCCGGCCGCCACAATTGGCGCAAGCTAAAGAGCAGATCGCCAGCTGGCTGTCGCCAGAGCTGGCGCAGCAGCTTTGCGTGGATACGCCGGCGCAGATCAGCCAGTCGCTGTTTGCCAGCGCTACCGGCGTCAGGGTTGCCAGCTAATGCAAGCTAGTATCAGCCGCTGGTGTTATCCGCTGATCGCGCTGCTGATGCTGGCAGCGCTGGTGCTGCTGGTGCGCCAGGGGCTGGCCAGTGCTTATCATTTTAAATCGGTGTTTTATCTTGAGCAGTGGCATCGCAGTAAAACACTGACGGCAAGCGCTTATCAGGACGCGAAAATCGCTGCCGAACGCGCTGTGCAATTGGATAACGCAAATCCGCATTACCGCTTAATGCTGGCCCGCACACTGGAGTGGGGCCACCACCAACAGTTAGAACAAATTGACACCATGCGGCTTAACCAGCTGTACCAGCAAGCATTGTCGCAGCGTACACAATGGGGCGATGGCTATGCCGCTTATGCCTATGCTTTGGCCTGGGTACTAAACCAGCCCGGCGCTGCGGCTGCACAATTGTTACAGGCCGAGCAGTTCGGGCCTTATATGCCACAGCCGTTACTGTTAAGTGTCAGGCTGGCTGGCGAATTTTGGCCTCAGCTGCCGGCTGAATTTAAAGCGCAGTACTTTCGTAATGTGCTGAAGCTGGCGAAAGCCTATTACCCGGTTTACCGCCAATTTGTCTCAATATCCCGCCAAAGCCCGCTGCAAAAAGTGCAGTGCGCTTATCTACGGCAACAGCAACTTAGCAGTGATGAGTTTAGCCGCTTGCAACGTGATCTGTGCCGGCACTGGCCTAAAGTTAACGGTTAAAGCATTGCTGGACGGTGTGCTTTGCGTATACTGTTGCCGCTTAAGCTTATGTTTTATCTGCGCTGTTTTTTTGTAGAAGGCTAATACCATGAATATGTGTGCTGCTGTTGGTTGCTATTTAACGGCGAGGCTTTGATGCAAGCTAACATAGCTGTACTGCCCTGGCTGGGCAGTTTTTTACGGCCTTACCGTAACCGGGTGCTGCTGGCACTGGTATTTTTACTGATAGGCTCGCTTAGCTGGCTGGCGCTGGGGCAGGGTGTGCGGTTGCTGGTTGATGAAGGCTTTGTTGCCGGCAACAGTGAGCGGTTAAATCAGATCACTCTGGCTATTTTGCTGCTGTGTACTTTGACGTCTGCTGCCGTTTTTTGCCGCTTTTATTTAATGACCTGGCTGGGCGAGCGGGTCAGTGCCGATATCCGTAATCGTGTGTACCAGCATATGCTGAAGTTGTCACCGGCGTTTTATAGCCAGATGCGCACCGGCGAAGTGATATCACGCTTTACCGCCGACACCACCTTATTGCAAAGTGTGGTCGGCTCCAGCCTGTCGATGGCGCTGCGCTCAACGGTAACGGCTCTGGGTGGTTTACTGATGATGGCGCTTACCAGTTTTAAAATGACTGGTTTAGTGCTGCTGGCGGTACCACTGGTACTGCTGCCGATCATAGTACTGGGACGCAAGGTGCGTAAGTTATCGCGCGCCAGCCAGGACAGGTTGGCTGACGTGGGCGCTTACGTCGATGAAAGCCTGCATGAAATTCACACCGTGCAAGCCTACGGCCATGAAGAGCACGATAAAACACTGTTTGTCGATCGTATCGAGCAGGTAATGCAGGCCGCCAGGCAACGTATTTTTTATCGCTCGTTGTTAATTGCCGCAGTAATGCTGTTAAGTATCAGTGCCATGGTGCTGATAAGCTGGGTTGGCGCCCGTGATGTGATGGCCGGCAACGTCAGTGCCGGCGAGCTGACCGCCTTTATGTTTTATGCGGTAATGGTAGCCGGCAGTGCCGCCACCATCAGCGAGGTAATAGGCGATATTCAGCGCGCGGCCGGTGCCACCGAGCGCTTAATTGAGCTGGCCACCGCGCCGGTAGAGATCGCCTCGCCAACGCAACCGCTTAGCCTAAACCAGTCGGTTGCCGGTGCGCTGAGCATCAGAGAACTTAATTTTGCCTATCCACTGGCGCCGGATAACACTGTGCTCAGCGCGCTGAGTATTGATATTAAACCCGGTGAGCGTATTGCTTTGGTTGGCCCCAGCGGCGCCGGTAAAACCACCTTGTTCCAGTTGCTGCAACGTTTTTACCAGCCCACAGCCGGGCAAATTTTACTCGATGGGGTTGATATCAGCGCGCTGGATTTAGCCGTGCTGCGTGCCCGTTTTGCCCTGGTACCGCAAGAGTCAGTAATTTTTGCCACTTCGGTGCTGGAAAACGTGCGTTATGGCCGGCCGGATGCGACAGAGCAAGAGGTCGTTGATGCCTGTATTGCCGCCCGGGCTGCGGGCTTTATTGCAGAGTTCAGTGATGGTTATCACACCCAGTTAGGCGAGCGCGGCGTGCGCTTATCCGGTGGCCAAAAGCAGCGTATCGCCATTGCCCGCGCCATTTTAGCCGACCGGCCGGTATTGTTGCTCGATGAAGCCACCAGCGCGCTGGATGCGGTTAATGAGCAGCAGGTGCAACAAGCGCTGGATAATTTAATGCACGGCAAAACCACGCTGATTATTGCCCATAGGTTGGCTACCGTGATTAATGCCGACCGCATTTTACTGCTGGAGCAGGGCCGGTTAGTGGCCAGCGGCAGCCATCAGCAGCTGCTGCAGAGCAGCGCCTTGTATCAGCAGTTAGCCCAGCTGCAGCTGCTAAACTAAAGCCGCGGCGCAGCCGTGACAAAGCAGTGCCATAAATTAGCCGCAGTTAGTGTTGGCTATTGCGCAGCTTAGCACCCTGGCAGCTATAGTTAACTGACGTCGCTTAAGATGGCGGACAGCTATAGCCAGCAGAGGACAGACCTTATGCCGCAGGATTTTGACGGACCAGAGCACAGTGGCGCAGATGAAAACGTACTGGTGTTTGCCGCTGATGCCGACATTAGCGATGAGCCACTGGCCAGTTGGACAGTGCTGATAGTGGATGACGACAACGAAATTCACCAGATCACTAAACTGGCGCTGCGCGATTTTAGTTTTCAGCAACATAAGCTTGAATTTATCAGTGCATACAGCGCCGCCGAGGCGCGCGACGTTCTGGCACAACATCCGGAAATTGCTTTAATTTTGCTGGATGTGGTGATGGAAACTGATGACGCCGGCTTAACTTTGGTGCGCTATATCCGCCAGCAACTGCATAATGATGTAGTGCGTATTATTCTGCGCACCGGTCAGCCCGGCCAGGCACCGGAGCAGCGCGTCGTGCAGGACTACGACATTAATGATTATCGGGCTAAAACGGAGCTGACGGTACAGCGGTTGAACACTACAGTGGTGTCGGCGCTGCGGGCCTATATTGCCATTGAGCAATTAGCCCGGTTAAATGCCAGCCTGGAGCAACAAGTGCAGGCCAGGACGGCAGAGTTGCTGGCGAGTAATCAGCAGCTGACACAATCTCTGGCAGAGCTGGAAGCCGGTGAACGGGCCGGTAAGCAAGTGCAGTTTAAAATGTTGCCGCCACAGGATTTTCGTGTCGCGCAGTTTCAGTTTAGCCATGCGTTGTACCCGTCTGAATTTATGAGTGGCGACTTTGTCGACTATTTTGCCGCCGATGAGCACAAGGTGGTGTTTTATATAGCCGATGTGTCGGGCCATGGCGTGGCATCGGCCTTTGTTACCGTGTACTTAAAACGTTTTATCAGTGCCAACCTGGAGCGATACCGGCGCGGCAGCTCAGCGTTGGTTACCGATCCGGCCGCTTTATTAGCGCAATTGAACGCGGAACTGTTGCAGGAAAAAATCGGCAAATATATCGCATTGTTTTATGCCGTGCTGGATACCGAAAGCGGCGAACTAACCTATGCCAATGCCGGAGCCTTTCCCTGGCCGTTGCTGCATCAAGCAGGCCACGCCAGCTATCTGCCGTTAAAAAGCACACCGGTCGGGATGTTTGATTTTGCTACCTATGCTAATCAAAACCTGCAATTGCAGCAGGGCAACCGGCTGTGGTTGTTTTCTGACGGTATTTTAGATTTGCTACCGCAGCAGGATACTGAGCAAAAGCTGCAACATTTGCAGCATAGCAGCGCACAGCACAGCGATATTGCAGCTTTACTTCAGGCGTTGGCAATAAAGCCTGAGCAGCCATTACCGGATGATTTAACTATACTGACACTTACATGGCATTAGCGGCTGCGGCCTGTGTTGTCGGGCCGCTGGTTTAAAAAGCGGGTGAGGTTAGTATGACAGAACAACAGCAAATATTGTTTGCCTGTATCGATAACTGTTGCTACTTCAAATTGTGTGGCGAGCTGCGCTACACCAATGCTACCGGGATGGACGATCTGGTAGAGCGGCTGTTTCGCCAGCAGTCAGGCTGCAAACAGGTGGTGGTGGATTTAAATGCCGCCAGCTTTATGGACAGCACCTATGTTGGCCTGTTAGCCAGTCTGGCGCGTTACTGCCAGCAGCAGCAATTACCACGGCCGACGTTGTTTTCTACCCACGCAGAGGTGAATGAACTGCTGTTTAGCCTGTGTCTGGATCAGGCCTTTGACATAGTGCAACAAGCCACCGGGCAGGACTATGCTATGACAGCCATCAGTGGGCAAAACTACAGCGAGCAACAGCAGGGCCAGATGATCCTGCGGGCGCACGAAGCACTGATTGCACTGAATGACAGCAATAAATCACAGTTTCAGCCGGTTGTTGACATTCTTAAGCAGCAATTAAGCTGAACAGTGTCAGCTGTGCCTAGCTAGGTTGGCTGATAGATGCGGTAACCGCCGCGGCCGGCGTTTTTTATCTGGTACATAGCGGTATCGGCTTTGTCGAGTAAGTCGCCAAAGGCGGTGCCGTGGCTAGGGTATAAGCTGATACCGATACTGGCACCAAGCTGATAGCTGTTGTCAGCAATATGATAGGGCTGCTGCAGACACTGCAGAATTTTTTCAGCAATCTCTGCCGCCTGGCTTTGTTGCTCCAGCTGGGTGGCAATGACAACAAATTCGTCTCCACCGATACGGGCACAAATGTCGGTGCTGCGCAAACAGGCTTGCATCCGCTGGGCAACCTGTTGCAGTACCAAATCACCCACTTTGTGGCCTGCCTGATCGTTAACCGGCTTAAACTTATCTAAATCAATATAATACAGCGCCAAAAATTGATGCGGCCGGGTTGCCAGTTGCAAGGCTTTTCCAAACAACGCATCCACATAGCGCTTGTTACTCAGGCCGGTAAGCGGATCTTTATACGCCAGTTCCAACGCCTTGCTTTCTGAATCCAGTAAACGTTTTTGAAACAGCGACAAAACTGCGGCAATTAAAGCGGTGTATTGCATCACCACCAGCGCCGTGCCAATAATAAAAGCCACAGTGCGCCAATCCTGATAAAAAACTCTGGAGATCGGCACAAACAGTAACCAGTGCAACATTAACAGGCTGCAGGTCAGCACTATAGTCAGTTTAATGCCGTGATATAACGCCGCAGTGCCGCGCCATACTGTGATAATAACCAACAGCAAAAAGGCCGCGTTAAACAGCGCCAGTCCGCTGCTGTAGAGTGCGGCCGAATAATTAAAAACATGGGCACTTAATAGCCATAGTTGCATTAATAGCGTGCTGAGCGTCAAAGTGCGATTGCTCAGTACAGCACCGAAAAACTTGCCTGTACCGATCAGTAATAGCAGCTTTTCCGTTACGCTAAGCAAGGCGTACAACAGTTTAGCCAGGGCGGCATCATCTGCTTGTACACTGAGAAAGGCCAGACGGGCAACAAAAGCAACGAATATGGCCGCCGCCCACCAGCCGCAGCCCGGGTTAGTGCGAGGCACCCGGCTGGCAAGCAGCAGTAGCAAAAAAAACACAAAATAAACTGCGCTACCCGCGCTGTGAACTATCTGAAACAGCATATCTTTGCACATCCATCTGCTGCCTGTGGCGGCGGTGATCCATTTACTCTGTTGTTAACAATAGCCAGTAGTGGCATAAGCGCAACAATTTTTCTGCCGGTACGCCATTTGCAAACCACAGCAGAGCGCGTTAGTGTTTTATAACCAGTACAACAGGCCGCTACGTCATTAAATAGCCGCAACAGGTGGGACTCATGACTACATTTCCAGCTAAGTTAACAGGATTATTCACCGTAGTTTTTATACTGCTACTGTGTAGCGGCGTGCAGGCAGCGGGCGTTACCGTGTTTGATCAGGTGCATGTATTACCGATGGACTCAGAGCAGGTGCTGCACAATCAGCGCGTACTGGTGCAGGGCGATCGCATTATAGCTGTGGCGCCAGCAGCTGAACTGGCGCTGCCAGATGGCGCCACGGTGATTGACGGCGCCGGCCGTTACCTGATGCCCGGCCTGGCTGAAATGCACGGTCATGTGCCGCCATTGGTAGACTTTAGCGGTATGCCGGCGCGTTATTTGGACGATGTATTAACGCTGTATCTGGCAGGCGGTGTCACCACAGTGCGCGGCATGCTGGGACACGATCAGCAACTGCGCTTAAAAGACGATATCGCCAGCGGTAAGCGGCTGGGGCCAACGTTGTACCTGGCCGGACCCAGTTTTAACCAGCATACGGTAACATCGATAGAACAAGCGCGTGAACGGGTGCGTCAGCACAAAAAAGAAGGCTGGGACTTACTGAAAATTCATCCCGGTTTAAGCCTTGAGCACTATCAGGCAATAGCCGATGAAGCAAAACAGCAAGGCATCGACTTTGCTGGCCATGTGCCGGAGGCAGTCGGTATTGAGCAGGCGATATTGCTGGGCAGCCGCACCATCGATCATCTGGATGGTTATATGGCAGCGCTGGGTGGTTTTGACAAAGCACTAACCGCAGCCGATATGGCGCCGTTGGTGGCGCTGAGCAAAAAACACAATGTCGCCGTGGTACCAACTCAGGCGCTGTGGCAAACCATTATCGGCGCCTCCGATGCGGCGCAATTGCAAAGCTATGATGAACTTAAATATATGCCGGCGCGGGTTATCGCCGGCTGGCAGCGGTATGTGCAACAACCCGGTGGCGCTTACTACAGTGGTGACAGTGCTGCAGTGCATGCGCAAAACCGCCAGCTTTTGTTGCGCGCGTTATATGAAGCCGACGTAACGATTTTAATGGGTACCGATGCGCCGCAACTTTACAGTGTGCCCGGTTTTTCGCTGCGCCGTGAATTGCCCAAAATGCAGCACGCCGGCATC
Source organism: Rheinheimera muenzenbergensis (assembly GCF_036984005.1). NCBI lineage: Bacteria > Pseudomonadati > Pseudomonadota > Gammaproteobacteria > Chromatiales > Chromatiaceae > Rheinheimera > Rheinheimera muenzenbergensis. Next base: position 47,665 of record NZ_JALAAR010000014.1, read on the forward strand.
AGTAATTACGACATTTTGCGCAGTGGTACCGTATTAGTAGGCGAGTATTTTGCCGATAAAGACCGTTTTGGCCAGCTAAAAACCGGTCAGCGCGCCGACCTGTTATTACTGGATGGCAATCCGTTGCACGATTTAGCGGTGCTATATCAGCCGGCCGGCGTTATGGTGCGCGGCCAGTGGCTAAGCCGGGCAACGCTGGATAGTAAATTAGCTGATATAGCGGCCGCGCGGCTGGCAGAAAATCAACCCTGAGGAAGCTAACGTAAGATGAGCCAAAACGACACCTACTCAGAGTTTAGCGCCATAGTGCATAGTCCGGCGCAGCCAGGCGATGCTCTGTTGCAGGCTTTTGTGCTGCTGCCCAAAGAGGCCAGTGAAAAACTACCCAGGCGCGGCAGAACATCGGTAACAGGCCATATAAACGGCCTGGCGTTTCAGGCCACACTGGAACCTGATGGCCAGCTAAGCCATTGGTTAGCCTTAAGCGAGCCGTTGCTTAACGCCGCCGGCGCCAATATTGGTGATGTTGCCCACTTTGATATTAAGGCGGTAGAGCAAGAGCCTGAACCTGAGCTACCAGCCGATTTGCAGCAGGCGCTGGCCGCCTCCGCTACAGCCAGCGCAGTCTGGCATGACACCACCACCATTGCCCGGCTGGACTGGGTCCACTGGATCACGTCAGCCAAACAAGCGAAAACCAGAGCAAAGCGGGTCAGTGATGCCTGCAATATGCTGGCAGAGGGCAAACGGCGGGTATGTTGTTTTGACCCTTCCGGCTTTTACAGCAAAGCCTTCAGTGCGCCCAAAGCGGCGGATTATTAGCCTTGAGAGGGCATTTATGCAAAATAGCAGCGCCGAAATGTCGCGTCCTGTGTTTTGCTTTTCTGCTCGTTGGTCAAATAGCGCATTAGTTGGTTTAACTTCGCGTAGTCAGGTGCTGCACTGGTATTGGTGGTGCAGCTAAACAGATACATATCAATAAGATATGGCTATGGCCCGTTCTTTGCTGACCTGTTTCTTTTACTCAGCTATTGGATGGTTAAACCAATGAAAAAATACGTCTTAGCGTTATTGTTGTGTCTGTTGACGCTGTTTATCTACTTTTTGCCACGGCAGGCTGTGTTAAGTGACAACATGGCCGGCACCAATGAATTTATTGCTGCCTTAATGCAGGAAGCTGCCATTCCGGGGCTTGCTGTGGCCAAAATCAATGCCGGTGAGCTGGTTTACCGGCAAACTTTTGGTTATGCCGACATTGCGCAGAAGGCACCGGTGCGGGATAGCACCATGTTTAATATTGCCTCCATCAGTAAACCTGTAATGGGCTTGGTATTGTTGCAGTTAGTGCAGCAGCAACAGCTGGCATTGGATGAGAATATTAATCACTATCTGCCGTTCAAGCTGGATAACCCGCATACCGAAGGTGAAGTCATCACACTGAGGCACTTGGCCAGCCATTCCTCTGCTATCGCCGATTATTATGATTTAAGCAGTTACGCCGAAAATAAAGACGCTGACATCAGTTTACATGCTCATCTGTTGGCGTTATTAACCCCCGGCGGCAGTAAATATGGCCAGGGGCAGTATTTTTTAGCGCAAATGCCGGGTGATGCACGACGCTACAGTAATCTGGCGGCCGGGCTGGCCGGCTACCTGGTTGAAGCGACAACCGGCGAGACACTGGCGCAATACAGTAAAGCAAAGCTGTTTGGGCCATTAGGGATGCAGCACACCAGCTGGCTGATAAACGATATAGATTTAGCAAAGGTGGCGCTGCCTTATGAAGTAGAGCAGTGTGTGCCGTATTTACCCCTTTGTGCCGACACTGAATCGCCCCGGTTAAATCAGTTAATAGGCCACTATATTAACCCTGATTATGCCTTTAAACACTTTCGGCCTTACCCGCATTTTGGTAACCCGCAATATCCCGATGGCGGCATACGCAGCAGCATTCACGACATGAGTGTTCTGTTAACCGCAGTGCTGCGTAATAAAGACCGGCATGGCGAGCCACTGTTGTCTGATGCACTGTATCAGGAAATGCTGGCGCTACAGTTGCCGGATGTTTCACCGAGCCAGCGCTTTTTCTGGCGCGACAACAGCAAAGGCTGGACAGGCCATATGGGCTCGGATCTGGGCGTTTACACGGCGTTGTATTTTGACCACATCAGCGGTGATGGTTTTATTATTCTGATGAACCGCAGTGCCGATGCTTCAACCGAAGTGGCAATGAAAAAATTGGCCGACCGCTTGATGGCACTTTAGCCCAATACACTACTAAGCAGTAATACATTGTAGTTAGTTAGGGGTATTACCACGCTGCGGTTGCAAGCTGAGGCAGAGCAACAACCGGAAGCCATCGCCAGCAGGCTGCAGCGCAGCATAGGTTGGGTTGTTAAGCGCGCCTTTTTAAGCCCCAAATACTTACCCGTACAAGCCAATAGGTCGTTAAACACAGCACCAGCAATACTGGTGCTGCAAGCGTAACGCCATGTCTGATTACTTCGGGAATAACCTGAGATTGGCCAAGAAAAAACGAGGCTGTGGCAATAAACAGCGTAAAACCTATCCGCCAAACGTGGCGAACTAACTGCGATTTTCGGCTAAGTCTTTCTTGTGTCATCAGGCGGATATCTGAAATTGCTGCCAAAAGGGATATTGAACCAAACACCATGATTACTTGAATAGGTTGGCCGTCTATCGACGTTTTACCATTATGCAATAAGGTTAAACCGGTGTAGATGGCGTAAATGCCAATGGCAAAACCTAACATCATCAAAACAGAATGGACTATTCTGGCGTGCTGCTTTGGCGGATGTACGGTTAAAAAAGCTGTAGTTACCAGGTAAAAGGTGACAAGTCCGGCAACCATATTGAGCGTTTCTTTACTGATAAACGCCAGCAGAGCACCCGAGGTAGTCATAACAATCATAGACAGCACAAAAGTAAGCCCGAATTTTCTATGTAAATTGCCGCCTTTCATAACGGCAAAACTTAAAGTACCACTAACCAGTGCGACCGTGCCTGTCAAAATATGCAAGTAAGTAAGCACAATACAACCTCCTCTATTTGTTTAAGCTGTAGTTGTGCTATGCGCCGATTTTGGGGAGCCATGAAACACTGCTGATCGCAAATATGCCTATTGCCATCGCAGCGCAAAACACAAAGATGAGACTGGCCACGGCAGTCTGGTAGCGTTTGTTTTTAGGCTTGCTGGCCCAAAAATACAGTTCCAGCACTGCTAGCGGCAGCAAGTACTGGGCAAAGGACACCACTTCGAGGAAGGGGCCGGTGAAGGTTTTGCCATCGATGCCAATGCCGCCTGTAGCGATAAACCAGCCAAATATCATCAGTCGAAGAAACCACACAGCGCTGACTACCATAAACAGCCGCAGTGCCCAGCGACGGTGCGCGGCAAAGTTGCGTTTGATTGCGTAGTAAAGTGCTATGGGTACAAAAAGCATTACCAGCAAGCCGCTGCCAGTGACACCAATATCCTGGATCAGTGAACCGATGACTCGCTCCCGCGACCAGGTAAGGTAGAATCCAGCGATACTGATAATTACCGAAGCGATCATAAAAAACCAGCCGCTGCATCGGTGCAGTAGGGGTAGCGTATTACGGATGGCCGGCACCAGCTGAATTTGACCGGCGGCAATAATCAGGCCCGCCACCAGAATATGAATTGCCAGTGCCATATTGCCAATGCTGTCTCCGGCGATAAAGCCATTTGCCAGTTGGGTTCCTGCAAAGCCGCCGACGCCATCCCCGGCAAACCGCAGGCCGTAATAGCCCACGATATACGCCACGAACAGCCACTGGCCTATAGCTGTGACGATAAACCAGGTTTTTGCAGAGCGGGCAAGCCAGTCTGGTTTTCGTTTCTGCGGTAAAGACGTGTTGGCGTCAATTGTAATATCGGTCATTGGGTTTCCTTGTATTTTTAGTGGGCATATATCCGACGCGGCTTGCTATATATCATCGGAATAACCACTTTATTTTTGTTTAACATGTTCTGGCGGCTTGTTGCTTTGAAACACAGTCATCCTGCCAGCCAACAGGGCCCTTATCGCGCCAAATTTCAAATTCGGCGCATGGTTTTATGCTCAAAATCAGGTTTTTATCGGCGGTAACTTTTTGTAACACAGCAATCAGCAATAAAGTAGAATCGCACTTTGACGTTAACTTCAACCAGCTGTTAGCATTAAGCGTTGCGGCTTGAGGGAGAGGCAGGGTGTACCAGACTATTCATATAGTGTTGCTGATTGTCAGCTTTGGCTTGTTGTGCAGCCAACTGTTCGTGCGGCAAAAAAAGCTGGTGCATCTGCTGTTTGCTGCATTCTGCGGTTCTATGGCGATTACCGCGATTAAACGCCTGGGTGGTGACGGCTTTGGTTTTTACCAGTATTTGCTGGCGATGGGCGTATGCATGACATGCAACGGCTATTGGCTGGTGGCCCGGGCGTTATTTAGGCAAGGCCGGGCTATTTTATTACGGCATATTCTGGTTGCCGCTGCGATTGGCTTGTTATTAGTAAGCTTGCAGGCCATGCAGTTAGTGCAACAATTCTGGCCGGAAAGCCAAACATTGCTGGCTTCGGCCCGTGTGGTTTGTAAAGAGCTGCTAATCTTGCTGTCTTCCGCCATTTTAATGCTTACGCTGTGGGAAGGATGCCGGGGTTATAGTCAGGCACGCGGTGCTGAGCGCAGGCATCGGCAGGTGTTTTTGGCTACCTATGGTGGCGCCATAGCAATTTGTGGTGTTATCGCAAAAATATGGCTGCCAGCCGAGGGGGCCGCGTTACAGCATGATGTACTTAGTGCAGTGGCGGCCTTAACCATATTGCTGGTGACGCAATGGCTTATTTATAGCCGCTTTAATAAGCCGCTTTTTGCTCAGCCACAGCGTACTGCTGACGCAGCAATAAAAACTCAGGTTGAGCCTGAGCCTGCACAGACAGCGTCTTTGGCAGCAGCGTTAACGCAGGCGGATAACCAGCTTTGCGACAACATTCGCCAGCTGCTATTTCAGCAACAGCTGTTTTTACAGGCTAATTTACGCTTAACCGATCTGGCGAAATTGTTGGATGTACCGGAATACCGCATCAGCAGACTGCTCAGATCACAGTTTCATGCCAGTAATTTTAACCAGTTTATTAATACGTTACGTATTGAGCATGCAAAAACATTGCTGTCAGATCCTGCCAAAGGACATTGGCCGGTAGTCGTGGTTGGCCTGGAAAGTGGTTTTGCCTCGGTCGGTCCTTTCACCCGGTCTTTTAAAACGCTGGTGGGTTACACCCCGCATGAGTTTCGTCAAACGGTGCAGTGGCGGGAATAACAATACGCCAACGTTATTTAATGCCGCTATATTGCGGCAATCTGCAGTGGCTGGCCGCCCGGGCTTTGCTGTGAATGCGACCATGTTGCGCCTGGCTGTGTTACCCTTAATGTAGTACTGCAATCACAGGAGACATTATGGAAGCCAATCATGTTGAAGTGCGCCATCTGACCCATGAGGATATGTCGGCGCTGCGTAAAGCATCGGAGCAGGTGTATCAGGATGCACCTTTGCTGGCCTGGACCGAGCCGGTGGTTAATACCTTGCTAACCAAATTTCCTGATGGCCAGCTGTGTGTTTGTGTCGATGGCAAAGTCGTTGGCTGCGCCTTTTCGCTGATTATCGATTACAGCAAATTCAGTGACGAGCATACCTATGATCAAATTGTCACCGGCTTCTCTTTCAAAAATCATGATCCTAATGGCGATGTGTTATACGGCATAGAAGTATTTATTCACCCGGATTACCGTGGCCTGCGTTTGGCGCGCCGCTTGTATGATGCCCGCAAAGAGCTGTGCGAAAACCTGAATTTGCGCGCCATTATGGCCGGTGGCCGCATGCCAAACTATACCGATTACGCCGATAAACTCAGCGCCAAACAATATATTGAAAAAGTAAAGGTACGGGAAATTCACGATCCGGTACTGAGTTTTCAGCTGGCCAATGGCTTTCACGTGCGCAAATTACTGAAGGGGTATCTGCGTGGTGATACCCAGTCGCAGGAATATGCCACCTTGCTGGAATGGGCCAATATTTACTATACCAAGTCGGTTAAGCTAATTAATGCGCCCAAGGCGGAAGTGCGCTTGGGATTGGTGCAGTGGCAAATGCGCAATATGAAGGATATCAATCAGCTGTATGAGCAGATGGAGTTTTTTGTTGATGCGGTGTCCGACTACAAAAGCGACTTTATTTTGTTTCCCGAGTTATTTGCCGCGCCGCTGATGGAGCATTACAACCACTTAAGCGTCACTGAGAGTATCCGCCAACTGGCCAAATACACTGAAACCATCCGCGATAAATTTGTCGAATTCGCCATCGCGTACAATATCAATATTATTACCGGTAGCATGCCGTACCTGATTGACGGCAAACTGTATAACAGCGGCTTTTTATGTCGCCGTGACGGCAGTTGGGAGCAATACGACAAGGTGCACGTTACCCCGGCAGAAAAGCGCAACTGGGCCATGACCGGTGGCAATAAGGTTGAGGTATTTGACACTGACTGCGGCAAGATCGGTATTATGATTTGCTACGATGTTGAATTTCCGGAATATGCCAGGCTGTTGTCCGATCAGGGCATGAACATTTTGTTTGTGCCGTTTTTAACCGATACGCAAAATGGCTACACCCGGGTGCGGCACTGTGCTATGGCGCGGGCGATAGAAAACGAGTGTTATGTTGCCATTGCCGGAGCGGTAGGTAACTTAGCCAGGGTAAATAATATGGATATTCAGTACGCGCAGTCGGCATTGTTTACCCCGTCAGACTTTGCCTTTCCGACTACCGGTATTAAAGCTGAGGCTACGCCCAATTCCGAGATGCTGCTGATAGTTGACGTCGATCTGGATGCATTAAAAGAGCTGCATACCCATGGTAGTGTTAACACCATGAAAGACCGGCGTCATGATGTGTACCAGTTATCGCTGCTAAAGCCGCCGCAAAAATAGCGAAGTACAGCGGTAGTAAAACGTCATTGTCATGTTGCTGCAATATCTGGCGGTTATTTTAACTATGTTGTTTTATCAGTAGTTAATCAGGTGCAGCAGTGAGTTCAACTTCTATTCATGCGACAAAACTAGCGTCTGCGCTGACGCAACTGGTGCAACTGTGCCAGAGCAATTTTCAGATCCAATTGTCGGTGCAACAGCTGCAAAGCGATGTGCCATACCGCGATACGGTACTGGCTGAGCTGGCGCAACTGGATGATGCCAGCCTGCAAGCTTTAATTACTCAAATACGCCAGCTTGCCGCTGAAGCTGACACTGTTAGCGCAGCGCCGGCTGCCACGCCAGGCAGCGCAGCTAAACCGGCAGCGGCAACAGTGCCGGTCAGCATGCGCTGGTATGGCCTGGCAGCACTATTGCTACTGAGTACTGCAGCCGGTGCCTGGTATCTGGCAGGCAGTAACACTGAACCTGCAGCGGTGCAGGCTGCGCCTCTTGCAGCTGCTGCCGGCGTGACGGCATCAGCGTCGGCTGCAATGGCCGCAGTGCCTGCCAGCGCTGCGCCAGAGGTACGGTTGCCGCTGCTGCGTGTACATGGCTCCAATACTGTGGGCGAGAAACTGGCGCCGGCATTGCTGGAGGCTTTTTTAGCCAGCCAGGGCGCCTCGCAATTTAGCTGGCACACGCAAAACTCAGACGTCGAGCGGCTACTGGATTTTAGCGACAACACCGGGCCAAACCGGGTTCAGTTGCATGCACATGGTTCAGGTACCGCTTTTAAAGATTTGTTAAGTGGTAAGGCCGATGTTGGCATGTCATCCCGTCGTGTTACCGGTGATGAAACTGATAAAGCCCGCGCTTCGCTTGGCGATTTAAGCAAAATAGGTAATGAACATATTATCGCGCTGGACGGATTAGCGGTTATTGTTAATCAAAACAACCCGTTAAAGGCTATATCAACTGAAACGTTGGCGAAAATGTTTTCCGGCGAGATCAGCAACTGGTCGCAACTGGGCGGTGCCGACCGGCCCATAGTACTGCTGGCGCGAGACCATAACTCCGGGACCTATGATACCTTTAACAGCCTGGTGCTGAAAAAATTTGCCAAAAAGCTCAGCGAAAAAGCGCAACGCTTTGAATCCAGTACTGAGCTGTCGGTAGCAGTATCGCAGGACGAAGCAGCAATAGGCTTTATTGGTTTAAATTATATTTCGTACAATAAAGCGCTGGCGATTTCCGAAGGCGCCGACACCACACCAATTTACCCAACCCGCTTTACCGTAAGCACCGAAGATTATGCGCTGTCGCGCCGGCTGTATTTGTATACGCCAACCTCGGCCTCTCAACTGGCAAAAGATTTTGCCCAGTTTGCAATTTCAGAGCCGGGCCAGGCGCTGGTTGAGCAAAGCGGTTTAATCTCGCAAAACATCCGGGTTGAACAAGTTTATCCGATTGAAGGCGCACCGGCGACCTACAATCGCTATGCCGGCACAGGCCAGCGTTTGTCGTTAAACTTCCGGTTTAATTACGGCGAAAATGATTTAGACAACAAAGGTAAGCGCGATTTACAGCGTTTAATCCGTTTTATGGAACAAAACAGTGGCCGCCGTCTGGTATTGATGGGTTTTTCAGACTCAATTGGCGCCGTGGCAAAAAATACTGAGCTGGCGCTGCGCCGTGCTAAAGCGGTTGAGCGTGAATTGGTATCGCGTGGTATTGCCGTGATGGCGGTTGAGTCATACGGCGAGCTGTTGCCGGTTGCCAATAACGACACCGACGCCGGACGTGAGCGCAACCGCCGGGTTGAGGTGTGGGTTATCTGAGCCCCACAGCTGTTGCAAACTAACTAAAAGGACAGGCTTATGTACCGGTTTTTATCTGATGCCATTAATTTAAAAGCGGTATTTGGCAGTTACAGCACCGTAGAGGCACTTAAAGTAAAAAGCTATATTGAGCTGGTGCTGCTGCGGCTGAAAATTCCATCTAAAACCCTGTTAGAGCATATGCAACAAGAGGGCATTGCTTTAAGTGATTTTGTAACAGCGCCGGCGACCACGGCTGATTGGGCCGCATTATCTGAAACTGTGATCCGCAGCCATTTACGCGCTACCTTTTTATGCCCAGACAAGCTACATGCGGCACTGGCAGCGTTAAGTCTGGCGCAACAGGTAGAAATTCGAGATTTGCTTTTGGTCGTCAGTAGTTATTTACGCTTGCCATCAGAAACCCTGCTGCGAAGGATGGAAGAAGAGGGGCTGACACTGGATAAACTGGGTGTCAGTACAGCGGCGACAGATAAAGTGGCGCAGGTACGGCAGAAGCTGAATGCGCTGGCCCGGCAAGAACCCGCAGGGCAGGGGGTAACAGATACCGATTCGCTGGCCAGTGTTAAACAGCGCATTAGTGAGTTAAAAAAGCACAGCAATGACACGGAACAACAACCGCCGGTGCCGCAGAATGTGGTGAGCCTGACAGGTGCAGTTGGCAAGTTAAAAGCCAGTATGTAGCTATAGCTTTGTCCGGTGTTGTGCTAAATTGTGCCGGTTAACTCAGAGCAATAATTACCGGAGCACAACGTTTTTATGCTGCACTACGGCCGCATCTTGTTTTGGCGTACGCTGGCGGTGGTCAGTTTGTTATTGGGCCTGATTGGCATTCCGCTGCCGGTACTGCCGACAGTGCCTTTTATGTTACTCAGTGCCTGGGCAGCAGGAAAAGGCTGGCCGGCACTGGAGCAACGCCTGTTGGCACACCCTCAGCTTGGCCCGCCCATTCTGGCCTGGCGCCGCTACGGGGTAGTACCGCGGCGCGCCAAATATCTGGCCAGCGTCATGATGTTGCTAAGCGCACTGCTGCTGCAACTGTCTGCTGCGCCGCTAATATTAAAATTGCTGTTACCCTGCACTTTGCTGCTGCTTGCGGTTTGGCTCTGGCGTCGCCCGGAACACGTTACGCCGGCCACTCAAGCGGAAAACCGCAACGAAACGGCCGGCAACTGAAAGCTGCGCTGAGCCGTTTTGCAGTCAGGCGGTTAAAAACCGCCGTTAAACTCCGGATGCAGGTTGCTCTGGTCGTGGTTATTGCCGCTTTCCCAGTTTTGGCCGCAACTGCCACTTGGGCCTTTGCGGGTTTTCCAGTTAAAGTTGCCCGGATTAGCAATGGTTAGCTGCCAGACATTACCTGCTGTCCAGCTGCCTTCAATGCCACAGCCCCAGTTGCCAAGGGCGTTGTCGCTGCCGGTAAAATACAACGAATAACCATAGCCGACATCTTTTGTCATCTTAAGCGTAACAGTACCTGGTTGCTGGCCGCTGCCGGCCTGTGGCACCCACACCGACCAGCCACTGCCTTCGCTGACATTGAGCGGAAAATTGGCATAACCCTGGGCGTCGCTGGTAACAGTGCCGGCAACATTGCCGGTGTAATCATAGAAAACAGTATTGGCTTGCTGGCTATTGATCAGAAAGCTCTGCTGGGTACCCCAATTGCGGCCGGATATCAGCATTACCAGGCCGGTGCCGGGCACGTCGCTTAAACCGCCGCGCACATAAGCATACACGGCCTCGGTATTGCCGCTGTATTCATGGCCTGTGCCGTAGGCAAAATAACGGCGGGCTTCAATCAGCTTATCCAGCGTAGGCGCCATGCCAAACTCGTCATAATCGCGGGCAAATACCGTCGGTACGCCGTGTTCACGCAGTAAAATATAGGCATAAGCCTGATTTTTGTAGTTGATAACCTGCGGCATACCATAAGGGTTGCCAGCACGGCTGGTATCGTGGTTATCGACAAAGGTGACCGCCCGCTCGCGATGCGGGCTGTTAACCAGGCCGCCCCACCAGCGCATGTCTTTGCTGCCGCCACTTAACGCTACAAAATCATCACGCAGTTTAAAATCAAAAGCACGCAGGTGCGGCGTATTTACCGCGTCCAGATAGCCGTTAATGTCACTGACCCAGGCTTCTGCTACAAAGAAGATATCTTCGCTGGTAGCAGCCTGCACATGGTTGATCCAGTCACGGGTGAAGTCGGTATCAACATGGGCAATGGCGTCCATCCGAAAGCCGCTAAAGCCTACATTGTTAATAATCCACTCACCCCAAGCTTTCATTTCCTGCTGTACCTCAAAGCGGTTGTAATCAACATCTTCTCCCATCAGGTAGGGAAAGTGGTAGGTATTGCCCCACCATTTGCCGGGGTACAGGGTATTGTCAGAGCCGGTAAACGCGGTCCAGTCCCAGGTAAAGTCGTGCCACAGGTAACCCCAGTTTTGTTCGGTGTAGTGCGCCTGCCGCCCTTGTAGGTAGTAACGGGTCCAGGCGCTACCAAAGCCAGGTATCAGTTCCTGCGCATCGGCGCCCATACGGTGGTTAAATACCACATCAAAATAGGCATCTATCCCCAATTGCTCAAGCGCGCTCAGCGCCTGTTGCAACTGTTGCCGGTTGCCATAACGGGTGGCGGTGGTACCTTTTTGAGCAAACTCCCCCAGATCCCAAAAATCATACACATCGTAGCCGACACTGTTGCTACCGCTCATGCCTTTGGCCGGTGGCGGTAACCAGATAGAGGTAATGCCGCGCTCGGCCAGCGGTGTGGCCATGGCAGGCAAATCTGCCCATAAACCAGGATAAGCGTCCCAGTAGAACGCCTGATACAGGGTGTTATTGACTTGCGCTGCTGGAATTTGTGGCAGCTCGTTGGCAGAGATAGCCAGCGAAAAGCTCAGTGCGAATAAGGCCGTAACGCAGTGGCGTAAGGCTGTGTGCAGCGCTAATTTAGCGGTTGTAAGCATAATGGTACCTGAAAATAAAAGGTTTATTTCCGATCTGTCGTTGTACCAGCGCACCTTATGCCGTGCTACGAGCGTTCCCGCCTTGCTACCTCATATGTCTGCAAACGCGACAAGTGATACCAAACAGACCCCGGTTGTTCTGCCATAAAACAGCTCAGAACTACATTGTTATGGCCAAGTTGGTGCATTGACACAAGATGAATACGTATGCAACGATAAGTTAACCTTTGTTTTGCACCAAAACCGGGAAAGATGGCGGTGCCAGCATCACTATGCCGGTGTCCGATCAGTTTTGCGGCGACCGCACTGGCTGTTTGTCGGACCCGTTCGGCCATTGCTGGATGATCTCGGCCCATATAGAAGATGTCAGCGAAGAAGAGATGGCAAAACGGGCGGCACAAATGTTTAGCCAGTGATACAGTAGACCAAACACCTTTAGCCATGGAGTCGTGATGAAACAGCCGTTCGCCGCAGTTATAGCCGCAATATTTGTCATGGCACTTTGCGTATGTGAAAGCCCTGCTGCGACAGCGCCACAGGCAAACAGTGCTGCCCAGTTGTTACGGCTTAATTATCAAAGCAGTATTGACCAGTTAACACGGCAGTATTTTGTTTATTTACCGGCTGGCTATCAGCAAAGCAGCGCAAAAAAATGGCCGCTAATGCTGTTTTTACATGGTAATGGCGAGCGCGGTAATGGCCTGGATGAGCTGGACTATACGCTAATTCATGGCCCGCTGTATGAAGCCTGGGTGCAAAAGCGTGATTTGCCATTTATTATCGTGGTGCCGCAGTTGCATATGTTTAGCATGGGGCAGGTACCTTATATTGCTAATCGCTCGCGCGCCGATATTCCGACACGCTTAGCCGAAGGGGTACCGCCGCGGCCGCAGATGTTTACATCTGATCACGCTATAGTACCGGCAACGGCAGTCAGTGATATGAGCCAAGTCGCGCCGTTACTGCCCGACGGTTGGCAGCTTGCCGAGCAGGATCTGCTGGCGCTACTGCAAAAGGTGCAGGCGAGCTACCACATCGACGCCAGCCGGTTATATTTAACCGGCATCAGCTATGGTGGTTTTGGCAGCTGGTTTATGGCCAGTAAGCATCCGCAGTTATTCGCTGCCGTTGCACCTGTTGTCGGCTGGGGCCATCCGGATTTAATGCCGCCTATTGCACAGGCTAAAACACCGCTGTGGGTATTCGCCGCCGGGCGTGATTCGGCCGTGAACAAAAACTACTTTTACCCCGGTATTGAAACCTTACGTCAGCTTGGACATGACAAGCTGCGTTTTAGTATGCTGGAACAGGCTGCACACGATGCCTGGCGTCAGATCTACGCCGGCGACGATTTGTACAATTGGCTGCTGCAGCAACAACGCCCAACAGCTAACCAACCACAATAAGGAACCAGATTGGCATGACAGTGACTGATACCTACTCTGAATTTGTCACCACTTAAGCCATTGGTTAGCGTTAAGCGATAGTTTGCTGGGCGCAGCAAAGCCTTTAGCGCGCCCAAAGCGGCTATAGATACGGATGCCGGCTAAACCAGGATTGCAAAAATTCAATTAACAGCGTTAAGCGGGGTGGGGTAAATTGCCGCACCGGATACAAGGCATATAAGGTCATGTTCGGTTTGTGCTCGTTTGGCAGTATTTCAACCACCTCGCCGTCTTGCAGCGCCTGATGGCTGATAAAACGCGGAATAAAGCCCACCCCCATGCCTTGTTTAATCATCTGCAACAAAAACACCGAATTATTAGCTTTTAGCTGGCCGCTAATCGGTACGCCGTCTTGCCCTACCGGCCAGATATGTTTATGCCGAAAATAACTGTACTCAAAGCATTGATGTTGCGCTAAATCCTCAGGGCGATTGATAGGGCCGTGCTGGCGCAAATACTGCGGTGAGACACAGATGCTGTAGCTAAACTGGGTTATGGTTTGGCCGACATAGGCCGAGTCAAACGCCTGGCTGGCGACACGTAAGCCCAAATCAAAATTGTGCTGCAGCAGGTCCTGCGCTTCATCGCTTAGCTGTATATCCAATTCAATTCGCGGGTAGCGCCGCATAAATTCGGCAAAGGCCGGTGCCAGCGCGGTCAGGCCCAGTGCCATAGCGGCATTAATTCTCAGTTTGCCCTGCGGTATTTGCTGCTGTTGTTGGATCCGGGCTTCGCTGTCTGCAATCTGGCGCAGGATTTCACGACAGTGCTGCAAGTAATCGCTACCGATTTGTGTCAGTTGTAGCCTGCGGGTAGATCGTTGCAACAATCGGCTACCCAGTGCAGTTTCCAATGCGGTGATCTGCTTGCTTAGCATCGATTTGCTGCAGCCATTTTGCTCCGCCACCTGGCTAAAACTGCCCAGCTCTGCCACCCGCACAAACAGCTGCATGGCTCTTAATTTGTCCATATTGTTTCCTTAGCGGAAATAAAGTTGTTCGATTATAGCTATATATCAATGTAATTGGCAGCGCTATAGTGGCGTTGCTTCGATGCTTTTGGCTACTTAACTATAGGAATTCATTATGTATAAATTGTATTTTTCTCCAGGTGCCTGTTCGTTAGCGGTGCAGGTTGTATTGCGCGAGCTGGGACAGCCGTTTCAACTGTTTAACAAGGCCAGCGTGGCCAATTATCAGCAGATCAATGCCGTCGGTGCAGTACCAGCTTTAGAGGTTGACGGCACTTTGCTGACAGAAGGCGCAGCCATTATGTTGTATTTGCTGGACAAGCACGCCAACGATTTAATGCCGGGCGACGCAATGGCGCGTCAGCAGGCGATCCAACAGCTGATGTTTGCCAATGCCACAGTGCACCCGGCGTACAGCAAGCTGTTTTTTATTAACAACCAACTGGCAGACGGAGCTGTTAAGCAGCAACTGTTGCAAGCGGCGGCAGATCACATCAGCAAACTGTGGCAGTTAGTGGAAAACCAGCTGCAAAGCCAGCCTTATCTCGGCGGCCAATACTATTCTGTGGCGGATATTCTGCTGGCAGTGTATGCCGGTTGGGGCCAGTATTTTCCGGTCACTATCGATATAGGCCCGCGTGCTCAGGCGATGATTGACAAGGTGCGGGCGTTACCAGCCTATCAGGCAGCGGTCGCGGCAGAGCAGCAGGCAAGCTGATGGCGGCCATGGCGCACCAGGCCGAGCTGGCGGCCATTACCACGTTGCTTGGGCATTACTTTGACGGTTTGCATCGCGCTGACACAGCGCTGCTAAGCAGCATATTTGATGATGCTGCACAGCTGTACGCCCCCGGCGTGCGCCGCAGCAAGCAGCAATGGTTGGATCTGGTCGCAAACCGGCCGGTACCGGCGGCGCTGGGGCATGCTTTTGCTTATCAAATCCTGTCAATTGAACAGACCGGCGAGCAGGCGCTGGCAAAGGTAGCCTGTCCTTTGCTGGGCCGGCACTTTATTGATTATCTGAGCCTGCTAAAAGAGCAGGACCAGTGGCGTATTGTCGCTAAGCTGTACGCCGACAACCCTTTTATAAATACTCATTAGGAGTCAATTATGCCGTACGTTAATATCAAAATAACCGACGAAGGGGTGACCACAGAGCAAAAGCGCAAGCTGGTGCAGGGCACCACCCAACTGTTGGTTGACGTGTTGGGTAAAAGCCCGGCCACCACCTTTGTGGTAATAGACGAAGTCAGCACCGATAACTGGGGCCTTGGTTATCACCTGGTCAGCGAACTGCGTCAGGCTGCAGCTCAGTAACGTGTTGCTGCGGCGGCGTCAGGTTGTGCCAGGTAATGCTCTAGTCTGCGTTATATACCTGCTGACCGACGTTCTTAACTTTGTTGCGTAAGTCTTTGTGAACAAAGTCTTTATTAATAACAAATACCGGGAACTGCCCGCCCAGCTTGTCGGCCACTTTTTGCATCAGACTGTCGCCATTACTGCGATACCAACGAGCTGTAATATACAAAATATATGAAGGCTCACTTAGTTCTGGCGGCAATTTACGTTTGGCTAAAACGGCGCTTTTTAATGCCGGTACTTTGCTTAAGCTCAGTTGTAGTAACCCGAGTTCTTTTGCACTGAGTTGAGGAGGCTGCACCAAATCCTGTGCGCTCAGGTTATGCCATCGGCTGGCCAGCGTTTCGCAGTGGTCATAGTGGTTATCCAGCGTGGTTTGCCAGTGCTGTTTTGCATCAGCGTTGTGTTGTTGCTGGGCCATCTGCAGCAACTGTTGCAATGCGGCTTCACGCCAGTCAAAGCTATTGCTGACCTGTACAAACAAGCGCTCAGCCTGATTGGGATCGGTAGCTTTAAGTTGACAGGCGAGTACAAAAGCCAGATCGGGATTATCATTAAAACGCTGTTGCAGTAACTGCAGTGTGCTGCGCGCCTTGCTGTTTTCAGGAAATTCGCTTGTTGAATTAAGCCAAACCAAAGCTTGCTCCAGGCTAAAAGCTGTACTGTCTGTCTGGCTAAGAGCAGCCAGATCAGCCGCAGCTTGCTGATGTGCTGCATACTGTTGCTGCCAGCTCTCGGTCACAGCCTGTTGCCACTGTTCATTGTAATGCTGCAGTAAAAGCGGCAGTTGATTACCTAAATATCGCTCTGCTGCTGTAGCGTTTGTACTTAGCAGCACTGCCTGGTCTAGCCCCAGCGCCTGTAAGCGTTGACGTAAGCTTGGATGGGTGTCATCTGCGTCGGCCGCTTCTGCCAGCGCCTCGGTTAGCTCTGCCGACTTGGCTTGTTGCCGGCGCTGTTGTATAAAGGCCGCCAGTTGTTGATAAGCATCCGCTGGCGCAGCCTGTTCGCTGTCGGCTTGGCTCCAAAGCCTGCACCAGAATTCTTGCTGCAGCGCCTGATTGAGCAACCGGCTGTGACATAAGGCGCTGGCGGTAGCTTGTGCGCCAACAACCTCGGCACTTATTTTATCGGCTTCGTATTCGTTGTATCGTGCCAGTGCAAAGGTATAACCGCTAAAAGTTAATGCGTACCAGGAAAAGAAGCGTCGCAGAGGCGTCGTTATCATGCTTTGCTGCTGTTGCAAAGCGTCATCAATACGTTGCCAGCTCTGGCGTATGCGGTACACCCAGCCACTAAATTTGGCATGTGAGCCACTTAAATGGCCCATTTCATGTGCCAGTACAGCTTTGCCTTCATCTGGCGACAATGCCAGTAATAACTCCAGCCCGACCACCAGAGTATTTTTATGCCAGCCAAATAAACCCAGTCTGGGGGTTTGGGCGATAGCGGCATTCATTTCGGGTTGTAACACTATCCGATGAATCACCGGCGTCGCTAAGGTTTTTTGCAGTGACGCCACCTCTTGCCAGAGTGCAGGAAAGTCGGCCTTACTAAGCTCATAACCCTGTGGCGCGCTAAGCTTTACCCATACCGCTTTAAACAGAAACCAGATAACAGCCAGTAACAGCAAAATAAGTTTGCTTTTGATCAGCATAATCAGCATCACGGTGCCAAGCGTCGCCAGCCAGACCGAGCCGCCAATAGCACCCAGTATCAGCATAAACAACACACCAATAACGGCGTAACCTAATACACCCAGCCACAAAACTTTTTGTTTGTAACTTTGCGGCGACACACTGAGTTGGTATTCAGCATTTTGTGCCAATTGAGCAAAGCGTTCGCGTAGTTCTGTCCTTGATATTGTCATCTGGTTCATCCTTCAATTATCGCCAGCAATATAAAATAACTTGTATAAATAGGGTAGTATTTGTTTACTTTTAGTTGCTGTTTGGCAAGCCTTTGCTTAAGGCACTTTGTACTGTTTGCTTAAATTGGTCACAGTTTGGCATCTGTATTAAGGGCAGTGTTTTTCAGTAACGCTGATAGTCAGCGTGCATAAACTGCTGCCAGGTGCCATTTTTTTTCACCCAGTCTGTAACAGACAGGCCGCCGTCGGCATTTAATGCATAGCGCGTCTTGCCTTGTTCGGTTTCTGCGCGGCCCCAATAGGTTGTTAATACTCCGTCGGCGTAAGTCGCCTGTAACGGATGTAGCGAGCCATTGGTATCACTCCAGTATCCTGCAAAACCATCATCAGTGCGCCGGTATAGGCCCTCGCCGGCGAACAACTGGCTTCCATCTGCCTTGCTGACCTCATACACCACCCGCAGCAGGTTTTTGTGTCGCCCATCAGTCCATTGCAGCAAGCAGCGTGCGCCCGGCGCAAACGCCTGGCAATCTGCCGTCCATGTGCCTTTCAAGTTGTTCAGTATTTCTGGTTCCGCTGCTTGCACACTGCAGGATGTATTCATCGTTACAAGAGCCAAACCGGCTAGCCATATTAATCGTTTCATATTTGGTTAATCTCGATGGGTAGATAGATGTCCGTGCGCCACTCTGTAACCGGTGTGCTTTCCGGATCGTCAATATAATGGGTAAAGAGCGGGGCGTTGCGCAGTTCCATGCCGGCTTCCAATGCCATGGCATAGAGGCCGTCAATCACGTCCAGCAGGGCGTTGTAATCGCCGACATGGCGCACGGTGAGGCAGGGGCCAGCGGGTAGCTCGGCCCAGCGTATCCCTGGCGGCGGTGCGTCTGTGGTTTGTGTAACAGAGAAAGCGCAGTCGAAGCGAAAGTGCTCGGGAGCGGTAGTGCGTGGATCATCTGGCCATAATCCATGAATACCGCGCACCGCGCCTGGCCCGATCCATTGCGCTATCGTCTCGAACAAGCGGCCGTAACCATTAAACAGGCTGTCATAGGCACCGGTATTGCGTGTCGCCAGGATTTTCAGAGGCTGCAGCTCAACTATGCTTACTGCAATGGTTGGCACCTCTTCGTCCGGCGTTCGCAGGCCATGTGTGATGCGTGCAACGAATGCAGCCATCTTAGCTGGGTCTGCCCTTAGCTCGCTGGCACTGGCGCCGGTGAAGGCTTTTAATGAGCGCGCAAATGATTGGCCACTGGCATAACCTGCAGCCTCTGCAACTTCAGCTACCACTGCGTGCTTATTTTGCATCGCGACCAGCGCGCGGCCCATTTGCACACGGCGCAGGCTCTCGAACACCGTTTCTCCGGTCATCACGCGCCAGACCCGATGAAAATGAAAGGGTGAGATAGCCGCTATTCCAGCTAACTCGTGTAGTGTCGGCTGCGCTTGCGCTCCCAACGACTCAATGTAGGCCAGCACTTTCTCAACCCGAGTGGCATAGCGTTCAATTTGAATAACCCGTATCTGCTGCATGATTGTCTCCATTGCTGCTTTAAGTGCGATAACACCATATACGAATTCAAGGGTAAAGCGCGTACCCGATCTTGCTAAGTTACTGCGTTTATCTTCGCTGTGGATTACTACAAGTTTATGGGGCCGCACTGAGTTAATTTGCTGAAATTAACCAACTTACATAAACTGGCGCAGCGATTAAAGCCAGAATAATTGGGTAGGACACTGATGACAAAACAACTCAGCCAGATGCAGGCCATGCGCTATAGCCGGCAGTTGATGCTGCCAGCGCTGGATTTTCGCGGCCAGGAAGCACTGCTGACAAGCAAGGTGCTGCTGATTGGCATGGGCGGCCTGGGCTGCGCGGCGGCTCCTTATCTGGTGGCCAGTGGCGTCGGCAGCATAACACTGGTTGATGACGACACTATTGACCGCAGTAATTTACAGCGGCAAATACTGTACCGTGAAGCCGATATTGGCCAGAGTAAGGCCGGGCAGGCGGCAGCAAGCTTACGCCAGCTTAACTCTGAGATTGCAATAAATACCCTGCAGCAGCGCTTAACTGCGGACGATCTAGCGCATTTGGTGGCGCACTATTCACTGGTGCTTGATTGCACCGACAACCTCAATACCCGCAACGCTATAAACGCTGCCTGCGTTAACGCCAGGGTGCCGCTGGTGTCAGGTGCTGCTATCCGCTTTGAGGGCCAGCTGGCCAGCTTTAGTATGCAGGGCGACGGGGCTTGTTATCACTGTTTAAGCCAGCTATTTGGCGAGCAACAGCTGACGTGTATGGAAGCGGGTATTTTAAGCCCGGTGGTCGGCATTATCGGTAGCATGCAGGCGCTGGAAGCGGTAAAAATACTGGCCGGTGTCGGCACACCGCTATATGGCAAATTGCAGCTGTTTGATGGCTTAAGCAGCCAGTGGCGCCAGTTTGATTTAAATAAAGATCCGCGTTGCAGTGTCTGTGCCACAGTCTGATAACCGGGCTGTCTGGCGGTGCCGGTTCGCCGGTAGGGGCAGTATTAGGTTAAACTTCATCCGGCATTAATTGGCGGCTTTGACAGCTTTACCGCTATAGTTGCTTACTACAGCACTAGCCGGAGCCTGACCATGACAAAACCCATTATCGCAGATAACAAACCGATAAAAGTCAGCTTAACAAAAGGTTCAGAATACTACTTTTGCGCGTGCGGCCGCTCTAAAAGCCAGCCGTTTTGTGATGGCTCGCATGCCGGAACCGGTATCAAACCCAAAGCTTTTGTAGCTGATGAGACCGGCGATGCATTTTTGTGTCGTTGCAAACATACAGCGAATGCGCCGTATTGTGACGGCACGCACAAACAGTTTGGCGCTGAACAGGTGGGCACGGAAGGCCCGGGGTTATCAGCAACAACGTCAACAACATCGGCATCCGGCGCGCCGCTAGCTAAAGCCACAGCTGAAGAGCCAACGGTGGAATTTATTCATCAACTGGCGCGCGAAGGTTTGTCTAAATTTGGTCATCACGGGCCGATGACCTCGATGGGCGTGCCCAGGCATAAGTTACCGCAGTGGGACGATTTGCAAATTATGGTGGCGCAAATGGCCACCAAGCCGCTGATGGAAGATATCCCGGTGGCGACTGAGCTGGTGATTGGCCCCGAAGCGAAAAAACCGCTGCTGCTTAAGATACCGTTATTTGTCTCCGATATGAGCTTTGGCTCGTTATCAGAAGAGGCCAAAATTGCACTGGCGCGCGGCGCCGAGCTGGCCGGGACGGGTATTTGCTCAGGCGAGGGCGGCATGTTGCCAGAAGAGCAGGCCGAGAATTCGCGTTATTTTTATGAGCTTGCCAGCGCGCAATTTGGCTATCGGGAAGAATTGTTAACCCGGGTGCAAAGTTTTCATTTTAAAGGTGGCCAGGGCGCCAAAACCGGCACCGGCGGCCACTTACCCGGTATTAAAAACAAAGGCAAAATTTCGCAAGTCAGGGGTATTGCAGAGGGCACGGCGGCCATATCACCGCCAACATTTCAACATATGTCCAGCGTCAGTGATTTTGCCCGTTTTGCCGCTCGTGTGCGTGAAATTACCGGTGGTATACCGGTCGGCTTTAAACTCAGCGCTAATCATGTCGAACGTGATATTCAGTTCGCACTGGATGCTGGTGCCGACTACATCATTCTGGATGGCCGCGGCGGCGGCACCGGGGCTGCACCTGAAATGTTCCGCGATCATATCAGCGTGCCGACCATACCAGCGTTGGCCCGTGCCCGCCGATATCTGGATGCGCAAAAAGCCAGCGGCCGGGTAACGCTGATAATCACCGGTGGGCTGCGTGTGCCAATAGATTTTGTTAAAGCCATGGCACTGGGGGCCGATGGTATAGCGCTGTCAAACAGCGCTATGCAAGCCATTGGTTGTGTTGGCGCCAGAATGTGTAACAGCAATAATTGCCCGGCTGGTATTGCCACACAAAGGCCGGAACTACGCCAGCGGCTTGATATTGATGTCTCTGCCAAGCGGCTGAATAATTTTTTTCGCGCGTCAGTAGAATTAATGCAGGTAATGGCACGCGCCTGTGGTCATGACGCGTTAAGTAAGTTTAACCAGCAAGACTTGGCGACCTGGAACCGGGAAATGGCCTATTTATCCGGCGTACGCTTCTCCGGCATCGAAGGTGTTAACTCTGGTGCCGGCTAATAGGCTGATGATTTTTCTTCAGTGGTTAAAATTGTTGTAGAATCGGCAGCAAACAAAAATCGGAAGCAAACAGATGTCTGAGTCGCTACAACAACCCGAGCAACAACCGGTACAGCAAAAAATCGGCAATATCGCGCTATTGGTAGCCGATTACGACGACGCCATCGCGTTTTATACCACTAAACTGCAATTTAACCTGATTGCCGATACCGATTTAGGCGGCGGTAAGCGCTGGGTTGAAATTGCACCGCCCAACAGCAGCGGCAGCCATTTACTGTTAGCCAAAGCCAGCAATGCGCAGCAGCAGGCTGCGGTGGGTAACCAAAGTGGCGGCCGGGTATTTTTGTTTTTGCACACCAACGATTTTTGGCGCGACTATCACGCCATGCAGGCCAAAGGCGTTAAATTTAACGAGCAGCCCCGGGAGGAAAGCTACGGTACTGTGGCGGTATTTCAGGATTTATACGGTAATAAGTGGGATTTGCTGCAGTTGAACCAGCATTAAATCCGTATCTGGCAAAGGAGAGTACATGACAGCACATCAACAGCAAATGCAGGGCTTTGCCAAATATAACCGTGAGTTTAACGCCCGGTTATATCAGCTGGTGGCCACTTTAACTGAAGACGAGCGCAAGAAAGATCTCGGCGCGTTTTTTGGCTCTGTGCACGCTACGCTCAATCATATACTGCTGGCCGACCGCATCTGGCTGGGCCGTTTTGCCCATGCCTTTCCTGCCATGGCATCGTTGCAACAGGCGGAACTGGTGCAGCACTTTAGTTCACTACGCGATGAACTGTATGCTGATTTTACTGTGCTTAGTGCGCAAAGATGCGCAACCGATGAGGTCATTAGCCGCTTTGCCGACGAGTTAACCGATACGCAGCTGGTAGGCATTATGCGCTACAGCAATTCGCAAGGCCAGCAACGCGAACACCCGACCTGGGTAGCGGTTGCGCATATGTTTAATCACCAAACCCATCACCGCGGCCAGCTCAGCACGCTATTACACCAGCTTGGGCATGATGTTGGCGTGACGGATTTTGTGGCTTATGTGCCATGACTAACTGCGGACCTAATAGTGCAGTGGCTGACATTATCAAACTAATGCCGGGATACTATCTGGTTAGGAATCAAACTTGGGTTCATTATTTCAATTAATTTTCGTAGGAATAGGCTACGTTTTTCTGGCTACTGTTGCAGGCTTTGTACTGCTGTTGCTAGCTAAAGTGTTGAGCCTTTTTGTCAGCAGAAGCATGGTTCCTGTCGGGCAGTTTTTTTGGTTTCCAATTAAGCTGGGGCCATACTTTTTGTTAGCAATCATTGCAAATATTTTCGTCTGTGGGCTGATTAGGAACGTCGATCCGCCGTTAACAGATTACTGGTCACTGCCTGTTGCGGGACAACTGACTCTGGGGGCTATAGATCAACCTGATATCTGGAACTTGTGGCCAGAGAGAAATGGTGGTGAGGTATTAGTTAGTGACATAGTGTCAATGGGCGTAACTGACAATACCGTTTATGGTAAAACCAAGTCGGATGCCTATTTCATTTATTCGCTAAATGCTGCTCAGCAATTTAGCGACCTGTCTGAAGATCAATTTAACCCAGAAATCATCAAGATAGCTGGTGAGAACCCAACGTTGCAACGCCCGTCAGATTACTATTACGACAATCGCGATACCGGCGATTTAATTACTTTACTGCTAATTCTGATTTACCCGCTGTGTCGATTTTATAAGCTGTGTAAAGATTTTCATGACAGGCTGATGCATTCAGCCTGATGTAGTTCGTTGTAGCACGCGAAGTTGTGACTAAATATCGGGCACGCAGCTTCGTTGAAATTACGGGTTTACGTTGTGCTATTGCTGCTCCGGCTAATGTTGGCTATGCTGGTGCGAATTTAAGCGTTTGGCCTATATCAATGAAAAATATCATGTTTATACTGGCGCTGTGCCTGGTTGGCTGCAGCAGTGCAACCGATAGCGTGTTGCGGATTAAGACAGAGCCGGTTAATGCCAATAAAATTCAGGTATTGAATGTTGGCAGCTTTCACTTTGGCGCGACCAGTGACGCCAACAGCGTTGATTTTGATGAACATAGCCAGGCTAATCAGCAGGCTGTTAAAGACATTGCAATATTACTTGCCCAATTTAAACCCACCATAGTTTGCCTGGAGTTTTTACCACAAGATATGGCCCGTATTAATCAGGCCTATCAGGCGTTTTTAGCTAACCCCACGCGGTTAGACACCCACTATGGTGAGTTGAGTATGCTGGGTTTTGATGTTGCCAGATTAAGTGGCGTGGCAAAAGTGTACGGCATTGACCACCATCTGGGTTACAACTACAGCCTGGGTGATTTTATCGAAAACAGCCCTGAGCTGGAAAACGCGGTAGACCGGCAAACCTACCTGCAATTAACCCATCAGCCATTTTTGCATTACCCCCGATTAGCTGAGCTTAATCAGCGCTTTGAGCAGCTCTCGTTATTGCAGCAATTACAGTTAACCAATCATCCGTTAATGCTGGATCACTCGCTTAATACCAATGCCGATAAGCTGTTTTACGTCGGCATTGGTGATGGCTTTGAAGGCGCAGAGCAGGCGGCGCAGTTTTATCTGCGCAATATGAAAATTTATACCAATTTGAACCGCATTCCGATGACGGAAAATGATCGGGTACTGATTTTAATGGGCTCTGCCCATACGGCTATGCTCAGGGAGTTTATTCGTCGCAGCCCTAAATTCGACATGGTGAATACACTGGATTATTTAACGCCGTAACCTTTAGGCCAAACGCGCTGAAAACACCGCCTTGTCCACGCTTCGGGCAAGTTTCTGCAAAGTTGATTTCACGCCGCTTTCACACGCCTTAGGTTAATTTGATTGCCTGTTTGGTTTATCAATAAGGCATAGTATGGCTAAAAAATATTACCGGTTGCTGCTTGGCATTGGCTTGGCGGCGCAGCTGCAGGCAGCTGATATCAGTGGCACAAAACAGCAGGCGCTGAATGCGCAGCCTTCTGCTGCCGATTTGCAGCGCACTATTGCCGCTGCAGTTAGCCAGTTTGAGCAACGATCGCGGCGGGACTGGGCTTATCGAATTGATCGCTATGAAAACGAAGAGGGCGATATCAGCAGCAGTATCGAGCTGTTTGACCCGGCAAAAGCAGCAGACAACCAATGGCAGTTACTCAGCATTAACGGCCGGCAGCCGGATAACAAACAGCAGCGCAAGTTTGCTGCGGCAAAACAACAGCAGGTTAAGAAAGCCGGGCAACAGAATTTTTCTGTCAGGCTAAGTGAGCTAATTCAGCTAGAGAGCTTACAGCTGACGTTTGAGAACCCGCAGTATCTGCAGGCCAGTTTTCAGGTGTATTTAAGTCAGCTGGGAGAGGATGTCAGCAAAAAACTGCAAGGCTCGCTGCGCTTTAATAAAGCACAGTACTATATCGACAGCATTGAAATTAGCAACACGGCAGACTTTTCGCCGCTGTTTAGTGCCAATATCAGCGAATTTAACCTGACGCTGCGCTTTACTAAAATCGACAATGCAATATTGCCACTACAGCAGCAAATGCGGATGAAGGGCACCTTTGCTTTTTTTACGCAAATTGATGAAGTCTCAACCGATACCTTCTCAGACTATCGTTATGTGGCAAAACAAACGCTGACCGTCGTGCCCTGATCACTGCTTACGCTCATCTGCCAGCCCTGATGTTCACATAATCGTTTGACGATGGCTAAGCCAAAACCAAAGCCGGTACTGTGCCGGCCTTTTACCCCCGCCTCGGTGATATGCGGGTAAATATCGGCCGCTATGCCAGGGCCGGTGTCGCGGATCAGCAGGCAGTTAGCATTAAAGGCAATGCTGACCTCGCCGGCTTCGGTGTATTTAAAGGCATTGCTCAGCAAATTATCCAGCAGCACTTTTAGCATGTCGGCATTGGCGTTAATGTTAACCTGGCAACTGTCACACAGCTGCACTGTTACCGGCTTGCTTTGTAGCAGCAGGCTGTTATCCAAAATGGCCCGCTCGAGCTGCGGCATCAGTGCCGTGCTGTTGTGTTTAACGGCGGTATGTTCTTCTCTGGCCAGAATAAGCAGCGTTTGCACGGTTTTTTCCATTTGCACTGCGGCGTCATAAATTCGCGTCATTAACTGCTGTTCGCCGCCAGGCGCTGCCTGCAGCTGAGCGGCCGCTTTACTGCCGGTTTGTTGGCTTTGCCATAGTTCAACCGCGTTTTTAATCACCGCCAGCGGGGTGCGCAGCTCGTGGCTGACATCGGCGGTAAAGCTTTTTTCGCGCTGCAGTGCGCTGGCAATGCCAGTCAGGCTCTGCTGCAGTGTGCGGGCTAAAATGCCCACTTCATCGTTGGCAAACTGGCTGGCAAATTGGTTGGAAAAACGCTGCGGCAGCTGCTGTGACGGCACACTATCAACCAGTGCTGCCAGCTGTTTTAGCGGCCGGGTAGTTTTACGGCTGACAAACCAGGCGATAAGGCAGGCAATACAGCTTACGATCAAGGCGCTGATAACCAGAAACTGCAGCACACCGCCACGAATAGGCCGCACCAGTAACTGCTGGCTGACTTCGGCCAGTAGCAACACCTCTGGCTGCGCGCTCACCCTGTACAAGTGATAATGCAAACCCTGCTGGCCGAAGAATTCTATGCGCTCTGGCTCTGCCAGCGCTTTGTTACGTATTTCAGCGGGCAGGGTGTCGCGGCTAAAATGCAGTTGCATCGAATTGCTTCGTGGCGCGGGCCAGCGACTTGTTTGTTGATATTGCCTGCTAAGGTAGGCCGCTTCCTGTTGCAACTGTTGTTCAATAAAGCTGTCTTCCAGCGTGTACATCAGCACAAAGGCGATAAGGCCGTACACCGCAGAAATTACCAGAGTGAAAACACAAAACTGCAGCACGATACGGCGGCTTAAGCTGTGAAATTTCGCCTTGTTGTGTCGTGCGCTCATGTAGCGGCTATCTCCAGCGTAAAACCGACACCAAATACCGTTTTTAACAGCGGATAAGCAAAAGGTTTATCCAGCACAGTACGCAGCTGATAAATATGTGAGCGCAGCGCATCAGATTCGGTCGGCTCGTCGCGCCATAGCTGCCGGCTTAGTTCGCTGCGGCTGACCACCTGCGGGTAAGCTTCGGCCAGCAGCAGCAAGATTTTATAGCCCATAGCATTAAGGGCCAGCTGCTGGCCATCGCGTTTGGCTATGCGGCGCTGTTTATCCAGCTCCAGCGGCCCCAGGGTTATGCTGTGTTGCTGTTGCAACAGATGGCGGCGCGACAACGCCAGGCAGCGCACTTCCAACTCCTGCAACGAAAACGGCTTGGTCAGGTAATCGTCGGTGCCGACCTGAAAGCCGCTGACTTTATCTTCAATGCTGTCTCTGGCCGTCAGCATCAGTAGCGGAATATGCCGCTCTGCCTGTTGGCGTAACTGTGTGCATAGCTGCAGGCCATCCATGCCCGGCAGGTTCAGATCCAGAATGATCAGGTCGTAATATTGTTGCAGTGCTAAGGCTAGCCCGTGCTTGCCGTTAGTGGCAAAATCAAAGATATGGCCTTTTTGCTCCATATAGCCGGCGATATTTTTCGCAATGCTCAGCTCATCTTCAATCAGCAGTACCTGCAGGGCAGCGGGCTTGTTCATTACTTAATCCAGTTCATACAGTTTAAGGCTATAACGTCGCCAGCAGTGCTGTGGCGGCAGCAAAATCGGGCTTCGTGGCTAAAATCTGCTGCAGGGTGGCCCGTGCGGCGGCTTTGTCACCCAGTTTAAGCTGCGTTTGCGCAACAGCCATATCCAACGCCGGGTTGTTAATGGTGCTTTGGCCGGCTTGCATCAATACCAGCGCCTGTTGTAGCGCTTGGGCAGTACCGGCACTATGACGATAGTAATACCCGTACATGCCGAGTAATTCAAGCTGATACTGCGCGGCATCGGCTGCTAGCAGTTGCGCTGCAGTCATGTTGCCGTTTAACCAGCTGGCCACCAGCGCCAGCGTAGCATCATCTTTGTACGGTGCCATCGGCAGCAGCGTGATGCCAAGCGCTTTTACCAGCTCGCGGGCTACGACAACGGTAGACGCCGGGTTCTGGCCGGTGATCAGCCGGTTATCCACTGCCACATGGCTTAGCATCATTGGACTGGATTGAAAGTGGCCGCCGCGCTCAATCAGCTTGTCCTGCAGCATAAAGTCAAAGTCAGCCAGCCATTTTTTACCAAATAAATGCTCTTCTTCGTTGCTAAAGCCGTTTACTACTTTATTGGCAACCAGATAGCTGCCGTCGGCTAATTTAACGTTAACCAGCGCCGCCGGGCCATGGCATACCGCGGCCACGGTGCCTTGCTGCTGATAGATGTCAGCGATCAGCTGCTGCAGAGCAGGATCTTTGGGCAGATCGAACATGGCACCTTTGCCGCCAACGATAAAAATGCCGTTGTAGTCGCTGGCCTTTAGCTGCGCTGTGCTCAGGCTGTTGTTTAACTTCGCCATAATCGCCGCATCGTTCAGCACTTGCTGGTTATAGCTTTTGGCTGGATCGTATTTATCAGCCTGTATTTTGCCGCCTTGCGGGCTGGCAATATCCACCCTGATACCATGCGCCTGAAATACCAGGTAGGCTTTGGCAAATTCATCAAACTCATAGCCCGGCGTTTGTTGTTCGGGCTGGCCATAGCCACTGAGTATCATAACAATGCTTTTGCTGTCGGGCGTGGCGGCAAAAGCCGGGCGATTGGCCAGCGCACCAAACAAGGCGCTAAGCAAGCTAACTACAAGCAGAATATAGTGTGTCGGTTGTTTCATGGTGTGCTCCTTATTCATGGGGTTGCGCTGCCAGCATGGCAAAGCCGCTGTGAAACGCATGTGAAAAAGCCATGTGAAAAATGACGCTGCTGTATATGTGCCATGCGTTTTACTCCGCCAGCAGCTGGCGCACCGAGCCGGACAAACTGCGTTGACTTAACAAAATTCCCAGTGCCGTCACCAGCGATAAGATGATGGTCACAGTAGCCAGTAGCCAGCCAAAATCAGGCTGATAAGGTAAAGCGAACTGCGACTGATAAATCAGCAAACCGGCCAGCCAGGTAGCGACAATGGCGCTGGCGGCGGCAACTGCGCCGGTTACCAGCCACTCGATGCTATTGAGCTGCAGACAGGTGCGTTTTGACAGGCCGAAACTGAGAATAATGCTGTTCTTTTTCTGCTCCTGTGCTTCAACAGCCTGCACCGAAGACACGATAACAATGCTGGCAAGCAGCGTAATTAAGCCGGCAAAAGCACTGATAAGCTGGGTAACCATAGCCAGGCTGCTGTCAAAGCGTTGGGTCAGCTCTTGCAGCGATACCATGCGCAGCGTCGGGTGTTGCTGCCAAAGCTGGCCAAGCAAGGCAAACTGCTGTGGCTGTAATTCCAGGCTGGCCATGGCGTAATGCGGCGCGCTGATATGTGCCAGTGCAGCAGGCGGCATTTGCAGCCAGAAGGTAATGGCGCCGGCGCCGCTTTTATAGGCATGTGTGGCGGTTATGCTGAACTCGACATAGTGCCCGGCAATAACCAGGCCTAACTTGTCGCCCAGCTGCAGGCCCAGGTCGGTCATCACTTCCTGCTCAACCGACAGTTGCTGCCAGTTGTCAGCTGAGCTTTGCCACCATTGGCCGCTAACCAGCCGGTTGTTACCGGGTATTGCAGCGCTCCAATGCAGCCGCACCGGACGGCTGAAGGTCGCCAGACTGTCACTGGGTTTTTGCATGACATCAGACAGCAGGCCGCCGTTGACATGGGTAAGCTGGGCGTACATAAAGGGTTTGTGCTGGCGTATCGCAATGGCATGCTGCGCGGCCCATAACTCAAGCGCGGCCATTTGCGTGGCACTTGCCTGCGACACCAGTAAATTGCCATCATGCGCCCGTTGATGGGCGGTCATACTGTCGCCTAAATCTTTTAGCAGCATTAAGGTAAACAGCAACAAAAAGGCCGCCAGCCCTATGCCTAAAACTTGGGTGGTTTTGCTCAGCAGGCGCTGCTTCATCATATAGAGCGCAAATGGCAGCAAACCGGAAAACGGCTGGCTAAGTTTTTCGCCAAGCGACAGAACCAGCCAGCTCAGCGCTAACAGCAGCACTATACTTATTGCCATGGCGCCAAGCAGCATGGCGCTCAGCAGGGCATTATCGGAGTAATATAACGCCACGGCGGCCAGTACCAGCAAAGCGCAGCCAAGTACGATAGCGCTACTGATGCGCTGCTGCTGTGGCTGAATTAACTGTCGTACTGAGCATTGCCACAGCGCCAGCCACAGCGGTAGATTGAACACAAAAAAAATCGTCGCACCGGCGACAACGGCTGTTACGGCCAATACTATGTCGGGCTGCCAGGTCAGGGCGGTAACGCTGCCGGCCAGCTCTTGCCCGGCAAAGGCATGCAGTTTAAGCCATTGCAGCAACAACCAGTGACACAGTGCGGACAGCGCCAGTACCGGCGGCAACAAGGATAAAAAGCCGAAAAGCCAGTTAAGTACGGCAATCAGCAACACGGTTTGTTTTGTTGCACCCAGGCTCAGGCACACTGCACTGAATAATTGCTGTTGCTGCAGCTGGGCCCGGCTAAGTTGTTGCATGGCGATGGCGGCCATAAAAAATAATAATACCGAGGCTAAGCCAATAAAATTCTCGGTGCGTTGCCAAAACAGGGCTAACGGGTGGGCACCGTGCTTATGGTGCAGCTGCGCAGCCGGTAACTGGTTTTTTTGCCACTGCAAAATAGTGGCAATTTGCTGAGCATTGGCTGAGACCAGATAGCGGTGCTGAATGATATCGTCGGCAGCACTAAACTGCTGCAGATCAGCGCGATGCAGCAGGGCGCGCATTTCCACGTTATGGCCTTCCATCAGCCGGTCTGGCTCGTGCAGTAACACACGCGCCACAGTCAGCTGCTGGCCGCCAATGTGCAGTTGTTCGCCGATCTGCAGCCCTAAGCCAGCCAGTAAGCGCGAATCAAGCCAGATTTCACCGACCGCCGGGCCCTGGCTGCTGGCACTGTCTGGCTCGCCGGCGTAGGCGGCGCTTTGCAGTTCTCCCTGCAACGGGTAATCTTCGGCCACGGCTTTTAGTGTTGCCCGTTGCCACTGGCCGTTGTGGGTTAGGGTAGTGGTTAAGCTTTCAGTGAGTACAATTTGCTCTGCCATCGCACTGAGCTCGGTATATTGGCTGGCTGTCAGCGCACGCGGTTGGCTTAGCACCAAGTCGGCACCCAGCAGGTTGGCTAAGTTAAGGCCCAGATAGGCCTGAATATTAGCGCTGGTTTGGCTTAGCGTAACGATAAACAGCAGCAGTATGCCTTGTACCCAGCGCAGCACGCGCGCTTTGCTGTGCTGCTTTTGCTGCTGATAACAATGCCAGGCCAGTTGCAGCTTCTCAACACGCATGCGGCACCTCCGTCTGCGTCTTCGCCAGCAAGGCACAGTTGCCATTATTAAAAGCCAGCACCTGCTGTGCCCGCGCGGCCAATGGCGCACTATGGGTTACCATAACCAGCGCCGCACCATTTTGCCGGCAGCAACTAAATAGCAAGTCGGCTACATCGGCGGCGCTTTTGCTATCCAGGTTGCCGGTGGGCTCATCAGCGAAAATAAACTTAGGTTGAAACACTAAGGCTCTGGCAATGGCGGCCCGCTGCTGCTCGCCACCACTCAATTGCTGTGGCTTGTGGTTAAGCCTGTGGCCCAGGCCGACTTTTTCCAGCCAGGCGCTGGCTGTGGCTTCGGCATGTTTTTCGCCGCGTAGTTTAAGCGGCAAAGCCACATTGTGTAGTGCGGTAAGCTCCGGCAATAAATGAAACTGCTGAAACACAAAGCCAATGTCTTGTCGCAGCTGCGTCAGCGCCATGCTGCGGCCATGTTGCAGGTAGGCTACCTGGCCGGCACTTGGCAGCTCCAGCCCTGCCATCAACATTAATAAACTGGACTTACCCGAGCCCGACGGCCCGGTAATGGCATAAGACTGGCCTTGTTCAATGTTCAGGCTCAGCTGCTGAAACAACTGCACCTGATGGCCTTGGTGGCTGAAGCTGTGGCTGACGTTGGTCAGCAAAATGCTACTTAACGCAGATAGTGACATGCTGTTATCTCTTCAATGGCTTAGTCATCGAAGCGTAACGATTGCGCCGTGAAACAGATGTGAAATACCGCTGTCGGCTCAGCGCGCTGTTGCACCAGCTTAGCTTCTCGCCACTAAAACGTTATGATGCTATAGTGTTGTAGTGTCATTCTATTTGAGGTGGTGTATGAGCACGTTATCCAAACGATCAACCGTCTACTTTGAGCCGTCTATTCATCAAGCGCTAAAGCTTAGAGCGGCCTCTTCAGATACGTCGGTTTCAGAACTTATCGATGAAGCGGTAAGATTACTTATGCGCGAGGATCAGGAAGATCTTGCTGCGGTGAGACAAAGAGCCAATGAAGCAGAAATATCTTATGAAGAATTACTAAACAGTCTGCATGCCGATGGCAAAATATAAAATATCGTTCAAAAAATCGGTTGCCAAAGATCTAACGGCATTACCAAAAGCAGATATAAAAAAAATACTAGCCAAAATTGATTCACTTGCTGAAAATCCAAGAACAGAAGGCGCTATCAAGCTAAGTGGTCAAGATCTGTACCGTATCAGGCAAGGGCTATATCGAATTATCTATGAAATCAAAGATAGCCAGTTAGTGGTGCACGTTATAAAAATCGGGCATAGAGCAGATATATATAAACATATCTGATAAGCGTTTATTGAACAAAACCAGATTGGCTTTTGCCGTTTACTATCGGTATACTTTTTTGCGTTGTTCAGCCTGAGAAGGAAAATTTGATGATTGTTGTAATGACCCACCCGGCGAAGGCTGCGGCGTAAGTTAAAGCTTTACCTTATACGTTAACCTGCCTTTGCCCGGTGTTTGCTGACCGGGAACTCTGCTAACCGCTTAATACGGTTACCTTTGCCTTATTCCAGAGCTCCTACCCATTTTTACTGTGCACGCAGTGCTTTACTGTGGGCAGAAGGAAATGACATGAACTTACCCTCAACATTACAACACCTGGGGTGGCAGGCTTTTTTTCAACAACAACTTAGTTTGCCCGAATTTGAAAACAGCATTATCGCCCGGGTAACGGCACACCACCGCAGTGGCTATGAGCTGATAACATTACAGGGCCCGTGCCGTTTAAATGCCAGCGCCATGTTGCCACCGATAACCATTGGTGATTGGCTGCTGTTAGATGCTGCAGGCGGTCTTATGCGGCTGTTAACAAGAAAGTCGTTGTTCAAACGCAAAGCGGCCGGCAGCCAGCTAGCCGAGCAACTTATTGCTGCTAACGTTGATACGCTGATTATTGTCTGCTCGTTAAACCATGACTTTAACTTAAGCCGGATAGAGCGTTACCTGACTCTGGCTCACGACGCCGGTGCCGAACCGTTATTGGTATTAACCAAGATGGACTTATGCGCCGATATCGACGCCTTTTTGCAGCAGGTTAACCAGCTGGACGCCATGCTGATGGTCGAGGTAGTTAATGCGCTCGACGCCAGTTGCAGCACTACCTTGCAGCACTGGTGTAAAGCCGGCAATACCCTGGCAGTGGTGGGCTCTTCTGGTGTCGGTAAGTCGACGTTAGTGAATACCCTGACTGGCAGCGGCATGCAAAAAACCGCGGCAATAAGGGCTGATGACAGTAAAGGCCGGCATACCACAACAGGGCGCTCCATGCATTTTATTGCCGGTGGCGCCGTAGTAATTGATACGCCCGGTATGCGTGAACTGCAACTGACAGACTGTGACGAAGGAATTCGCCGTGCTTTTGCCGACATTGACGCCTTAGCCAACCAGTGCCGCTTCAGCGACTGCCAGCATGTTGCTGAACCTGGCTGCGCGGTACAGCTGGCTATTGCGCAAGGTGCGTTAGATGCAAGGCGGTTAACCAACTACCAAAAACTAAATACCGAACAGGCACGCAACAGCGCATCACTGCAGCAAAAGCGCGCCCACGAGCGGCAATTTAGCAAGCTGGTAAAGTCGGTTAAGGCACTTAAAGCAAAATACCGCGATTAGTGCGGCACACGCCGCCTTAGGGCGGCGTTTTTTGACATCGGTGCAAAGCTCAGCAAAAGGTTGTACACCAAAGCGCGGTAGGTTCTTAGCCGCATTTTTCAACAACCTGATAAAAAACAACAAGCTCATAAGTTTAATTTTGTAACCAAACCCCTAAAGCTTCTTATTAGCTATTGACGCAACTAAAGTCCAAATCCACCATCGATGTCAATATACGCATTACGTAAACCAACACTGGCATCAGAGATTAAATAATTGATGGCAGGAATAAGGTCATCGGGCACTAAAACCCGACCAACGGGCGTACTACTGAGTGACTCAAAAAACACACTGATTGCGCCATCGTCCATCCCTGCTTTGGCCTGAATTTCGGTGGCGGTTACACCTGGACGAATCGAGTTAATCCGAATGCCACGCGAAGCCAATTCTGAATTAAGCACTCTTGCTAAGCCTTCGAACGCAGCTTTACTGGCACTATAAACGCCAGCACCGGTAAACGCTTTTAATACTGCAACACTCGATACAAAGACTACACTGCTTGGATTTTTCAAACATGGCAGTAACGCCTGTAACATTAACGCCGGGCCATTAAAATTGACCGCCATAGTACTGGTAAAGTTTTCTAAACTCATTTGCTCAAATGGCGCCGGATAAAATACGCCGGCATTTAAAATCAGGCCATCGAGTTGAATGTTGTCGCGCTGAAGCTGCATGACCATTTGCTGAATTTGTTCAACATTGGCGTTGTCACACAATACCGGGGTCACCTGTTCACCAAGCGCCTTCACCGCGTGGTTTAAGCGCGTCTGATTTCGGCCTGTGATCACTAATTTAGCCCCTTGTAGCAACAACGATTGTGCTGAGGCAAAACCTATACCTGCTGTCGCGCCAGTGATTAAAATGGTTTTTCCTTGTAACGAAGTTTGCATTGCTGATGTCCTGTCGATAATAAGTTGACGACGCACAGCATACCCCGCAGAATCGTTTCCAATAAGGCATCAAAAAAGAAACTCATTGTTTCTGTAAGAGAACGTATTTATGAATATCGACACAACAACATTGCACCTTCAGCTGCCTAATTTATATCTGTTTCGTCGTGTTACCCAGCTAGGCAGCTTTCAAGCCACCGCAGACGCGCTGCAATTACCCCGTTCATCAGTCAGTAAAAAAATAGCCCAGCTTGAACAACATTTAGGCTTAAGATTGCTGCAGCGCAGTACCCGGCAATTAAACCTCACCGATGCTGGCAAAGAGTTACTTGTCATCACTGACTCACTTGCTGACTTATTGAGTAATACCGCTAAACTGACCGAACAGGCACACATCAGGCCAAGTGGACGGGTAAAAATCAGTAGCTCGACCCTTATCGGCCAACGTTATTTACTTCCCTTGTTACCCGATCTAAAGCGGCTGTTTCCTGAGATAGTAATAGACATTAACCTTGATGATCGGGTAGTTGACCTGATTGAACTGGGGATAGACATTGCACTGCGGGTCGGTCAATTACCCGATTCATCTTTAGTTGCCCGTCAAATTGGCATTAAATCATGGGCCTGTTTTGCCAGTCCTGCTTACCTGCAAAATGCAGCTAAGCTTGATGAACCAAGCGACCTTAGTGCACATCAATGCATCATCTTTCGCCATCAAAAACTAGCCATGGAGCACTGGCACTTTTGCAGCCCAATTGGCGATATTCAAACCATCCACATTTCGCCTGCTACAGCATCTGACGATGGCCGCACCTTAGTTGAACTTGCCTGTATGGGCATGGGCATCATTCGGGTTGACCCTATTTTAATTAAACCCGAATTACAGGCAGGAAAATTAAAGGCAGTCTTAACAGCATGGCATCACCCCGATGCAGCCCCGATTCACCTGGTTTGTTTAGAAAAAGAGGCACGTAGCCGGGCCGTAAACGAAGTGTGGCAATACCTCAGTAAGGAGCTTGCTCAGGCGCTTAATCAAGCCCATTGATGCCTGGCCGCGAAGCAAAGCGCGCTGCTAGCGTTATAGCCATTGTTGAATCAGGAGCCGCCTGCTTGATACACATCAAGATGTGATTCGGCTTAACCTCCTATACTGCGTTTTGGCACAACGTCATCACAGTATAAAACGAGGTCAAGATGCAAGGGTTTAAATGGGACGCCAGGTTAATCGACAAATACAATATTAATGGCCCGCGTTATACCTCGTACCCAACCGCACTGGCGCTAAACAGCAACTTTGACCGTACGCAAATTCAGACGGCTATCAGCCAGGGAGCAAACCAGCTTAGCCTGTACTTGCATATCCCGTTTTGCCATAAGCTGTGTTATTACTGTGGCTGCAATAAAGTGGTGACCCGTCATCAGCACAAAGCCGACATTTACCTCGATGCTTTAGCACGGGAGATGGCGTTATATCAGCCATTGCTTGGCGATAAGGTGATTAACCAGCTGCATTTAGGCGGCGGTACACCGACCTTTTTAACCGAAGCGCAGCTAAGCCGGCTGATGGCGCTGTTGCAGCAGTACTTTAACATTAAGCCTGATGCCGAAGTCAGCATTGAAATAGACCCGCGCAGTTGCAGTGACGACAAGTTACGGCATTTACGTACCCTGGGTTTTAACCGTGTTAGCTTTGGCGTGCAGGATTTAGATGAAACAGTACAAATTGCCATTAACCGGCCCCAGGATACCGATCTTATCCGCCATCAGGTTGCGCTTAGCCGTGAGCTGGGCTTTAGCTCGATTAATCTTGACCTTATCTATGGCCTGCCGTTTCAGCACAGCGCCAGCTTTGCCGCAACGGTAGAGGAGATTATCCGCTTAAATCCCGATCGTATTTCGTTATTTAGCTATGCCCATTTACCCGAGCGCTTTGCTGCCCAGCGTAAAATACCCGATGCCAGCCTGCCGGCTGCGCCGTTAAAGCTTGAGCTGATGCAGCTGGCGATTAATCGCTTTGTTGGTGCCGGCTATCAATTTATCGGCATGGATCACTTTGCTAAGGCAGATGACGCCCTGGCCAAAGCACAACAAGCCGGTAAGCTGCAGCGCAATTTTCAGGGCTACACCTGCGCCGGTCAGGATGCACTAGTTGGCCTGGGCGTATCCAGTATCAGCCAGGTAAACGGGGTGTTGTGGCAAAACAGTAAAGACTTAGCACAATATTATGCCGCAATAAACAGCGGCCAGCTGCCGGTAGAGCGCGGCTTTAGTTTAGATGCCGATGACAAATTACGTGCAGCATTAATCAGCCAGCTAATCTGTCATTTCGAACTTGATGTCGAGGCCTTTAGCCGACAGTGGCAGCTAAGTGGCTTTTGGCAATACTTTGCTGAAGCATTAGAGCGGCTTACTGCCTTTATGGAAGACGGCCTGGTTGAGGTGTATGCCGGGCGGATAAAAGTAACCGACAGTGGCCGGTTGTGGGTACGCAGTATCTGCGCCTGTTTTGATGCCTATCTGGCACAAGGCCAACGGCGCTATTCTAAGGTCATTTAACTTAGCTGGTGTTTGCGCGCTGGCAGGATATTGCCACTGATTTAAGGCGCCAGGGTAACCACCTGATTGCGGCCTTGTTGTTTGGCTTGATACAACGCTTTATCGGCACGGGCAAACACTTCATCGAAGTATTCGTCCTGCGTCGCACTGAGACAGGTTACGCCAATGCTAACACTGGTGCTGATGCCTTCAGGTTGCAGTTGTTGCAACGTTTTGCACAGCTGCCGGGCTTTTTCACTGGCGGCATTTAGTGTGCAGCCGGTTAATAACACGACAAACTCTTCTCCGCCAAAACGGGCTATGTATTCATCTTCAGAGCATTGCGCCTGTAAGGCGCTGGCAATACGTTTTAATACCCGATCACCGGTTTGATGGCCATATTGATCGTTAATTTGCTTAAAATGATCGACGTCCAGCACCAGCGTGGCTAACGCACTGCGCTGGCGGTTAGCGTCGACAAAACGGCGTTTGGCCAGTTCGGTAAGAAAATGCCGGTTATATAAACCCGTAAGATGGTCTTTTGTCGCCAGTTCCAGCAAGCGTTGCCGTTCGCGGGTCAGTTGTTCAACCAGACGGGTGGCGGATATCAGGTTATTAATGCGGGCAAAAAGCTCTTCGTCCAGCACAGGTTTGGAAATATAGTCATTGGCACCGGATTGCAGCGCCTGAATGCGCCGGTTGACGCTTTCCAGGCTGGTAACGGCCAGAATGGGGGTTTGCGCAAAGCGATGATCTGCGCGCAGCTGCTGAATAAACTCTATACCGGTTTCATTATCCTGCAGTACGATATCTGTCATGATCAGCTCGTACATGTGGTTATCAAGTAACTGCAGCGCCTGTTGGATCGAAAACGCATGATCCATCTGTAAACCAAGCCGTTTTAGTTTGGCATCTGTCGCTTTGGCCACCGTCAAACTGTCTTCCAGGTACAGCGCTTTACCGCTGATGTTATATCGGAAGGGCCCCAGAGGGATCAGCGCATGCAGGCTTTCTTCTAACCGCGGCAAATCATCTTTACGGATAATATCACTGGCACCGGCAGTCAGTGCTGATGACAGCAACTCCGGATCGGTCTCTGAGGTAACAATAAAGATCGGCACTTCGCTGTCACGCTGCCGGACATGCTGACAAAAATCGATACCGGTTAAATCGGGCAGATACATGGCAACGCAAATCATCTGAAAGCGTTGCTGGGTTAACGCCCGAAAGCCGGCAGTTGCCGAGTCGACAAAACTCAATTGAAAATCGTAGCTTTGCAGCATGCGGGACAAAATACGCTGATAAGTCGGGCTGGGTTCCACAATCAGTGCGTGCATGCAGTAGCCTTGGCTTTTAAAGGGAATATTAAGTTTACCGCAAGATGGTGGTAGTGTGAAAAAAATGCTGCAAAAATATGCTGTTGTAATTTTGCCTATTGTTAGCAGCCAAGCACCTTGGCCCATACCGCAGCACAGGCACACCATACGGCACTGCAATCACCCTGTCTGATAAAGCAAGATAAAGCCAAGGAGCTGGCGGCATAAGATAGCAGAAACAAAAACGCCACCCTTAAGGTGGCGTTTTTGTTAGAATTTTTGGTGCGTCCTAGTGGACTCGAACCACCGACCCCCACCATGTCAAGGTGGTGCTCTAACCAGCTGAGCTAAGGACGCACACTTTGCGTTGCGCGCTTGGCGAACAACGGCGGCTATGTTATTGCGCCACTGCTATATTGGCAAGTGTTTTTATGGTTATAGCGTGAGTTTGCTGTATTTTTCGCCGCTTAGCGATGCAGGGCAGTGTTAATGTTGCCGGGTAAGTTGCAAAGGACATTGCCGGTTTAGCTGTTGCCACCAGCTTACATGTTGGCCCAATTCAGTGCGCATTAACTGATAATTGCCGGCAAAGCGCTGTTGCAGTGCCGGCTGTAGCGGCGTATCACGGTACAGTTCCTCAAGCAGCGGCCAGAGTTGTTGCTGGTATTTTTCCAGATTAACCGTGTATTGCTGCACCTGGGCAATAAAATATTTAGCAAAAATATTGGCCAGAATATCCAACTGTTGTTTATCTGGCTGCGGTTGGCACAGGCTAACGGGTGTAACGCCAGCCAGCTGCTGGTTAAGTTGCGCCAGCTGATGAGCGCTGATGCGCAGGCTGTGTTGCAACCGGCCCAGCACATTGTAGCGATATAACTGCTGCAGCTGCTGTTCAATATCAACCTGACTGGCGGCCTGCCAGTTTTGCTCGACGATGAATTGTTGCAACTGGTTTAATGCGCGCAGTGCCTGCCAGGTTTCGCTTAAACCGGCAATTTCTGTAACTGCCAGACTGTTGCGTACACCCAGCAGCTCTTTGCGCAACGTATCGTCGGTTAACAGCATATTGTTAAAGGCATTGGTGATACTCAGTTGTTTTTGCTGATACACCTGCTGCAACTGCTGCTGCAGCGCGGTATTGTCCC
Organism: Rheinheimera muenzenbergensis; assembly: GCF_036984005.1. NCBI lineage: Bacteria > Pseudomonadati > Pseudomonadota > Gammaproteobacteria > Chromatiales > Chromatiaceae > Rheinheimera > Rheinheimera muenzenbergensis. Next base: position 87,351 of record NZ_JALAAR010000014.1, read on the forward strand.
AGCTTAGGTTAAGGCATTGCTGTAACTGGTTGAGAAAACGCAGCTCATAGCTAAGTTGTTTGCTGGCACTGTACACCCGGCCGAGGCTGGAATTACGCTCGCCAATAAGGGTGTCTAATCCGCAGCGGCGGGTCGCTAAGGTGTCTGTCAGATCGATGCGCAGATCGGGTAGGGGCTGTTTTATATCGCGTGGCTCTGCCAATGGTGGTGCAGCGGGCAGCGGTAAATTAACTGTTTCGCTTTGCAACACCCGCGCCAGACGCTGTTGATAGTCTTGCAGCGCCTTATCACCGTTATTATCTGAGCAGCCAATCAGGTTAATTAGCAGTAGAGCGAGCAGCCAAACCTTCATGTTCTAACCTGCCTGTTGTTCTAACTTAAGTAAGGTGCGTTTTAAGATAATGGCCAGCAATACTGCCGCGACGCTTAAACCGGCGATAATACCGATCCAGAAGCCGTGAGCCCCCATAGGTGCCACCAGCCAATTGGTTAAACCCAATACGGCACCCAGGCCAAAGCCGATTGGCCAGTAAGCAATTAAGGTAATAAAAAATACCGGTTTAGTCACTTTCATACCGCGCAGCGCGCAAGCCGACACCACCTGAATCGCATCCGATACCTGATAAAAGCAGGCCAGAATTAACAGCGACGCTGCCAGCGCAATAACGCTCTGATCCGGTGAGTAGAGGGCGGCAATACTGCCACGCAGCAAAAACGTTAAACTGGCAATTAAAAACGACATCAGTACGGCCAGCACTATGGCGGTCGATACCGCTTTTTTCAGCTCCAGTATGCTTTGCTGGCCTACCAGATGGCCAACGCGGATAGTGGTGGCCATACCAAGCGATAATGGCAGCATAAATACGATACCACTGTAGTTTTGTGCAATTTGATGGCCGGCCACCATTATAGGGCCCAGGTGCACTATGGCCAGCGGTATGCAGGCAAATAACGTCACCTCAAAGAAGATAGAAAATGCGATAGGGGTGCCGATACAGATGATCTGCCAGATGTCTTTTAGGTTAACCCGGTAGCTATCCGGCTGCGTGCGGTAATGTGCTGTGCTGCGGCTATACCAGCCATAAAGCAACATGGCGATAAACATGGCGACAAACACCAGTGCGGTGGCAATACCACAGCCGGCACCGCCAAGCGCCGGCATGCCGAGCTTGCCGTAAATAAATACATAGTTGGCCGGGATGTTTACCAGGATGCCAACGAAGCTTATCCACATGCTGGCTTTGGTATTGCCAATGCCCTCAAACATACTGCGCAGCACCATATAACCGGCTGCCGGAAACAGGCCAAAGCTGACATAGTACAGATAATCGAGCGATTTTTGCCGCAGAGTGTCATCCATGTTTAACAGATCAATGGGGACATGCACATATAACATCAGTACAAAGAGTGCTGCGGCCAGCGCCATAGCTAAATACATCGCCTGTACGGTGAAGTGGGTAACTGGTTTGGTTTGTCTGCTGCCATAGTACTGCGCCACTATCGGCGTTAGCGCCAGTAATAAACCCTGCATCGTCATCACTACCGGAAACCATAAACCGGATGCCACAGCAATAGCGGCCATATCGACCGCGCTGTAGCGGCCAGCCATTACGGTATCAACAAAATACATCAGGGTTTGGGTTAGCTGCGCCAGCACGATTGGGCCGGAAAGTTTCAGGATGGTTCTGGCTTCGAAGCGGGAAAAAGGTAACATATGCAGGTCTGTTGTATCAGCAGCGTGTAGTGGCGCGCAATGTAGCACAATTGGGGGTTTATGTTTACCGGAATAGTACAGACTAAAGCGCAAGTGACACAAATACGCGACGAAGCGGCGTTTCGTCAGTTAACGCTGCAGCCTGGCGCGGCCTATTTGCGCGATGTCGCCCGGGGCGCCAGTATCGCAATTAATGGCGTTTGTTTAACCGTAACGGATTTTGACAGTGCGGCCGGTTGGGTTTGCTTTGATGTCATCGCCGAAACTTTAAGCAAAACTAATCTGGGCGCTATACAGCCGGGTGATGCCGTTAATTTTGAGCGCTCATTAAGCTTTGGCAGTGAACTTGGCGGCCATATTGTCTCTGGCCATATTCAAACTACGGCAACGATAACCGCACTGGACAAGACGGCGAATAACTGTGCCATGCGTTTAACCCTGGCGCCGGATTATATGCGTTACATATTAAGCAAAGGCTTTATTGCAGTAGAAGGTTGCAGTTTAACGGTGGGGGAAACCTATAGCGATGGCTTTAGTTTATACCTGATCCCGGAAACGCTGGCCATTACCACCCTTGGGCTTAAACAGTTGGGCGATACGCTTAATATCGAGCTCGATCAGCAAACGCAAACCATAGTGCAAACGGTAGAACGGATTATGGCCGAACGCTTTGGTGCTGCCGGCGGCTAATAATACTGCTCGTCATCGGCATCAATAAACAGCTGTATGCTGTGGTGTTGTTCGTCTTTATGCACTTTGACATGGATCGGATTGCAGCAGTTGCTGCAATCTTCGATAAAGTCCTGATCGTCGTCGGTCACTTCAACACTCAGGTGCGTTGCGTGGCCGCAAAACGGACAGCTGATGGTTTGCTGCAAAATGCTCATAGTGGCTCCTACGCCAGCATCGTTCAGGCTTTGCTGGTGCTACTTAAACTGCGACCGCCGTCTACCGCCAGAATTTGGCCGGTAATATAAGGCGAACGCGCTAAAAATAGCACCGTATTGGCAATATCCTCTGGCGAGCCTAGCTGTTTAAGCGGTATCTGCCGCATAATTGCTGCTTTATCCTGCTCGTTAAGCTGCACAGATTGCTCGGGCGGCCATAAAATTGCGCCTGGTGCTATACCGTTAACTCTTATTGTAGGTGCTAATTCTAACGCCAGCGATTTGGTCATCATTAAAAGTGCGGCTTTGGCCATACAATACAGACTGTGGCCCGAAAGCGGCTTGTCGGCATGAATATCCACCATATTAATAATGGCGCCCTGTTGCTTAGCTAAATGCGGCGCTAATGCCTGGCTTAAAAAATACGGCGCTTTGACGTTAGAGCCAAATAAATCCTGCCACTGGTGCACTGTTGCCTGGCCCAGCGGCGTAGGAAAAAAACTCGAGGCATTATTCACCAGCAGGTCAAGCCGGCCAAAGCAGTTAACTGCTTCATCTGCCAAAGATGCCCAGCGGTGTTCATCAAGTAAGTCGGCTTGTAATACGGCGGCACTGTTTGCACGCTGCGCATTTAATTGCTGCGCCAGGTCGTCAGCGGCCTGCCGTGACACATTGCAGTGAATTATAACGTTATAGCCGGCGCTGTGCAGGGTAATAGCCGTCTGGCGGCCAAGCCGTTTTGCGCTGCCGGTAATAAAGGCAGCGGCTGCGGCGGAATTCTTTATCATGCTTTAACTATCTCTGTTTGGATGAATGCTGCGGTTATACCGGCACAGCGCTAACAACGATCAGTAGAATAATTGTTTAATCATTTCTTGCGCCTGCACCAGATAGGCACCACGGAATATGTAGGCATGGTTAAGTACATGATAAAGATTATAAACATCTTTGCGTTCATTAAAAGCCTGGTCTAGCGGATACAGCTCATTGTAACTTTGATAAAAGGCATCCGGGAAACGGCCAAATAAGGTACTGTAAGCGATATCGGCTTCGCGGTCACCAAAATAGCAGGCTGGGTCAAACACGGCCGGGGCGTCGGAGCAAAAACCAATATTGCCGCGCCATAAATCACCATGCAGTAAACTGGGGGCCGGTTGATAATGCTGCAGCCGCTGCCGGCATTGCTCTACCAGATAGTCAATTTTACCAAAGCCAAAGCCTTGCTCCAGCAATAGTTGCAGCTGCCAGCCCAGACGTTGCTCAGAAAAAAAGCTGCTCCAGTTGCTTTGCCATTTATTCGGTTGCACGGTACTGCCAAGCATATTGTCCCAGTCAAAGCCATACATCGCCTGATCATGCTGTTTATGCAGCAATGCCAGTTGCTGTGCCAGATTACGCCAGCCATTAACGCTTTCGCCTTGCATCGGTAAATATTCCAACACCAGAAACGCCTTATCAACGGTTTGGCCAGTACAAATAACCTGCGGTACCCGGATGCAATGCGCCTGTTGTAAGGTTTGCAAGCTTAGGGCTTCGGTTTCAAATTGCTCCAATTGTTCGCGTTGGTTTAACTTAACAAAATAGTGCTGGCCGCTACCGCTTATATGCCAGGCCAGATTAATGCTGCCGCCATCCAGTTGGGTTTTGTGCTCAATCTGAAAACCACATTCCAACTCACTATTGATATGCTCAGCTAATGCCTGCCACATGCGTTGTCTCCTTTAATACCGAAATTCAAGTATGGCCGATAAAGCAGAAATTTCACGCGGATAAATTAAGCTGTGTCATTAAGATATTATTTTTTACTAAACAACAGACACCGCAGCTAAAGAGAACAGCGACAGCAGAGAGATAACGCCCGTGCAGATTTGCGATGGTACTGTATAAAGCTGTCATTTACCTGTATGATGCCGGGCGGTTTATTGCTGCTTTTTTGCAGTAAAAGCCGAAAAAACGTGTACCACGTTGTGTACCAAACAGCCCTTAGTAAGGGGTGTCAACTGACACGCAAGGCGCACGCAACAACGATTTAGGTAATTAATCATGTGACCCTTGGTATGGGCCACCACTGTATAAGGATTTATCATGCCAGTTATTACTCTGCCAGATGGCAGCCAGCGCGCTTTTGATCATGCTGTTTCCGTTATGGATGTTGCTAAAGACATCGGCCCTGGCTTAGCTAAAGCCACTATCGCCGGTAAGGTGAATGGTCAGTTAGTCGATGCCTGTGACCCTATCACAACAGATTCAACCTTAAGCATTATTACCAGTAAAGATCAGGACGGCCTGGAAATTATCCGCCATTCCTGCGCGCACTTATTAGGCCATGCCATTAAGCAGCTATGGCCAAACGTAAAAATGGCCATCGGCCCGGTAATTGATAATGGCTTTTACTATGACGTTGATTTAGACCAGCCAATTAGCAGCGATGACTTAGCCAAGCTTGAGCAGCGCATGGTTGAACTGGCAAAAACCGAATACGACGTGATTAAGAAAAAGGTTAGCTGGCAGGAAGCGGTTGATACCTTTAAAGCCCGTGGCGAAAGCTACAAGCTTGAAATCCTCGAGCAAAACGTCAGTAAAGACGATCAGCCGGGTTTGTATCATCACGAAGAATATATTGATATGTGTCGCGGCCCGCATGTGCCGAATATGCGCTTTTGCCAACACTTTAAAATTATGAAAGTAGCCGGCGCTTACTGGCGTGGCGACTCAAAAAACAAGATGCTGCAGCGTGTCTATGGCACGGCCTGGGCGGACAAAAAGCAACTGGCGGCCTATTTACTGCAGTTAGAAGAAGCTGAAAAGCGTGACCACCGTAAAATCGGTAAGGCGCTGGGCTTATTTCACTGGCAGGAAGAAGCGCCGGGTATGGTGTTCTGGCACAACGACGGCTGGACCATCTTCCGCGAGCTGGAAAGCTTTGTGCGTGAAAAGCTGGGCGAATACGACTACGACGAAGTAAAGGGTCCGTTAATGATGGACCGCGTGTTGTGGGAAAAATCCGGCCACTGGGAAAAGTACGCCGACAATATGTTTACTACCCAGTCTGAGCACCGTGAATACGCCATTAAGCCGATGAACTGCCCGGGCCACGTGCAGATATTCAACCAGGGCTTAAAATCATACCGCGATTTACCGCTACGGATGGCCGAGTTTGGCTGTTGCCACCGTAACGAGCCATCAGGCGGCTTACACGGTTTAATGCGGGTGCGTGGCTTTACCCAGGACGATGCGCATATCTTCTGTACTGAAGATCAGGTGCAGGCCGAAGTAACGAAATGTATCCAGATGGTATTTGATACCTACAGCACCTTTGGCTTTAAAAACGTCGCAGTAAAACTGTCAACCCGGCCGGCACAGCGTATCGGCACTGATGATATGTGGGACAGAGCGGAGCAGGGCTTAACCGAAGCATTAAAAGCCAATGATATTGCCTATGATTTACAGCCAGGCGAAGGCGCCTTTTACGGCCCGAAAATTGAATTTACCCTGCACGACTGTTTAGGCCGTGCCTGGCAGTGCGGTACCGTTCAGCTAGACTTTGCCTTACCGGGCCGTTTAGGTGCTACCTTCGTCGCTGAAAGTGGTGATAAGCAAACACCGGTGATGATCCACCGCGCTATTTTGGGTTCAATTGAGCGTTTTATCGGAATTTTAATCGAAGAATACGCCGGTTTCTTCCCTGCCTGGTTAGCACCAACTCAGGTGGTGGTGATGAACATTACCGATAATCAGGCCGAATATGTGCAAAATTTAGTAAAAACTTTCAAATCTCACGGTATTAGAGTCATAAGTGACTTGAGAAATGAGAAGATAGGCTTTAAAATCCGCGAGCACACGCTTAAGCGCATTCCTTACCTTGTTGTCGTTGGTGATAAAGAAATGGAAGCCGGTGATATTGCACTGAGAACGCGCAAGGGTGAAGACTTGGGTAAAATGTCGGTTGCAGCCTTTGTAGAAAAGCTGACAACAGAAATTAATAACCGGGTTTGAGCTTAATTAAGCGTAAAAGAATAATTTTCGGAGGAACATACTATTAAAGTAGGAAAGAAAACATTACCTGCAAACCGTCCTAACAGGATCAATGAAGAAATTAACCTGCCAGAGGTACGGTTAATTGGTATTGAAGGTGAGCAACTGGGTGTAGTAAGTATTGCTGAAGCCATTCGTTTGGCCGAGGAAGGCGGCGCCGATTTAGTAGAAATTAGCCCGACAGCCGAACCGCCAGTATGTAAGTTGATGGACTACGGTAAGTTCCTGTTTGAAAAGAGTAAAGCTCTTAAAGAGCAGAAGAAGAAGCAAAAACAGATCCAGATTAAGGAAATAAAATTCCGGCCTGGAACTGATGAAGGCGATTACCAGGTAAAACTACGCAACCTGCGTCGCTTCATTGAAGAGGGTGACAAAGCTAAAGTAACGCTGCGCTATCGTGGTCGTGAAATGGCGCATACTGAGATAGGCATTGAGATGTTAAATCGGATTAAAGAAGATTTAGCTGACATTGCTGTGTGCGAATCTTTCCCTTCACGGGTGGAAGGTCGCCAGATGATCATGATGCTGGCCCCAAATAAGAAGTAATAAGTGCTTTCAAGTGTAACCCTACACGGTAACGGGTGGGGTTGACGCCTTATTATTCGTTGTAACTTAACAATGCGAGTTTTTAACTATGCCAAAGATGAAAACCAATAAAGGTGCTGCGAAGCGTTTCAAAAAAACGGCTTCTGGTAGCTTTAAACGTAAGCAATCACACCTTCGCCACATCCTGACGAAGAAGACCTCTAAGCGTAAGCGTCAGTTAGGTCCAAAAACCTTAGTCGCTAAAGTAGACATCGCCGGCTTAGTCCGTTGCATGCCTTACGCATAATTAATTAGGAGTCTGACATGCCAAGAGTTAAACGTGGTGTAACGGCGCGCGCGCGCCATAAGAAGGTATTAAACCAGGCTAAAGGTTACTACGGTGCCCGCAGTCGTGTTTATCGTGTTGCTTTCCAGGCTGTAATTAAAGCCGGCCAATATGCTTACCGTGACCGTCGTCAACGTAAGCGTCAGTTCCGTCAACTGTGGATCGCGCGTATCAACGCTGCGTCACGTATGAACGGTTTATCATACAGCCGTTTCATTGATGGCCTGAAAAAAGCCTCAGTAGAAATCGACCGTAAGATATTAGCTGACATCGCCGTATTCGACAAAGCAGCGTTCACTGCTTTAGTGAGCAAAGCGAAACAAGCCTTAGCTGCTTAATTTAAGTTGCTAATAAAAAAGCCACCTCAGGGTGGCTTTTTTTATGGCTGCAGCAATGCCAGCGTTAGTTAACTGCCGGGGTAAATTGCAAAATTAACTGGTTATTTTTAAACAGTTGTAATTTGTCGCCGTTAACTTCGGCTCTGTCGGCAGATTGCAATGAACGGGTAAATTGTTGTTCAAGCTCGCTGCTTTCGGCACAAAATTTACGCGTGCTGATAAGCGGCTGGACGCTAAGCTGGTTTGAACGTTGTTTATAGTTACCGTTAAAGTTATTACAGCCGGCAAAACCGTATAACCGTTCGTTTTGATCGAAAATTACCCGCACATTGAGCTGTTGCGGGATGTAACGATCGGTCAGCTTTTCGGCGCGCCAGACAATGCCTTGTATTTTGCCTGGAGTATTTTGATCCGGGCAGATAGCACCGGGCCAGAATTGCTCAAATTTATCGATAAATAACATCTGTTGCTGCTCATCCTGACCGCGACGTCCCTGCAAGGTGGCAATAACCGCTTTACCTTTATAGCGCTCGTCCTGCTGATATTGGCGCATTACCGGTAAATGAAACTGTGTATTGGCCACATTCAGCGTATCGCCAGTGCGGCAACTGGTAAAAGTAGCCAGGTTATCCTGCAACTGGTACAGACCTAACATAGCCTGACGCGTATCAAGCTTTTTAAATTCGCTTTCGCGTTGCAGCTGATAATTCAGATTACTGGACACGGGCTTTCCGCTTAAATCCAGCATAGTCAGTTGATTATTCGATAAAAAATGAAACGCCGGCAGGGTTTGCTGCTGGTTTACAAGGTGCAGATTACGCTTTTCAAGTAACCAGACACCTTTGACGATTTCAACTTTACTGCGCTCCAGATACTCCTGGCGTGCTTCAAAGCGGCCATCACGATACAAATTAATGTGGTAATGAATGCCGGGGCAGTCTGCGCACGGCAAAGTACCACTAAAGCTCATATCGCTATCGATAAAAATATGTTCAAAGTCTGTCGCAACAGCCTGGGCAACAGCAGAATCTTCTACCACGACGTCTTCAGCTACGGCCGGAACTTCCGTTCGGGCAGGTGGTATAAGTTGGGTTTCAGCGGTTTGTCGGTCTGACGGTAACTGACTACAGGCTGACAGTAGCAGGGCTGTGCTAATGAGCAAGCGCTTTTTCATCTGGATCCCCTGGTAAAGGTTTTCGCTATTATATCGGATTTCAGCATCGGCATTAACTGCTATTTGTCGCCGGCAGTCAGGCGTTTAATCGCTTGTTTTATGACGGCTGCGGCTTGATTGGGCGCCTCCTGCATAAAACAGTGGCCGCCACTGAACGGTTCGACACTGACGGCGGGATTACGTTTCTGCCATTTTGCCAGCGCTTTGACGATAAAGTCATAGCTTTTATCTCCGTAAATCACATGCACCGGCGGGCAGGGAGTAGCCAGCTGTTGCCAGAGTTTATCCGGATAAGAGGCAAAAATCTCTGCTTCACGTTGTGGCAGACACTTTAAACTTAAGCCGTGTTCAGTCGGTTTTAACGCATGCTCGATATACGCTGCCAGTGCATCGGCGTGCCAGTTAGCAAACATACCGCGGTTGGTCAGATAACTTGCGGCAGTGTCACGGTCTGGCCAGTGCTGGCGCCGGCGCAGAGCTGCTTTGGCCAGCGGGTTTTTGTGATACAGCCGCACGCCATTGAGGGTGCTCATTAGCGTTAGCATAGTGGGGGTAAAAAGCACCGGGTCGAGTAAGATTGCGCCGTTAAACGGGCTTGCCGCACTGGTATGAATTAAAGCAGTTAACACACCACCAAAACTGTGGCCAACAGCGAATACCGCGACACCTGGATACAGTGCCTGATGGGCCTGCCAGGCTGCACTGGCCAGTTCGGCACTTTTATTCCAGCCAACAAAAGGACCGCCATGGTCACTGTCACCGTGCCCCTGGGCGTCAGATAAAAATAAATCAAAATCTTCTGCTAGTAGCTGCAACATCGGTTGGTACATGCGGCTGCAAAAACCATTACCATGCAACATATGCAGCACTGGCTTGCCGCTGGCTTCGCTGCGGTAACCGCGCAGGGTAAAACCGAGCGGCGTATGATAACACCAGGGTACTAACTGCAAAGCACTCTCCTACAAGGTTAAAACGGCGTTAAAGTGCCATGCTTTGCCAACTCAGACAAGGGCCTTCTGTTATTTGGTGCCAAACAGTTTATCGCCGGCATCACCCAGGCCCGGCAGTATATAGCCGTGCTCGTTCAGACAGCGGTCGACGGCGGCGGTATACAGCTCCACATCTGGGTGTGCCTGTTGCAGGGCTGCTATACCTTCAGGTGCGGCTACCAGCACCAAGGCTTTAATATGTTGTGCACCCTGTTGCTTTAATAAATTGATGGTGGCGATAAGTGAGCCGCCGGTAGCAAGCATAGGGTCAACGACGATAGCCAGGCGCTGATCTAAGTCTGACGCGAGCTTGTGAAAGTACGGCACAGGTTGCAGGCTTTGTTCATCGCGGTAAATTCCTACCACACTGATACGGGCACTGGGCAACAGCTCCAGTACACCGTCAAGCATGCCCAGGCCAGCGCGCAGTATCGGCACTATGGTTACCTTTTTGCCCTGAATTTGCTCTATTTGTACCGGGCCACTCCAGCTGTCTATTGTAACCTGTTCTGTGGCTAAGTCTTTGGTGGCTTCGTATGTCAGCAGGCTGCCCAGTTCAGCGGCCAACTGCCTAAATTGCTTGGTGCTGATGTCTGCAGCACGCAACAAGCCAATTTTATGTTTTACCAGCGGGTGCTTAACTTCTGTCAGTTTCATGTGTTAATTCCTCTGTTTAGCGCATATAAGCATACTGCAATCGGCTTTTTCTTGCAGTTTGCGCTGAAGCATTATACAAACGGCAAGCATAATTAAAGCAACGTCGCAGGGACAACAATGCAAGTTAAATTACCACGTTTTGTACTGACACTCAGTTTATTACTCGGAGGGGCTACCATGGCGGATGCGAAGCAACTTGAATTAGAGCGTCTGTTTGCTGATCCGGCACTAAGTGGCACTACACCCCGATCATTGACGATGGCGCCGGATGGCAGCCGGGTAACCTACTTAAAAGGCAAAGCTAACGACGCCAACAGGCTGGACTTGTGGCAGTACCAGATTAAAAGTGGCCAACACAGTGTGCTGGTTGATGCCGACACCCTGATAAGCGGAGCTGAAGTACTGTCTGATGAAGAGAAAGCCCGCCGTGAGCGCATGCGGTTGTTCGCGTCTGGCATTATCAGCTACAGCTGGTCGAAAAACAGCGATGCGTTGTTGTTCCCATTAAACGGTGATTTATATTATTACCAGCTAAAAGATAAAACGGCCAAAAAGCTAACCAATACCAGTGAGTTTGAAACCGACGCAACGATATCGCCCACTGGCCGTTATGTGGCTTTTATTCGTGCGCAAAATCTGTTTGTGTTGGATATCGCCAGTGGCAAAGAAATGCAATTAACTTTCGATGGCGGCGGTGATATTAAAAACGGTATGGCCGAATTTGTTGCCCAGGAAGAAATGGGGCGTATGACGGGGTATTGGTGGGCGCCGGATGACAGCAAAATTGCTTTTACCCGTACCGATGAGAGCGGTGTGGCAGAAGTCGTGCGCAACGAAATTTATGCCGACGAAATTAAGCTGTTTAATCAGCGTTATCCTTATACCGGCACCGCTAATGCGAAAATTCAGTTGGGGGTTGTTACGCTGCAAGATGGTAGTGTTAACTGGATATCGCATGGTGATGACGACGATATCTATTTACCACGGGTAGAATGGAGTAAAAGCTCACAGTACCTGAGTTATCAGTGGCAAAATCGCAGCCAACAGCTGTTAGAGTTACGTCTGGTCGATTTACACAACAATCAGCAAAAGGTGTTACTAAGTGAGACCAGCAACACCTGGCTTAACCTGCACGATGATTTACATTTTCTGGATAACCAGCAAGGCTTTATCTGGGCTTCAGAGCGCGATGGTTATAAACATCTGTATTACTTTGACTTTGATGGCAAATTATTACGTCAACTGACCTCTGGTGCCTGGGTGATTGATGAACTGGATGCGGTAAACGAAAAGCTTGGCATGGTGTATTTTACCGGCCGTAAAGATACGCCGCTGGAACGTCATCTGTATCAGGTCAGTTTAAAAGATGGCGACATTAAGCGCTTAACTGAAGCCGGATATGACCATGCTCTGGTACTGGCCAAAGATGGCAGTAGTTTTATTGATAGTTTCTCTAATGTCAGCACGCCGAATAAAGTGGCGCTGCGTGCTATAGATGGCCGGGTGCTAACCTGGCTGGAGCACAATGAATTAAACAGCAGCCATCCGTTAACGGCTTTTCATGGTGCGCTGAACGCTCCACGTTTTGGTACCTTAAAGGCCGAAGATGGCCAGACCATGCATTATCGCATGTTTGCCCCAGCCACTTTTGCAGAGGGAAAAAAATACCCGGTGATCGTCAGTGTCTATGGCGGCCCGCACGCACAGCGCGTAACAAATAGCTGGAGCCCGCGCGATCTGTATTTACATTATCTGGTGCAACAGGGCTATCTGGTATTTCAGTTAGACAACCGTGGCTCTTATAACCGTGGTAAGGCGTTTGAAGACCCAATCTACAAAAAGCTGGGTGATATAGAGCTGCGCGATCAAATTCGTGGCGTCGAATACTTGCGTAGCCTGCCTTATGTTGCAGCAGATAAAATTGCCATTTATGGACACAGCTATGGTGGTTACATGGCCATTATGGCGATGTTTAAAGCCGGCGATTATTTTGCCGCAGGCGTATCAGGTGCGCCTGTTACCGATTGGGCGTTGTACGACACGCATTACACCGAGCGTTATCTTGGCCACCCGGAAACCAATGCGCAGGGGTACAGTGATAGTGCAGTGTTTCCTTATGCTGATGGCTTAACCGGTGACTTGCTGATATATCACGGCATGGCAGATGATAATGTGTTGTTTACTCACAGCACCAAGCTGTACAAGCAACTACAGGATAAAGGCTTGATGTTTGATATGATGAATTATCCCGGCAGCAAACATTCAATGTTTGGCCAACCGGTACAGACCCATCTGCATAAAAGCATTACGCAGTTTTTTGACCGTCATCTAAAGTAATGTCTGCCTTGTAATAAGCAGGCCGGCAATTGCCGGCCTGCTTAATTATCTGGCTCAGGGCTTGCCCTGCAAATGGTAACTCACCTGAGCTCTGGGGTTCAGATACTCTGCAACTTGTTGCGGCAACGATTGAATTTTTAATACTTTACTGATGCCAACTTTATCAGGTTCCAGCGTGAGTACCGGGGCTTCCAGTCTGGGGACGTCAGCATCGTATACCATGACATTAGGGCAGAGCAGATTGTCACTGTTAACCGACATCACGATACCGATACGCTGATCAGATAGCATCACTATAGTGCCCGGCGGATAAACCCCCATCATTTTTATCATAATACGCATTTCCAGCTCTGGCAGTTTACCTTTCATGCTACGGTACATATACGACAGTGCATGGTGTGGTGAACGGGCTTTACTGATATCCAGTGGGTGGCACAAATTATCAAAAGCATTAACCACACAAACAATACGGGCCAGTTTGTCGATTTGCGCTTCTTTTAAGCCTTTAGGATAACCGGTGCCGTCAATCAACTCATGGTGTTGCTCGATAATGGGCCAGGCTTGTAATGGAAAGGTATCGGTTAAGCCGACCAGCTCAACACCATATTTAGTGTGCATTTTCAGCAGGTTTTCTTCTGGTTGGCTCAAAGGTGTTGTTTTACGCAAAATTTGCGATGGTATTTTTATTTTGCCGATATCATGAAACAACGCGCCCATACCTACGGCTTTGATGTCTGCCGCATCGAGTTTCAGGTTTTTCGCCAGCATCATCGATAAGGTGGCAACGTTCAGTGCGTGATAATACAGACCTTCCTGCTCTTTATTAGCTGATGTGATTAAATGTAGTATCAGTGAGTCGGCGCCAAGTAACACATCGGCCATGGCGCCGATCAGGCTGCCGGCGTCTTCGATGGCATTAAGTGGCCGGCCATTGATTTTAGCCATTAATGCTTTTACCTGAATAAGTGATTGGGCGAAGGCTTTTTCGGTTTTCTGGATATCGCGACGGTTTGCTTTGGCCTGCTCAATGCGCTGCATTTTTTCCTGTTGCAGTTTTAGTTGGGCTTCACTGGCGGCCATATTAAAACTGGCCTGCTCATCGTCGGACAACTCAGGCGGTTGCGCTACCTTTTTACTTTTGTCAGGGTAAAACAATACATAGTCTAAATTCAACGAGCGGATAATTTGCAGTTGCTGGCTGGTTTCTATGATCATATTGCCGGACAAAAACGGATGCTTCATCCAGCTGCCGGGTAGCTTCACGGCATAACCCAGTTTCAGTTCTTCTGGTTTAATTTTTAATACAGACAACCAAGGTGCTCCTGAGACGATAATTGTAATTAGTTTATGCGGCTTAACAGACATTACCAATGATACAGAACAAAAAAGGCCAGAAAAATTCTGGCCTTGCTTGCATTAAGGGGTTATCAGAAGCGGATAGTGTAACGTACTGTCCATAAACGGCCGATCCAGTCGTGAACTGAGCTGGCGTAACCATTGGTTGGTGAGGACGCATAAGGTGGTTTTTTATCGGTCAGATTGCGCACCGAAAACTGCAGAGATTGCTGTTCGGTAATGTCGTAACCCAGACTGCCGCTAAAAATCAGCCAGGCATCAACGGTTTCATTTCCGCCAAATTTAAAATCGCCATCACCCAGCTCACTAATGTAGTGTCCGGACAGGCTGGCACGCCAGTTATTGCGTTGCCAATCTGCGCCAAAATCGGCTACAAGATCTGGCCGGGCAATTTCGTTGGCACCACTTAGCTTACCCAGTAAGTCTTCTTTGGCGCTATCCGGGGTGATCTGGCGTTGATAACTAAATGTCTTAGTGCCTGCGGCGAACAGTTTAACGCTACCAAAGTTGTTCATGTCTATGCTGTAATTAATTTTTACATCAATACCATCGGTTTCCTGGCTACCTACGTTAAAGAAACCGGTACGCAAAAACACTAAATCATTGCCGCTATCTAACACACAACCAAATTCGCCGTTCAGCGCCGCTATGCTGCTGGTGACAGGGGCACTACCAGCAATACAAGCTTTAAGTGTGGTATTGGCATCTACATCGACAATATCAGTGTGCTCATAGCGCCAGTAATCTGCAGTAATTTGCAGATTATCCGTCAGATTCCAGGAGAAACCGGCGTTCACCGCTTCCGAGTTCTCAGCATCTAAACCGCGATTACCAATGGTCTCCTGATCCAGCTCCAGTTCACCAGCAGTGGCACCGAAGTCGCCACATAAGGCATCAAAAGGCTGATCTGCGCCACAGTTTATATAGGCGCTGCCTAAAGACTCACCAGCCCCTAACTGCGATAGTGACGGTGCTCTGAAGCCGGTGCTCCAGGAAGCGCGTAAGATCAGATCGTCGGTGGCACGGTAGCGCAGTGATAATTTCGGGTTAACATCACCACCAAAGTCGCTGTAGTGGTCATAACGCAGTGCCGCGATCAGATCCAGGCTGTCTGTCAGTGGCAGATTAAACTCGGCATAAGCGGCGTACTGGCTACGATCAGCAGCAGCATCACTGGCACCCAAAGCAAATACACCACCGTCTTTGGCAATTTGCGCCGGGCGATCAAAAATATCTTCGCTTCGGTATTCTGCGCCAAATACTGCACTGACATTGCCTGCTGGTAACTCCAGTGCCAAATCGCCGGCGATGTTGGCATCGACAGACAAGACCTCTGACTCACCAACACGCGGTGCCAGCTCACGTACTGCCGCTATTGCAGAAGCACTGTTGTCACGGGACAGGTTGAAAGGATCAAAACTGCCGCTGCTGATAGCTGCATTGACTTTATCAATGCCCATATAACCCTGGACATGGCGAATTTCATTTTCAGTTTTGCCGTAGCTGGCCGCCGTTTCCCATGACCAGTCCGCTAACTCGCCACGCAAGCCTGCCAGCAGGCGGAAACTGGTGGTGTCATAATCCTGAACCCGGGTTTCAGCAAAACGTGAACGAACCCGTATTTGATTGACAGCGCCATCTTCAGCATCAATATCGCGGGCCCATTGTGGTACCAATGGCGAGTTGCCTGCGACTCTGACATCAAAGGCTGCGGCTGAATCATAGGCAGAACCGGTATTGTGTTGATACATGGCTTCGGCAAAAAATTCCTTGCCGCCGCCCAGTTGATACAAGTGGTGCACAGTGGCACCCAAAGCGGTGGTATCAGGTTGAATTGCACGTTGTGTTACGTAGTCATAGCGGCAGCGGCTACCACCATTGCTGGTATTGCCTTCACACCAGGGCTCGGCATAGTCGCTGCCATCAATACTGACGCGGGTGCTGGAGTTTAGGGTAACGGTGATCGGACGCTCGCTGTTAAACAGCGCCTTACGGTCAAAGTAATCAACTACCACAGTGGTATTGCTGTTAGCGGTATTAAAGCCACCAACATAGGTCAGGTTGGTGCGGCCAAAGTTGCTGCTGGCAGTGTCGTCGCCATAAGAGGCGGAAATTTCGTGACCCTCGACATCTTTGCGCAAAATAAAATTGATAACACCGGCGATAGCGTCTGAGCCGTATACCGACGAGGCACCGTCGGTCAGGACTTCAACCCGCTCCAGCGCAGACATGGGGATCGTATTAACGTTAACAAAAGAGTCAAATCCATTGCTGAAAGAGTCTACCGCTACCCGCCGCCCGTTAACCAGCACCAGGGTAGAGCTACTGCCAAGGCCGCGCAAGCTCACGCCGGCTGACCCAGCCGGACTGCCATCGGCGCCACCCACACCGCCATTTTCAGTAAAGGTGCCGGCACTGGATGCCTGTGGTAAATCACGCAGAAAATCACTTAGTGTGTTGTAACCGCGTGAGGTTAAATCATCACGGTCAAAAATCTGTACCGGGTTAGCGCCTTCCATATCCACGCCTTTTAAGCGTGAACCGGTGATCTGAATTTTCTCAATTTTTTCCTGTTCGGCAGCAGCTTGTTCAGCCGCTTGCAGGTTATAACCGGTGGTGGCCAGTAATATCGCCATACTCAGGTTGGATCGCTTCATTTTTGCTTTAACAAACATACACATTCCTCTGGATAGTAAACGCCGCCTTAACAGGCGATCTGATTAAAAAGCAGTAAAAATGCGTCAAAGCAAAGGCCACGCAGCTAAAACCACGCTTAAGCCAGCCGCAACTGCAGCACGCTGACAAAAGACAGAATTTAGTTTGAGATGATTAAACCTCTGCCTGACGCAGAGGGAGAACTAATTATTGAACCACTCGGATAAGTAGTATGGCGAGACGTAATAGCCGTAATGATTAACTGCGCATTTTTGCATCGTTACGTCTCCTGAAGTGATAAAGCGGAAGATTTAACCGTTAAACTCGTGCATCTGTGCTTTTCTGTCAAGTGTTTTTTAACAACTGCTGCTGATGTACCCATTTGCCTCGGGTTAATTCAGTCAGGTATGACCAGTTATCGATTTGTCGCTTGACAGTTTTTAGATTCAAACGTACATTTCAAACAGGTGTTTAAAAGGTGTGTTTAACAGGTAATTATGGCAAGTAAGCAAAGTACCCAACATAAAATCCTCGATGCAGCGCAAAGTTTGTTTGCCGAAACCGGCTTCAATGATACGTCGCTGCGGCAGATCACCAGTCTGGCGGAGGTAAATCTGGCGTCAGTGAACTACCATTTTGGTTCAAAGAAAGAACTGATCCAGGCCGTGTTACAACGCTATTTGTTAGTGTTGATGCCAAGGCTGGATCAGGAATTTATCCGCTTATTAGCAGCGCAGCAGCCCAACAGCATTAGCCAGGTGCTTTCGGTATTTGTTAAGCCGTTATTAGAGCTGAACAAAGTGCATCAAAATGGTACCCGGATGTTTTTACAACTGCTGGGCCGCGGTTATACCGATGTGCAGGGACACCTGCGTTGGTTTTTTAATCACCATTATGGCGCTGTGCTGGACAAACTGGTGTTACTGGTGCAGCAAGCCTGTCCGGCTTTGCCACCCAGTGAGTTGTTCTGGCGGCTGCATTTTTCGCTTGGCACTGTCGTGTTTACCATGGCATCTAACGAAGCGCTGGCCGAAATTGCTGAAGCTGATTTTAACGAAAATGTCGATATTGAAGGCGTGATCCTAAGATTACTGCCTTATTTATCTGCAGCTATAGCTGCACCTGTTCCCACAATAGCTCAATTTAGTCAAACCGTGCCTGTAGCGGCCGGTGAAGGAAGGTAATATGTTAGCTCTGTTGATACTGCTTGTTGTATTGGCGCTGATTTTCGGTGTGGCCGATATCCGCCGCAACTTAATCACTAAGCCGGTTTTTACGGTATTTAAGAAAATTTTGCCGCCATTGTCTGACACTGAGCGCGAAGCCATGGAAGCCGGCGACGTCTGGTGGGACGGTGAGCTGTTTAAAGGCAAGCCAGACTGGCAAAAACTGCATAGTTTTCCTAAAGCAGAATTAAATGCCGAAGAACAGGCTTTTATGGACAACCAGGTAGAAACGCTGCTGAAAATGCTTGATGACTACAAAATAGTCCAAGAGCAGCGCGATTTACCCAACGAAGTCTGGGATTTTGTAAAGCGCGAAGGATTCTTTGCAATGATCATCCCTAAAGCTTATGGCGGCCGCGAATTTTCTGCCATTGCCAACTCAACCATAGTGTCGCGCATAGCTACCCGCAGTTTAACCGCGGCAGTGACCATAATGGTGCCTAACTCATTAGGCCCGGGTGAGTTGTTAATGCACTACGGCACCCAGGAGCAAAAAGATTTTTGGCTGCCAAGCCTGGCGAATGGCACCGACGTACCATGTTTTGCCCTGACCGGACCTGAGGCGGGTTCTGATGCCGGCGGTATTCCTGATACGGGTGTGGTGTGTAAAGGCGAACATGACGGCAAAGAAGTGCTGGGGATCCGGCTGAACTGGGACAAGCGTTATATTACGCTGGCGCCGGTAGCGACTGTGCTGGGCCTGGCGTTTAAATTGTACGATCCTGAACAACTGCTTGGCGATAAAGAAGAGCTGGGTATTACCTGTGCGCTTATTCCAACCAGCCATAAAGGTGTTCAGATTGGTGATCGGCATTTCCCAATGAATATGGCATTCATGAATGGTACCACCTACGGTAAAGATGTCTTTATTCCGCTGGACTGGATAATCGGCGGGCCGGATTACGCCGGTCGTGGCTGGCGTATGCTGGTTGAGTGCTTGTCAGCGGGGCGGGGGATCAGTTTACCGGCACTGGCTACGGCAACCGGCCACTTAGCTGCCCGGATGACTGGCGCTTATGGCTACGTGCGTCAGCAATTTGGTATGTCTATCGGTAAGTTTGAAGGGGTACAGGAGTCTTTGGCGCGGATTGGCGGTTTAACTTACAGCCTGGAAGCCATGCGTGTAATGACCGCCGGTGCCATTGATATGAACTTAAGCCCAAGTGTTGTCACGGCAATTGCCAAGTACCATATGACTGAAATGTCGCGCACCCTGATGAACGATGCCTTTGATATTCATGCTGGTCGGGCTATTCAAGTGGGGCCGAAAAACTATCTGGCGCATGGTTATATGGGGATCCCTATATCTATTACCGTAGAAGGGGCGAATATATTAACCCGTAACCTGATGATTTTTGGTCAGGGTGCAACCCGTTGCCATCCTTATGTACTGGCAGAGCTGGAAGCTGCAGCGAACCCGGATGCAGAGCAGGGCTTAAAGCAGTTTGACGGCTTGTTACTGAAACACATTGGTTTTGCTGTCGGTAATACCTTTGGCGCACTGTGGCAGGGCTTAACGGCTGGTGTGTTTAACAGTGCACCAGTGTCAGGTGAAACCGCCAGATATTACAAGCAGTTAAGTCGCATGAGCCGGGCATTAGCGTTAAGTGCGGATTTTTCAATGCTGATATTAGGTGGCGAGCTAAAACGCCGTGAAATGCTGTCAGCCCGTTTAGGTGATGTATTAAGCCAGTTATATATTGCTTCAGCCGTGCTGAAGTTTTATGAAGACAATGGCCGCCAACAGTGCGATCTGCCCTTTGTACATTACAGCTTGCAGCGCTCGCTGTTTGAAATTGGCCGCGCCTTTGATGGTTTCTTCGCTAACTTCCCAAGCCGGGTAGTGGCACGGTTACTGAAAACGCTGGTATTCCCGTTTGGCATTGGTTACAAGTTGCCAAATGATGATGTGGCGATTCAAATTTGTGAGGCGCTGTCAAAACCCGGTGTAGTGCGTGATCGCTTAACCCACCTGTGTTTTATAGGTGAAGGCGAAAACGACCCTACCGGTTTAATGGAAAGCGCTTTTGTTGCTATGCATACTGCGCAGCCACTGATGAAAAAGATTTATCAGGCGCAACGCGACGGCAAACTGCCACGCAAGCTGCCATTATTGCAAACCATTGAACTGGCAAAAAATGCCGCTGTAATCACGGCGTCAGAAGCAGAGCAACTGGTTAAGATGAATACCCTGCGCTTTAGTGCTATTAGCGTAGACAGCTTTGCGCCAGGCAGCTTAGAGGCAATGGCAGTAAAGCCTGCAGACGCGGCTTAAACATCTTGCTACACTGAAAAACGCCGCTAAGCATCAGGTTTAGCGGCGTTTTTTTTATTGCGGAGAACTTATGTCTGATCAAATACAGCTGCGCCTGGCAACCGAGCGGGACTTAGCCACCATCTTAAATTTTATTAATGGCCTGGCAGAATATGAAAAACTCGCCGATCAGGTTGTCGCAACAGAAGAAAAATTGCGCGGCAGTTTATTCGGAGCTAAACCTTATGCCGAAGTCGTTATTGCTGAATATCAGCAGCAGGCAGCCGGTTTTGCCTTGTTTTTTCATAATTACTCAACGTTTTTAGCCAAGCCTGGCATTTATCTGGAAGATTTATTTGTTTTACCACAGTACCGTGGTAAAGGTATTGGTAAGGTGTTACTCAGTTATCTGGCAAAACTGGCCGTTGAACGCGATTGTGGCCGGTTAGAATGGTCGGTACTGGACTGGAATCAAAGCGCGATAGATTTTTATCAGGCACAGGGCGCTACGATGTTACACGACTGGCGTATCAATAGGGTTAGTGGTGACAATTTGCAAAAGTTGGCACAGCAATATTGCGCTTAAGCTGGAAAATATCAGTTTGACGGCTTTACTCAGGGCTAAAAATGCTGGCAGATGCAACAACTAGGGCTAAGCTTAAAGCCTGAAACATGTGATTGATGGTTTTTTAATAAGACGGATTTTGAATGATGCAATTAAAATCAGATGATAAGCAAAACGGCGCTGACAATACTCAGGATGCCGTAACAGAATCCGTTCATATTTCTGAGCACTTTTCTCATTTTTTGCAGCCGCAGTTGGCTGATACTGCGCAATTAAAGATGGAGGTGTACCGGTTACGCCATCAAATTTATTGCGAAGAATTGCACTTTGAAGAAACCAACGCGGACAAAATAGAAAAAGATGCCTTTGATGACCGCGCGGTACATTGTGTTATCCGGCATTTACAGTCGCAACGCCTGGCCGGTACGGTGCGATTAATTACGTCTACCGCAGATGACGAACTGTTGCCGCTGGAACAATATTGCTCTGCAGCTCTGGGTAATCCTGCATTAGCGCCATCCCGCTTCGAACGGCACGAAATCTGCGAAATTTCACGTTTAGCCGTGCCTTCAAGTTTTCGGAAAAGAGAAGTTGACCAATATGAAGGGGCGGCAACCGGTGTATTAAATGAAAAAACCTTTTCGTCACATGAATTTCGCTGTTTTCCTTATATCCCAATCTGCCTGTACCTTTCTGCTGCGGCTATGTCATACCGAACACGCCGCTATCATGCTTTTGTCATGATGGAGCCATTGCTGGCGCGCAGCATGTCTTTTGTTGGCATTAAGTTTAAGCAGGTCGGTGACACTATCGAGTTTCACGGTCAGCGAGCTGCGTATTATGTAGATTCCCGCGAATTAAAGCAGACGCTTAAACCCTTGTATCTGAATTTACTTAATATGGTTGAAAAAGAAATTTTTGGTGATAAGCAGTCCTGACAGCATTAACAACGGATTGCTTAACCAATTTACTTCTCTCGTCTACATGATAATCAGGGATAAGTCATGTTTAACTATAATACGGCGTTTTCGCGCAATATCGGTTGGGTTACAGAAGCAGAGCAGCAAACACTTAAAACCTGTTGTGTGGCGATTGCCGGCGCAGGCGGTGTCGGCTCAGAACATGTTGTAACATTAAGCCGGCTTGGTATCAGCCATTTTAAACTTGCTGATTTTGATCAGTTTGAGCTGCACAATTTTAATCGCCAGGCTGGCGCCTTTATGTCAACCATCGGCCAGAATAAAATAACTGTGATGGAGCAGATTGCTAAAGATATCAATCCTGACAGCAAAATTGAGTTATTTGAGCAGGGCATTAATGCCGACAATATTGAGCAGTTTCTTGCAGGTGTAGACGTCTATGTCGATAGCTTAGATTTTTTTGCATTGTCAGCCAGGAAACTGGTGTTTCAAAAATGCTACGAAAAAAATATTCCTGTCGTTACTGCTGCCCCTCTGGGGATGGGCTGTGCTTTTTTATGTTTTATGCCTGGCAAAATGAGTTTTGAGCAATATTTTTGCTTTGAAGGCAAAACTGAGGCCGATCAGTTAGTGCAGTTTTTAATAGGTTTGTCGCCGGCGATGTTGCAAAGACAATATCTGGTTGACCCCAGCCGGGTCAGTTTTGCCGAAAAGCGCGGCCCGTCAACACCTATGGCGGTTAAACTGTGCGCCGGTATTGCCGGCACTTACGTTGTGAAGATCATACTGCAACGTGGCGACATCTTGTGTGCGCCCTATGGCCTGCATTTTGATGCATACCGCAATAAGTTGGTAAAAACCTGGCGACCATTTGGTAACCGTGGCCTGATCCCAAGAATTATGTTCCGTATTGCGAAAAAACTGGTGAAAAGTTAGGCGGCCTGCCGATTATTCAGCCTTTACTTTGGGTGTCAGCTTTTTTTGCAACTGGGTGATTTAATGAACAAGCCGATAGCTTAACTTCATGATAATAAGTAAGTTTTAAAATTGGTACGCTCTTTGCTTTTATGTAATGGTTGTATATGACTACAGAGTTTAACAAGGAGTTACCATGAAAAAGTTTATATTAGCAGCAGCGATTCTTGGCACTGCTTCTGCGGCACAAGCGGGGCCAATTTCAATTACCAGCGACTACGGCTCAACAGCAGCGTTTCAGGCATTGGGCGCGAGTAATATCCCCGTTGAATCGGTTTACACCCATGGTTTGGCAGCCGGTGCTGTTACAGACGCTGATGATTTGATTTTTGATGGAGACATCAACAAAATATTAAATTTTAATGACGTTGGTCAAGGCTCTTTTGGTGAATTGGTTCCTATTTTTGGCACTGACTCAACAGGCTATAACAACGATTGGCGTATTACGTTCGAGTACGAGTTTTCCGGTACCGCTTTGCTGGTAGATGGTCTGCCACCATTTGCTCCCGATGGTACCGTTGATGGTGACAATAACGGCCAACTTGATTTTGGCGATGGTATAGTTCCGACCTACACCGCCGGCATTATCAAAATGTTTTACCATGATATATCAAACCCTGGCAGTGCAAATGATGGCGAGCAGGTGTTAGAATTAACCTTAAATTATGCTCAATTGATACCGTTTACACCTAACGTAATATTCTTTATGGAAGTAGATTACGGCTGGTATGGTGGCGGTAACGCCTTTATTGATAACTTTTTTAACGATGTAGAAACCGGCAAATCGTTTTATGAGTTAAGCCAATTAGCACCGCCACCAACTATTGCTTTCCGCCTGGATTTTAACTTAGACGATCCTACTCAACCTAACGCAATACCAGCGTGTGTAAATGCCGATTGTTTAACATTAACGCGGGAAAATGACTTTAATGCTACTGGTATCTTCGCGGTACCTGAGCCAGCCTCTTTAGCAGTATTGGGCCTGGGTTTATTAGGTTTAGGTTTTAGCTCACGTAAACGTGCTGCTAAAGCTGCATAACCTTGATGTTGTGTTTTACCAATTGGTAAAACAATAAAGAAAAAGCCGGATATTCCTAATGCCGATCAGATAAGAATTTTTCAGATCAGTTGACCGATCCAGAGGCTGGTATATAAAGGCCTACAGAATAAC
>NZ_JALAAR010000015.1:0-110904 GCF_036984005.1 Rheinheimera muenzenbergensis
GAAGTGTTAAATCGAGCAAACTTAAGTATCCCGTTAAAAAGAAAAATGCCGGTCAGCTTAACTGACCGGCATTAGGCAAAGGCCGGGTGTTTTTTTATCTCTGTGAGATTAAAGGTTATTCTGGCGCTTTAGATACACCCACCATCGCCGGACGCAACAGTCGGCCATTTAGCTCATAGCCTTTTTGCATTACAAAAGTAACGGTATTAGGTGCAACATCAGCAGAAGGCTGAATGCTCATGGCCTGGTGCAGCTCCGGGTTAAAGGGCTGGCCCTGTGGATCGATCTGGTTTACGCCGTACTTCGCGACCGTATCCAGAAAGCTCTTAACGGTAAGCTCTACGCCTTCAACCACACCTTTTAGCGCTTCATCCTCACGGTTGATAAACGCCAGTGCCCGCTCCAGGTTGTCTACCACCGGCAGCAGGTCTGCGGAAAACTTTTCCAGCGCAAACTTATGCGCCTTTTCTACATCCATACTGGCGCGGCGACGAATATTGTCTGACTCCGCCTTAATACGCAGCATTAAATCATGTTGCTCAGCCAGTTGAGCCTTGGTTTGCGCCAGCTCAGTTTCCAGCTTACTGATAATACTTTCCTCACCAGACAGTTCCACGGTATCAGCCGTGTCATTTGCCGGCTGCTGAGTATGTTCAGTCGTGTTATCTGTTGGCTGTTGTTGCTCAGTCATGTGTCACTACTCCGAAATTAAACAGGTGTATTATGGGGATACTTAGCGCCGATTCAAGTTTAAATTTAATTGGCGGGCACAGGCTTCTACCAGAGGAATGAGCCGGGCATAGTTCATTCGTCTTGGCCCAACTAACGCAATAAAACGGGCAGGCTGGGCCTGATAGCGCTGCGCAATCACGCTGACATTGGCCAGTTCAACATAGCCGGATTCCTTACCCAGCAATAGCTTAGGCGTATCGTCCTGGGTAATATTGTGCAACAAACGCACCAGTCCTTCCGGTTGTTCCAGCATCTGCATGACTTGTTGCAACGCGGTATTTTGCTGGTACTCTGGGGTCAGCAATAATTGATGCTGACCAAAAATTAATGGCTGATGTTGCTGCAATTCATCTAAACTGAGCTGGCCCAGTACCTTTTGCAGCAACTGCTGACACACGCCGCTTTCACCGCGCACTATGCTACCCAACCGGGCAATACCATCCTGCCACTGGCCACCACCACCGAGCGCCGCATTGAGCAGGCACAGTACCTTGCTCAGGATATTATTATCTATTGCCGTTTCACAATGCAGCACCCGATGCAGAATGTCGCCATCTTCGTCTATCACCACCAACAACAACCTGTCACTGGCCAGACGCACTAAATCAATTTGCCGCACCATCCTGCCACCGGCTTTAGGCGCACTGATAATGGTAACAAAGCCGGTGAGGTTAGTGAGTAACTGCCCCGCCTGCTGACATAACAACGACACCGGTAATTGCGGTGTTAACTTACGCTGCAATTCGCTGGCCCACAGTGTCGTCAGCGGCTGCAGCTGCAGCATTTTATCAATAAACAACCGCATACCGGATGTAGTCGGGATCCGCCCGGCCGAAGTATGTGGTGAACGAATAAACCCCTGTTGCTCCAACTGCATCATGGTATTACGCACCGTCGCCGAACTGACCGCCAATTGCGCATTATCTGCCAGCACTTTAGACGATACTGGCTGCCCATCCAGCAAATACTGCTCTACTATCAGTTTTAAAATCAGCTCGGGTCTGCTTAGGGTTATTGTCATGCGCCGCACTCAGTTCAGTCTTGGGCTTCTATATGGGGTGGGCATGGGCATAATTCAAGCAATACCCGCTAGTGTCTGAGTTAGCCTAACGCTATACTGCAGGCACGCTGTTATAGGAAATTGCTTATGCAACATGCTTTTACTACCGTAGGCCTAATTGGTAAACCGCATCATCAGGGTGCCAATGCAACCTTGTTAAGTCTGTATCAGTTTTTACAGCAGCAGGGGCTAAAAGTCTATGTCGAAGAGCAGGTCGCGCAGTCATTAAATATCGCCGGCGTTGAGGTACTGGATTTAGTCGAGCTGGGCAAAAATTGTGATCTGGCCATAGTAGTAGGCGGCGATGGCAATATGCTTGGCGCGGCCAGGGTATTATCGCGCTTTGACGTCGCCGTACTGGGCGTTAATCGCGGCAATCTGGGCTTTCTGACAGACCTGGCACCGGAAACCTTTGCCCAGCCATTAAGCGAAGTTCTGGCGGGAAATTTTGTTACCGAAAAGCGTAATTTGCTTGAGGTTGCCGTACATCGTCATGGCACCGTTAAAAGCAGTAACAGTGCGGTCAATGAGGCCGTATTGCATGCCGACAAAGTAGCCCACATGATTGAATTTGAAGCCTATATCAATGATGAGTTTGTCTACAGCCAGCGTTCTGATGGTCTGATCATCAGCACACCTACCGGCTCTACCGCGTATTCATTGTCAGGCGGCGGGCCAATACTGACGCCCGATTTAGATGCTGTCACCCTGGTCCCCATGTTTCCGCACACTCTAAGCAGCCGGCCATTGGTGGTGTCTGGTAGCAGTGAAATCCGCCTAAAAGTTGCCAGCACTAACGATGCGCATCTGCAAATAAGCTGCGACAGTCATGTCATTCTTGCCGTTATGCCAGGCGATGACGTATACATACGAAAGCATCCCACGCCTCTGCGGCTGGTGCACCCACCGGGATACAGCTATTTTCATGTGTTACGCAACAAGCTGGGCTGGGGCAGCAAACTTTATTAAACACCCGCTTGCCAGTTGCACAATTCCTGTATAATGTTACTGTATATATAAACACTGTTATTTTTAACAGTAATTTTTAATCAGGCTTGGAGCATCGCATGCTGTGTCATCTGCATATCAGTAATTTTGCCATAGTCCGCGCACTGGAAATTGACTGGGCCAGTGGTATGTCAACCATTACCGGCGAAACCGGTGCCGGTAAATCTATTGCGATAGACGCACTATCGCTGTGCCTGGGCGAGCGCGCCGATGCCAGTGTCGTGCGGCCAGGTTCAGACAAAGCCGATATCGTTGCCAGTTTCGACATCAGTGCGTTGCCGCTGGCACAGCAATGGCTGACAGAGCAAGACCTGGTAATGGGACACGAATGCATAGTGCGCCGGGTAGTAAGCAGCGAAGGACGGTCGCGCGGTTTTATTAACGGCGTACAGGTACCGGCGCAACAATTAAAAGCCCTGGGCCAGCACCTGCTTAGCATTCATGGCCAGCATGCACATCAATTGCTGCTAAAAGCTGACTATCAACGGCAATTACTCGATGCCTTTGCCGTAAATGCCTTAACGCAAGATGCCACCCGGCAGGCATGGCGTGGCTGGCAACAGCTGAAAAAAGAATACGCCGAACTTGAACAGTCGCAACAACAACGAGATGCGCAGCGCCAGTTACTTGAATATCAGGTTGCCGAGCTGGACACCTTTGCACCGCAAGAAAATGAATATCCACAACTGGAAGCCGAACACAGCCGTTTAAGCCACGGCAATACCCTACTTAGCCAAAGTCAGCAATGCCTGCAACTTTTGTATGATGATGAGCAGCAAAACATTTATCAGGCCCTGTCAGCAGCCACTGCGCTAGTTGATCAGCTAAGTAACCTGGACTCAAGCTTACACAACATTACCCAGATGCTGAATGACGCCCTGGTACAAACCGAAGAAGCCAGCCGCGAATTACGGCGGTATGCTGATAAAGTTGAACTGGATCCACAGCGGTTGGCGCAGATAGATGAACGTTTAAGCCAATGGCTTAACCTGGCCCGCAAACATCAGGTGGCTTACACCGATTTACCGGCGTTCCATCAACAGCTATCTGAGCAACTGTCGGCGTTAACCGGCAACGATAAACGACTACTGCAACTGTGCCAGGAAATTCAACAAGCCGAACAGGAATACATGGTACAGGCTGAACAGTTAAGCCAGCAACGTCAGCAGGCTGCATTGTTGTTAAGCGACAAAATAAGCAACAGTATGCATGAGCTGAGTATGGTAAATGCCCGCTTTGACATAGTGCTGAAAAAACTAAACGTCGAACAGGCCAGTGCCTGTGGCATAGATGCTATTGAATTTCAGGTATCAACCAATCCGGGGCAACCATTGCAGGCGTTGCATAAAGTCGCCTCAGGCGGCGAGTTATCCCGTATCAGCCTGGCCATTCAGGTGATCCTGGCAGATAAGGTGACAACACCCACACTCATTTTTGATGAAGTTGATGTTGGTATTAGCGGCCCGGTCGCAGCAGGCGTCGGACGTATGTTGCGGCAATTGGGCGAAACAACGCAGATTATTTGTGTTACCCACCTGCCACAGGTTGCCAGCCAGGGACATCAGCAATTGTTTGTTGAAAAATATACTGATGGCATGGCAACCGAAACCCGAATGCGCCAGTTAGATGATGAACAACGCATCAGTGAAATTGCCCGCTTACTGGCTGGCGAGAATATCAGTGCCAGTGCTCTGGCCAATGCGCGCGAACTTTTATGCGCCAAGGCAGTCTGAAAGAAGATTTTTCAGCAGAGCCGTCATAGGGTATGATGGCGTAATTCAGATAAAGCAGACAGTTTAAATGAAAGCAGTAATTCAAAATTTAATCGTTATATTGGCTCTGGCCAGCGTCAGTGCTTGTAGTAGCTGGGTTTATCGTATTGATATTCCTCAGGGTAACTTCCTGGAGCAGAAAGACATAGACAAACTGCGCATAGCCATGACTAAAGAGCAGGTAAAATATGTGCTGGGCAGCCCGGTAGCAAAAAATGCTTTTGATGACGATACCTGGCATTATTTTTATGCCCTTAGAGGTGGCCGCGGCAATGATTTTGAGAAACAGCTGATTGTCGAATTTAAAGACGATAAGCTTGCCGACATTAAAGGCGACTTTGCAAAATCAGACAACTTTAACACCCCGCTGGATATCTAACCCTTAGCGGCTTTTACGGTTTAGCAATAAATAAAACCAGCCTCGGCTGGTTTTATTTATTGCGCAGTTTTTACGTCGTGTACCCGGCCGCCGGTAACTTTATCTGCCCGGCCTTCTTCTTTGGCTTTTTCTGCCCGACGACGGCGTAAATCTTTTGGATCAGCAATAAGTGGCCGGTAAATTTCTATCCGGTCGCCCTGCTTTACTTCGTCCTGTAATTTAACCGGCCGGCTCCAGATGCCAACCTTTTGCTGCGTTAAATCAATCTCGCTAAACTGCTGTAAAATACCCGAAGCATTAATAGCCTGCTCTACAGTACTGTGTGCGGCTATTGCCAGCGTTAACAGGCTTTGCCGTTCAGGTTTAGCATAGGCAACTTCTACCGTGATCTGATCAGCCATTGTTTACTCCGTAAACTTGCTTAGCGCGTTGTGTAAAGGCACTCACCATAGATGTGGTTAACTCGGCGAAAATTTTACCAAAAGCAAACTGCACAAGTTTACTGGAAAATTCAAAATCCAGTTTCAGGATCACTTTACAGGCAGTATCGCTCAGTGGCTGAAACTCCCAGCCGCCCTGCAACTGTTTAAACGGGCCATCAACCAACTGCATTACAATACGCTGATTTGGATACAGCGTATTGCGGGTGGTAAAACTATGGCCAATACCAGCCTTGGAAACGTTAAGCGATGCCACCATCTCTGTTTCAGACTGGCTGACAATACGGGCAGAGTTACAACCAGGCAGAAATTGCGGGTAGTCAGGTACAGCATTGACTAAGTCAAACATCTGCTGTGCACTGTAAAAAACCAGCGCACTGCGCTCAATTTGTGGCATACTCTCTCCCCTTTAAATCCGCCGCCGATTGTAACAGAATAACGCGCTGCAACAAGGCTTGAGCCAACGCCGACCACTAAAACAGAGCTGCGACAACGATCAAATTATGAGTAAAAAACAAGCTAGTAAAAATAAAAACGGCACCATAGCGCAAAACCGCAAAGCTCGGCATGAGTACTTTCTGGAAGACCGCTACGAAGCAGGTATGGCGCTGCAGGGCTGGGAACTGAAGAGTATTCGCGAAGGTAAAGTAAACCTGTCTGACTCTTATGTCATCTTGCATAATGGCGAAGCCTTTTTGCTTGGCGCACAAATTCAACCTTTAAATAGTGCATCCAGCCATGTGATATGTGACCCGGAACGTAGCCGCAAACTGCTGTTGCATAAGCGTGAACTGGATAAGTTGCTTGGTTTGAAAGAACGCGAAGGTTTTACCCTGGTCGCCACTGCTATGTATTGGAAAGCCTGCTGGGTTAAGCTGGAGTTTCATTTAGCCAAAGGTAAAAAAACCTTTGATAAGCGTGACGATATTAAAGACCGGGACTGGTCACGCGAAAAAGAACGCATGATGAAGCATTCTAAACGCTAAACCGGCCTTGAAACTTATTCGACCTAACCCCATCTAAGGTTATGTCGTTAAAAATTGGCAAAGCTACAAAGCCCGCTTGTGTAACAGCATGCAGCTGCGTACAATAGCCAAACACTGAAAGTGTAAGTGTAACACCACAGAATTCGGGGCTGATTCTGGATTCGACGGGATTCACGAACTCTTAGGTGCATGCCGAGGTGCGGTAGGCCTCGTAAAAAAACCGCAAAAAACTAGTCGCAAACGACGAAAACTACGCAATCGCTGCTTAATAGGCAGTAGATAGCTCTTCCCCTCACGCATGTCTGTAAGCTGAGACTCTGGAAGATCACCCCTAACAGAATCGCGTCGCGTCTTCGCCTGGAGACAACACGTTAAAACCAATCAGGCTCGCCCGACGAAAGCCTGCCATTCGGCGCTCATAGGGTTAACTAAATGAATGTGCTAAGCATGTAGTACCGACGATGTAGGTTTTTCGGACGCGGGTTCAACTCCCGCCAGCTCCACCAAATAGCACAAGGCCAGCAGCGATGCTGGCCTTTTGTTTACTCAGGCGCTTTGCGCCGATATGCCACACTTTTATCAGCTTTGGCTTACACGCTGCTGCTAACAACTGCTGATCAGCTAATTTCAACCTTAGCCATCATTAACCTGTACTGAATAACATTTGGTAACAATGGTTAAAAATCAAAAAATAATTCTTAGATTAAAATCAGTTGCTTAGCTTACTTATAACACAAAAGCTGTATTTTTAGCCATACAGACGTTTGACGTAAGCATTAATCATGCGCATAGTAAAGCCTTCTTAAATTTGCAATGGATGCATGTTTTACTGAACTCCAATGGATTGAGACATCTAACTGTAGTTTTAAATAGATAATAAAGGCCGTTATCTGCTACATAACCGGCATTGGGGCGCATATGAACATCCATTTAGCAACAGGCATTAATTCGCCATTGTACGTACCTAAGGCCTGCCCTGAATTTGCATTGGGGCTTGATCCATCAGTAGCCTGTTTTCTTAATTCATTTCACTGTTTTGCCGCTGAGTCTGTGCTTGAGAAAAATGCCGTGTACCGGCTGCGACACAAAGTTTACTGTGAAGAGCTGAACTTTGAGCCTATCCGCGAAAACGGCATGGAAAGCGACAGTTTTGACACTAACTCTATGCATCTTGGTATAGAACATGCGCTGTCGGCAAAAATGGTAGGCACTGTCAGGGTTATTACGTCTGCTAATTCGCAGGAGCTGCTTCCGGTAGAAAGTAATTTTGGTAATACGATAACTCATGCCGAGTTAAACCCAGGTGCTTTTCAAAGAGAGCAAATTTGTGAAATTTCACGCTTAGCAGTACCTGATTTTGTCAGATGCAAACTGCGTTCAGGCGATATGTTTACTGACGAGCAACAGGCTCAATCAGGCAGTTTAGTGGCAATATCACTTTATTTACTCGCATCTGTGCTGTGTGAGCAGGAAGGGCGATTTCATTGTTTTGTTATGTTCGAACACAAAATGGCCAGAGCACTGAGAAAAATTGGCATTCACTTTAGCCAGGTTGGCGACTTCACTGAGTACCATGGTTTAAGGGCGGTACATTATCTGGATGTGCGCACACTCAACGAAACCTTGAAACCCAAATACCTGGCGTTAAGATCTATGCTGGCGACTCAGCTTGACTCTAATAGCCTGGCACGGCTTGGTAGCAAAAAAATTGCCTGATTAGTGTAGTGGTATTTAAACCTGGTGGACTCGTTAACCCAACTTACGCTGGGTGCCGCGGTAGCAGTTGCTACCTTAGGTCGGCACAGCCCGCATAAAACCAAGCTGGTCGCGGCAGGAGCCATTTTAGGCACTCTGCCGGATTTAGATGTATTACTTGATTATGGCGATGTCGTCAGCAATATGGTGCTACATCGTGCGCAAAGCCATGCGGTGTTTTACCAAACGTTACTGGCCCCCTTGTTCGCCTATCTCGCTGCAATCTTCTGCCGGCAACGCCAATATTATTGGCGCTGGTTACTGGCGACCTGGCTGATATTTATCAGCCACAGCGCTATTGATGCCATGACAGTTTATGGCACCCAACTGGCCTTGCCATTTAACAACCAGCCTTATGCTGTTGGCAGTATTTTTATTATCGACCCGCTTTATACCCTGCCGTTGCTGTTTGGCGTTGGTCTGTTTTTGCAGCGGCAGCATCCGCCGGCCGGTTACCGTGCAAATATGCTGGGTATTGCCCTGTCCAGTGCTTACCTGCTGTGGACTGTTGCTGCACAGTGGCAGGTAAGCCAGATCATCAAACAAGCATTGACCGCCCAGCAGCTGAATTATCAGCAGCTACTGGTCACGCCTGCGCCATTGAATACTCTGCTGTGGCGTATTGTCGTGATAACAGAACACGGTTATGCCGAAGGGTTTTACTCACTGCTTGATGCCGATAATTCGCTAACACTGCATCATGTCGCAACAGACCCAGCACTGAAGGCTCGTTATCAACAGTTAAAAAGCGTGCAGCAGCTGGCGGCTTTTAGCCGTGGTTTCTACAACCTGCGACAACAGAATGGCCAGCTACTTCTGACAGATTTGCGTATGGGGCAAGAAGGCAGCTATGCCTTTGAGTTTGTTATTGATAGCACCAGCGGTATGCCGCTGGCACAACTGCCGATGCGGCATAACAGCGAAACCGCCTTGCCATGGCTTTGGCGCCGGGCATTGGGCCAACCGCTACCCTCGCCTTACTGGCCTAGTGACCAATAATATTGTAACCAGACCAGTCCGGCTGCATAGCCTGGCTTTGCCCGGATGGTGTCAGATGCACGTACAGGCCCTGTAATTGCGTGAGGGCAAAGCAGTCGTCCAGTTCAAGTAAATCGTCTTTGTGCCGGCTATCAGCAGCGGGTAACAACTGCTGCTTCGCCTTTTGTTTGGCTTCTTGCTGTGAACCGGCAACACAAAGCATAAAATCATGCTGTTCGGCAATTTTGTCAGCGTAGTAACCACCAAAATTGACAAAATACAGCTTAAGATCACTTTGCGCTGGGGTGTCCTGTAAACTGACTGCATAACCATCGATATGCTTTACCTGCATATAACTATCGATATGCAGGCCTTTTACGGTGCCAATCCATTGCTGACACAACTGCGCATAGGTATCTTCTAACTGCAGTCCGGCAACAAAACGCACATCGTGCAGCTCAATATTGGCACCGGGTGCGGTGCCTCCCAGGTAAACCAAAAACAGTTGCATGTCCTCTCCTTAAGCTCAAAACCACAATACGGTGGCCCATTAACTAACACCGCGCAACGATAGCGTATTTCGCGTGTTGCAACCAGTAAGTCAATGAAACTTATCTGTTAAAAGATCGCTTCTGCTGCATAAAACTGCTATACCTTGCTAAGATAAATTTTCCGCACTCCTGTTTTTTTACTGTTTTTAGAGCCGAGCTGTCGTCTAATGCGAAGTGAACTGCAACAGATCCTGAATACGATAAGCCGCAATCCGGCTATTGATCAGGGCGAGCTGGAATCAGCAAGTGAATTAATTTTACAGGGTATAACTAAGGGCCTGGCAATAGACCGTGCCAGCGTTTGGTTGTTGTCAGACAATAACCAGCAGATACATTGCAACTACCTGGTTGATGGCGATAATAGCCAACCCAAACCACAGCTAAGCTTAAACCGGCAAGACTATCCCCGCTATTTCGCAGCACTAGATTGTGAACGCAATATAGTGGCAGACGATGCGCACCATCATCCCCAAACCTGTGAATTCAGCCAGCCTTACCTGACACCTCTTGGGATCTGTGCCATGCTGGACACGCCTATCCGGCATCACGGCGTGATGGTTGGCATTATCTGTATCGAGCACCGCGCCGCAAAACACTGGCACACCGACGAAATAGTATTCGCCGGCTTTCTGGCGGATATCTATGGCAGAGCCCTTAGTGCTTCAGAGCGCCAGCGCTACCAGCTGCAGCTGGAACAGCTAAACAGCTCGCTGGAGCAAGTGATTGAGCAGCGCACCCACGAATTGAGCCAGTCGCTGACACAACTGCAACATACACAACACCGGTTAATTGAAATGGAGAAAATGGCCAGCCTTGGCCGGTTAGTGGCAGGCATTGCGCACGAAATTAATACGCCATTAGGTGTTGCCGTAACAGCAAACAGCCATGCCGCAGCGACGCTGCTACAACTGGAGCAGGCATTTCAGCACAACCAGCTGACACGGCAGCAATTTTTGCAAGCTGGCAGCACCATTAATTCCAGCATTGCCATGGTAAATGCCAACTTGTTGCGCGCCGTTGATTTGGTTAACAGTTTTAAACAAACCGCCACTGCCGGCACGGAACAACAGGCAGAATTGATTGAATTAAAGCAATTTTTGCCAAGAGTTATTAGCAGTGTGCAATCGTTATTGGCTGAACATCAGGCGCATATACACCTTGCAGTGCCCGAGCATATGAAAGTGCAGAGCTTTATCAGCCCGTTGTCGACTATTATCACAAAATTAATTGAAAATGCCTGCCTACACGCTTTTTCCGGTGACAGTGACAGGCAAATTACTTTTACTGCCAGCGAGCATAGCCACTATTGGCAAATTGAGGTGGCAGACAATGGCCGTGGTATGACAGAAAACGAGCTGAATCGTGCCTTTGAACCATTTTTTACGTCAAGGCGCAATCTTGGTTCCAAAGGGCTTGGCCTTACTCTGGTGTTTAATCTGGTCACTCATCTGCTGCGGGGAGAGATCAGCCTGCATAACCAAAATACAGGCTGTCTGGTAAAGATTAAATTACCACTGGATCCTTACGCTACACTCTAACCGTTAAACCATCCGCCAGCGCGCGACGATAAGCCAGCGCACCGGGAATAACTGCCAGCAGCGCCGACAAGGCTATAACAGCCAGGCCACCATACAGGGTCTCACTGCGAACGATATTCAAACTGATAAACAAGCCATAATCGGCTGCCAGCGTATCTTGCCAGCAAAACAAGCAGAGCAGCAAAAGCAAGGTGCCGGATAACAGCGACAATAACGTGATCAGCAGCACCTCCATCTGAATAAGCACCAGCAAATACCAGGGGTGAGCGCCAGCTGCGCGCAGTATTGCCATCTCACGTTGCCGCTCCTTCATCGATGCCAATAACGTCGTCACCATACCTATCAATGCAGCAAGCAATACCAGCAGGCTAATCAGCAATAACATACTTTCTACCATGCTTAACATTTGCCACAGTTCAGCCAGCGCTACACCAGGCAAAATGGCCGATAAGGGTTCACGTTTAAATTCGTTGATTTGCCGCTGTACGGTAAAGGTAGCCATTTTACTGTTCAGGCCCAACATAAAGGCGGTAATAGAGCCGGGCGTTAAATCTTCTGCCAGCGTTTGCTCTGCCGTCAGTTGCCGCCCCGGCACAGGTGCGCCCTGCTGCCAGTCAAGATGTATTGCTTCTATCGCTTCCAGGCTAACATGTACTGTTTGATCTACCGGCGTGCCAGTGGCGGCCAATATACCGACTACAGTAAAAGGCTTACCTTTATGCTGACTAAAACTTACCGCCCCTACCCCATGTGACAGTTCGATCTGTTGTCCCAGCGTATAACCCAACTTTTCGGCGACCTGAGCACCTAACACCGTTTCATATACCGCGGCAAACGGCATGCCCTCAGCAAAACGCAGGGCTTGGGTATTGGCATAACGAAAATGCTCAAAATACTGCGCTGTAGTACCCATTACGCGGTAGCCCTGATGCGAGTCTCCAAGTGATATCGGAATAGCCCATTGCACTTGCGGGTGCTTAATAATGCGCTGATAGGTTGGCCAACTGATATTTGCTGTAGCATTGCCAATCCGAAATACCGAATACAGCAGTAAATTTAACTGACCAGAGCGGGCACCAACGATTAAATCAGTACCTGACACTGTGCTGGTGAAGCTGCTTTTGGCTTCGGTGCGTAAGTGCTCTATACCCAACAGCAGGGCAATACTGATAGTTAGTGACAGCCAGGTCATCAGCACGGTACCGCGCCGGTTCCACAAGCTTAATCGCGCCAGTTTAATCAGCATGGCTGTACTCCTTGGGCAAGTTGGTCCATTTGCAACTGATACTTAAAATACTGCTGCAAACTGGCATCATGGCTGACAAAGATAACGGTACAGCCGTTGGTGTCGGCTTCAGCCAGCATCACCCGCATAAAAGCGTCGCGGTTTTCGCTATCCAGAGCCGACGTTGGTTCATCCGCGATCAGCAAGGCCGGCTTTGGCAGCAGAGCCCGAGCAATGGCGACTCGCTGTTGCTGCCCGACACTTAGTGCACTGGCTTTTTGCTGCTGCAAAGCAGCCGGTAAACCCAAACGGTTAAGCAGTGCTTTAGCGCGCGCCAGGCTGTCCGTTTTATTTTGTCCGGCAAAATGGCTGCTTAATAAGGTGTTGTCCAACACCGATAAATAGGGGATCAGATTCAATTGCTGAAACACTACACCAATCTGCTGTGCTCTTAGCGTGTCACGTGCGCCACCGCTAAGCTGATGCATAGGCAAGCCATGCACATACAGCTCACCAGTTTGCACTCTGGCGATGCCACTTAATAAATTAAGTAAGGTGGTTTTACCGCTACCTGAAGCGCCACGAATAAATAAATGCTGGCCTTTGGCCAATTTAAGTGCCGGCATATGTAATTGCCAGCCGCTGGCTTTATAGTTAAACGTCAGCTGTTTGAGTTCAATAGCAGAAATTTCAGGCTTGTCAGTCACAGGCTTCCTCAGCGTCATGCTATGATGTGGTCGTTTCGCATTATGCCAACTTAGAGGAGCAAGCTCCAATGCTACGCCTGTTATCCGTTGCGTTATACCTGACACTGGTCGCAAGCTTTACTCTTGCCGCCAGCGAAGTCAAAACCATTGAATGGACTGACTTAATGCCAGAGGAAGATTTAAAACTGCTGCAGCAAATGCCTGAAGTACAGCACGATTACAGCCAGCCTTCGCCTTTCGATGACAACTATCAGGGTGATGATCCTGCTGCGCAGCAATGGCAACAAATTTTAAGTTCTGCAAAAGTGCGCGAAGAATTTAATAACACTAAGGTACGGGTGCCGGGCTTTATTGTGCCGCTGGAGTTCGATGCAGAACAAAACGTGACCAGTTTCTTTCTGGTGCCTTACTTTGGTGCTTGTATCCACGTGCCACCGCCGCCGCCGAATCAGATCATTTACATGCATGGTGCAAAAAATCTGAAAGCCGACATGATTTACTCACCGTTCTGGATTTCCGGTACCTTAAAAACCGAAACTATGACGCACGATCTTGGCCAGGCAGCCTATAGCATGACTGTCGATTCGGTTGAAGAATACACGTACTAATTAAAAACGGCAGCTTCGGCTGCCGTTTTTATTCGCTGATTTTTTTATTGCAGCTGTACGGTGCTGTTAGCCAGTGTCGCTGTACTGCCACCTTGTTGATCATTAACAATCCACTGCACCTCTACTTCTTCCAAAGCAGGCAGCAAACTAAAAATGTGCAAACTAAGTGTATTTAGCCGGGCCGGGCTTTGACACAACAGTTGATAATTTGCGTAAAAGTCAGCATGTCCGCCACTGACATTGGCCTGGGTTAAATCTGTGCTGGCCTGAGCATTTAGCACCTCACAACTTGCCTGAGCATTCAGGCTAAACCAGTTACCCTGATTAAAGACGGCTATCGCCGCTGCCACTTCCTGCTGTTGTTCGGCCGTACTTGGCTTATGCTCAAAGCCTAATACGCTTTGTGCTGCCGCCTGAAATGCCAATTGCATTTCGTTACCTTCCAGCACTAAGGTTAACAGCGCTTTACCATGTACATGGGCGCCCAATGCAGTAAACTCTTCATCATGCTCATGCTCATGCTCATGCTCATGCTCATGCTCATGCTCATGCGGCTCAGTTTGCGCGGCATTTAGCGGCAATGCCAACGGCACTATTGATAACAGTACCCCAAAAACCGCTGCACTAAACTTCATTTCTGTCTCCCATCATCAGATTGGCAATTGTTATAACATAACACACAGCGCCACAACCTTGCCATACTCTGATCGTCAGCGCCACTGCAGCCGTATCATCCGGCAATAAACAGCATAAGTGTACAGCATGCCAAAGTTAATAGTCGTTTTAGGAGACCAGCTAAGCCCCGCTTTAGCCAGCCTGCAACAATTGCAACCTGAAGACCTTATTTTGCTGGCCGAAGTCACCAGCGAAGCAAGTTATGTCAGGCATCACAAGCATAAGATAATTCTATTATTTAGTGCCATGCGCCACTTTGCCGCTACGCTGCAGCAGCTGGGTTACCAGTTGTGTTACATCCGCTATGGCAGCGTACCGCATCTAAACACCATGACAGATGCTGTGCAGTTTGCGCTGGCACAACACACTGATCTTACCAGCGTAGTCATTACCGAATGCGGTGAATACCGCTTACAACAAGAGATTTTAAGCTGGCAGCACCAACTATCGCTGCCGGTGCACATTCTTAGCGATGACCGTTTTATCTGTGATCTGCCACGCTTTTCCCGTTGGGCTAAAGGTAAAAAGCAGCTACGGATGGAGTACTTTTATCGGGAAATGCGCCGCTACACAGGCTTATTAATGCAAGCAGAGACACCTGAAGGCGGCAAATGGAACTATGATGCTGACAATCGCAAAACCTGGCCCGATAAACTCCAGCCCACCGCGCCCTTGAGCTTCCCGCCAGATGACATTACAGCCGACGTTATTGCACTGGTTCAACAGCATTTTGCTGACAATATGGGCCGCGCTGAAAACTTTCACTATGCCGTATGCGGCAAAGATGCCCGGCAGGCCTTTTTACATTTTGTGCAGCACCAATTGCCACAGTTTGGTGACTATCAGGATGCGATGCGGCTGGGGCAGCCCTTTTTGCAACACAGCATTTGCTCCATATATTTAAACTGTGGTTTGCTGGACGTACGCTGGATGTGTAACAAAGTACAGCAGGCCTATCAGCAAGGCCTGGTGCCGCTTAATGCCGCCGAAGGTTTTATCCGGCAATTAATTGGCTGGCGCGAGTATGTCCGTGGTTTATATTGGCTGCTGATGCCCAATTACAAACAGCGTAATACCCTGGAAGCCACACGAGCACTGCCCGGCTTTTACTGGCATGGCCAAACTAAAATGCGCTGCATGCAGCAGGCTGTTCAAAGCACAATTGAGCATGCGTACTCACACCATATACAGCGTTTAATGATCACCGGTAATTTTGCCTTGCTGGCCGGTTTATCGGTTGAGCAGGTTACCGATTGGTATCTGGCTGTGTATGCCGATGCTTATGAATGGGTAGAGCTGCCCAATACACTGGGTATGGCATTATTTGCCGACGGCGGTGTGCTGGCGTCTAAACCTTATGCCGCCAGTGGCGCTTACATTAACCGAATGAGTAACTATTGCAAACACTGCGCTTACAATGTTAAGCGCACCACTGAAGCCGACGCCTGCCCGTTTAATGCACTTTACTGGGACTTTTTGCAACGCAACCAGGCTGTGCTGGCACAAAACCCTCGCTTAACTTTGGCGTACACTAACTGGCATAAGCGCAGCGACACTGATAAAGCCGCTATTCTGGCCAAGGCGGCAGATACACTGATAAAGCTGGAGCAGTTATGAGCCTTATTCGACTTACCGACACTTCGAGGCCGCATGCCTTCCTCCACTAAGGTGTCCGGCTACGCCACGATCACTTGGTTAAGTTGTGATTGGTCGTTAATGCTACTGCGATCGCAGCGTCGTTGGCGTTTGCTGCTCAAGCCACTGCACGGTTTGCCAAATGCCACTCATTGCCATTTGCAGAAAATCAGGTTCTATTCTCTGCCAGGTATCCTCGGGTGTATGGTAATGCGGGTGCTCCTGGCCACCAAAAAACAAATAAGCAATACCTGCCCGGTGGAATGGGCCATGATCACTGGCATTAGGCCAATCGTGACGTCCACTATCACGTGGTGAGCGCGTCAGACCGCGGTGATGCAGAAACTGCAATTTGCTGTAGTCTTGTTCCAACTCTGCAATAAGCGCCGGAAATCGTCTGGCGCCGGTAAGGTACAATTTGCCGCGCTTGTCTTGGCGACTAATCATATCCAGATTCAGGTTTAGCACGACATTGCTCAGTGGCACCGGTGGTGCAGCAACAAAGGCTTTACTGCCATAAAGGCCGCTTTCCTCAGCATCGGTAGCGATAAAAATATAAGAATATGCCGGACAACTTTGTGTTAAGCGCGCGGCCAACTCCAGCATCGCTGCAACACCCGATGCATTATCATCTGCACCATGATAAATTTCACCGCCACTTTGACCTAAATGGTCATAGTGCGCTGTTACCGCAATATAGTGTTGTGAGTAACGGCAACCAGGCACAACCCCGATAACATTAACGCCGGTTTTTTGTGGTAAACGGGAATAAACAAAGCTGTGCTGATAACCATCGCCAACAGTTTGCAAACCCAATTCGCTGTAGCGTTGGCTAATAAACTGTCTGGCAAGCTCAGCACCTGCAGTTGCAGTTTTCCGGCCCTGCATACTGGCTGCACTTAATTGCTGTATATCGGTTAATACCCGGGCTTGCAGGCCCCCCGCCACAGCGAGAAATAACAACAGTAATATACAACGCATAACTAGTTTGCAGGCCGGCGTAATTTGATTGCTTCCAATTTGGCGTAGTAGCGTGGCCGCAAATTAACCGGTGCTAACTCAGAGGCTTTTAGCAGCACCTGACGTGCCAGCTCTGACTGACTATTGCGGTAGTAAGCCAAAGCCAGCTCTAATTGCAGCTGATGTAGATATGGCGCTTGCTCTGCAGCTTTTTTTAAGAATGTGATGGCGTCA
The DNA here is from genome assembly GCF_036984005.1 of Rheinheimera muenzenbergensis. NCBI lineage: Bacteria > Pseudomonadati > Pseudomonadota > Gammaproteobacteria > Chromatiales > Chromatiaceae > Rheinheimera > Rheinheimera muenzenbergensis. The sequence continues at coordinate 17,244 of NZ_JALAAR010000015.1, forward strand.
GTATATTGCTGTTGTTGCAGTGCTGTTTTACCGAACAGATACCATAGATAAGGATCGTGCTCATCAAGCGATATCAGAGACTGTAACAGTAGCTGAGCAGCTGCGGCATCTCCCTTGCTTTGTTTTAACAACGCATAATTACTAATCAATGTGGCTTTATCTGCTGATATATCTAAACCATAACGGTAATACTGCTCTGCCAGCACCGTCTCATCCAGATGTCGGTGCACTAAAGCTGTCAAATTGATAATAGCCCCATACGAAGGGGCATATTCCAACGCCACTTTCAACAATGCCAAAGCTTGCTGATATTGTTCTGCCATCAATGCATCTGCAGCAAGGTTACGGTAAAACATAGCAATAAAAGTATGCTGTGATATTCGAGGGCCCGTTATATCTCCAGCCGCAGGCATATAGTCAACTACTATTGACGGCTTGCTAAAGTAGATTTCTCCCTTTTGTGCTACGAAATCCGGATTATACAAAAACGTTCTGACATGATCGGACGACAGCATAAAATCATCTTTAATACTGTAAACCGGCGCCGACACGATAGTCTGAAACTCTATTTCCACTCCTGCTAAATCAGCTAAAGCTTTGGTCAGTACAGCCAGTGAAATACAATTGCCACTTTTTAGGGCATAAGCCTCTGAGGCCGTGTAGTTATTACCCTGGTAGTCAAAACCCGACAAATGCCGTTCCAAAAAATTATACACCCGACGATGGGCTTCAATATGTTGCTGCTCAGGAGCATGGAAGTAAGCGAGAAACTCAGCTTGCTGCTGTGCTGATAATGAAAAAATATCTTCCAGCGTCGGCACAGGTGCAACTGCTGATTGCAACAATTTGGAATAGGGTAAAACTGCAGTCTTAGCGGGAGCCTGCTGCACTGAACTACAAGCACTAAGCAACCCTGTGCTAGCGCTCAGAAGCAACAACGCGCTCAAAACACCTGTACGCATCGCAAACCAACGTTAATTAAACATAAACCCTGTTATATCGCATCCTCATCTTCTTCGCCAGTACGGATACGCACCACCCGCTCCACATCGAAGACAAAAATCTTACCATCGCCAATGCGGCCGGTTTGTGCGGTTTTCATTATGGCTTCAACACAGCGCTCGACCTGATCGTCAGCAACAACAATTTCCAGCTTAACCTTGGGTAAAAAATCCACCATGTATTCTGCGCCGCGATAAAGCTCGGTGTGGCCTTTTTGCCGGCCAAAGCCTTTTACTTCTGTTACCGTCATGCCGGTAACGTTAATATCGGCCAACGCTTCGCGCACATCATCCAACTTGAAAGGTTTAATAATCGCTTCAATTTTTTTCATTATCGTTCCTATTGGTTAAGCCGCAGTATTGCTGGCAGTATAATACAAGCCAGGTGGTGGTTCAGCAGTTAATGCTGAAGAATCACTTGATCCGGCAAGGGTAAAGCACGGTAAGATAGGCAAATATTCTCAGCAGAGGCTTAACAGGAATGAATGCAGCACAGATTATTGCCGAAATGCGGGTATTACCGCAGATCGACGTGGAATTTGAAATTCGCCGCCGGGTAGATTTTATAAAACAACGCCTGATAGCCTCAGGCATGAAGACACTGGTATTGGGAATTAGTGGTGGCATAGATTCCACTACCTGTGGCCGCTTGGCACAGCTGGCCGTAAATGAACTGAACCAAGGCGATAGCGGCTATCAATTTATTGCCGTGCGTCTGCCCTATGCAGCCCAGCAAGACGAAGCAGAAGCACAACTGGCTGTCGATTTTATTCAGCCGAGCAAAGCTATAACGGTTAACATTCAAGCCGCGGCCGATGCTATTCATCAGGCAAGCTGGAGTGCGATGGCCGCGATGGAGCTGGCGACGGCCACAGCAGCACAGGCCGATTTTGCCAAAGGTAATGTAAAGGCGCGTAGCCGGATGGTGGTGCAGTACCATATTGCCGCTTTGCTCGGTGGGCTGGTGTTAGGCACAGATCATTCCGCCGAAAATATTACCGGCTTTTACACCAAATGGGGCGATGGCGCCTGTGATCTGGCTCCGTTGTTTGGCTTAAGCAAACGCCAGGTACGCTTACTGGGCAAAACACTGGGGGCTCCGGACATATTAGTGGGCAAAGTGCCAACGGCAGATTTAGAATGTCTGGCACCACAAAAAGCCGACGAAGCCGCGCTGGGTCTGAGCTATGAACAAATTGATGATTTTCTTGAAGCCAAAACGGTAGCAAAAGAGGTTAGCGATAAGTTGATAGCTATCTATCTGAAAACACAACATAAGCGCCAGCCAATTCCTACTATTTACGACTAACATCGCCCTTAACCCGCGCTAAAACAGGCTGCGTTAAAACTTTAATGCAGCTTTTAATTTACAAAAATTAAACCATACTTATTGCTATATCCAAAAAGCAAGGAATAGCTATGCGGGCTTATAAACAACGGGCATTTAGTTTGCCGGAACTCATGGTAACTCTGGCCGTTCTCATTTTGCTGGCGACTATTGCTGTACCGGCTATGGCTGCCTTTATCGACTTTCAGCGGGCTCAGGCCTATATGCGTCAGTTTAGTCAGCATCTGGCCTTTGCCCGGGTTGCTGCGGCCAGCAGTAACTTGCCGGTGCAATTATGCCCACAACAGGCTGGCCAGTGTCAGAACAATTGGCAGCAACTACCGTTACAGCTTTCACTGCTGTACCCTGGCAGCAATGACAGTAAGTTACTACGTGAAATTGCACCGCCGGCTCAGCAGCACAAACTACTGTATAACCGCGAACGGCTCACCTTTCGCCGCGATGGTAGTTTAAATGGCTTTGAAAACGGCACTTTTTATTATTGTGGCAAAGCAGGCAGCGACTGGCATTTTCGCCTGGTGCTTAACCAGGCCGGACGCAACCGCTTAAGCCATCAAACCACCGCTTGCCCGGTAAACTAGTGCCAGCAACTCAAATATTGCGGGCTTTGCACGTTACGCTGGCCAAAATGGTTAAGCGTGAATTCGGCGCAGTCCGAATCTGCCTGCTGCAAACCTATGGCCGTCGCACTTAACAGATAACCCTGAGCTTCAGCTTCCAGTGTAATCTGATAGCGATAACGGCCAGACTGCTGCAAGCTTTGCCAGCCCAGCAACGAGAAATCGTCCGTGTAGCGGCCATAATCAGCAATATACTGCTCCTGCGCATTCGCCAACATATATAATTGGCTGCTGGCCTCTGCCCGATAGGTGTGTAGCACATAGCGCTGATACGACGGATAACAAATGCTCACCAGAATCGCCACTATGGCTACCGTTACCATCACCTCCAGCAAAGTAAACGCCTGTTGCGGTTTAGCCAGCTGCATCTTAGTGTGCGCCATATTCAGTCTGAAAAGTGGCCAGCCTGATCAACTGCGGAAACTGTGCTGCCGTTAGCGGCTCGGTGCAATCTGCGCACTCGGATGATATAGCCTGCAACTCCGTTTCTAACGACTGCGTTAACTCGCCACGCTGCAATACCAATTGCAAGCCACCATTTTCACTTTGCTCAAGTGCCAGTTCACCACTTTGTTGCAGTGCTACCTGCCTGGCACGTTGCGTATACACCAACCCGGCATGATGCAGATGCAAAGCATGCAGTAAAGGCGACGCATCTGCAGCCAATGTGCAGTCTGAGTCTGCTGTACCAGCCTTTGCTGACAACAGATAGACGACACCAGCATACACCTGAGGTTTGCTGATAAGTTGCCGTGGCAATCTGACGTACCAGCCAGATGATTGCTGCATTGCCATCCAAAGCTGCTCATCTATCCCATGACGTTGCTCTTCTGCGGCTATACTGCTGCGATCTGTTAAATCAGATAACACAGCCACAGCAGCGCGCTGCGGGCGATGTTTTAACGCAATTACAATACTGGTTTGCTGGCTATCAGACGCGGTTAGCAGCAGGGTAATTTGATACTGTAACTGGCCTGAAGGCGCCGGGGCACGGGTTTTAATCAATTGCAATGGCTGCTCAAACCTATACCCCAACCCAGAAAAATCGGCTATCAGTTCAGCTGCAGCAAAACCACTGCGGCCCAGCCCAACAAACCACAGCAGGCCAGCGGCATCTATCAGGTACACAGCATCGGCAATACCGTCATAGTTACTATCCAGAACCGCTGGCTGGGCCAGAATTGCACCGATTTGGCCACCGGTCACGGGCCATTGCTGCAACTGGTCAAGCAACTGCAGATTATTGGCATTATACAAAGCTAATACACCTGCCGCAGTGGGCGTCGCCAGGCTGAGATTATTATGAATAACCACCTGTCGTGGTTCAGCGCCTAAAATGGTTGCAGCCAATACAGTATTAACCGGCTCAGCGGCTGACTGTAAACACGCCTGCAGCGGAAAACACAGCCCAAGAAAACTAAACAGCAGAGCCCTCCAACCAGACATAGACTCACTCCTCTGCCAGATTTTGCAGCAGCAATAAGCTGGAATATTCGATAAAAGCCTGACGATTAGCGCTAAACTGCTGCGATTCGTGACGAATAACCGCACACTGCAACACGCCCTCACTCCAGCCGGCATAAGCGCCAGGACATTGCGCTAACAGTTGCACCGGTATGGCCTGGCCGGCAACAGGCAACGCAGCCAGATGTTGCTGCAATGCCTGCTGCGAAAGTTGAAGTTGCTGTTGTGCCGCCAACGCACTTTTATGACTTAGCTGAGTCACCGTTAACATCGCCGTCAGCAGTAAACTCATTACCATTAGTAGAATTAACGAAATTAGCAGTACTGCGCCGCTTTGCCTTGTCATTGGCCACCTCAGTTCAAAGTTGCGTTGGAGAAATACACACTATTGCTTATCAGCAAACGACGATAATGATCATCAGGTGCGGTAAAACGATGCACACCCAATTGATAAGTCTGGTTATTGCGGTAATGGATATCCGGCTGAGTTGAGCGTAATAAAATATGATAACGAAGACTGACAACAGCGTTTCTTTGCCACAATTCTGCTGTCATTTGTTCGGTGGGTAACATGTAATTCAAACTGCCGTCACCATCGGCATCCACCCCAAACTGAAAATGCATTCGTTCAACGCCATCAAGCACAGAGTCGGTGCTGATCACCGCCTGACCACTATTGCTTCTGGCCAGCCGTTTACGCATTAATACCGGCACCTCAGTATCGTCATGTTGCTGGGTTTGCAGATAGAGCACCAAATGCTGATACGGAAAATAATCCAGCGCCGGGTTTAGCTCAGCACTGCCACTATCAACAAAGCGGGCATGTTGCCAGTCGGTTTCAACATAGAAGCGGTTTTGCCGCATAGCGGCAGGTACAGCATATTGCCCGAGCAAGCGTTTAACCTGCAGTAATTCAGAGCCGGCTATCGGCTGGCTTACGCAATCCAGCGGCCGGCCCGGCTGTACTTTCTCGGCATACAAGGTTACAAAAGATTGGCCTGGCTGCGGAAAGCTGCCGCTATCGAGTCCTGCCTTAGCGCAATCAGCTAGAGGCGGCGCTAAGGCGGCGGCCTGCAAAATGTCGTCAAGATCTGAACGGCCGCCCCAAAAGCCAACGTTTGCCAGTTCATTGTGCAGTAAATTCATCACTAGCTGGGCATTTTGCTGCAACTGTGCCAATTGCTGGGTTTGCCTTACAGACCGGCTAAGGCTGCCAAAAGCGGTAAAAGTAACACCGAGTAAAAACGTCGCCAGCAGCAGCGCTATCATCAGCTCAGTTAAAGTGAGCCCTTTACATTTGCGCATAACTTAACCTGCAGCAATGACAAAGTGACTACGACCCGCTCCCGGCTGACATCCCTGGGCGCGGCCTTGCTGCGTCTGGCTAACAGAGCGCCAGCTAACAGCAAGTGATACAGCCCCAGCCGACTGCTGCAAACAAAATTCAGCCTCTGGCAGCGGTGCACCCGCTTCAGGTTTTAACAACTCAAACCATTGTTGTAGTTGCACTGCAGCTACCTGGCCAGCAGTACAGGGTTGGGTAGGAGAACACTCGGGTGCGGCAGGAATTTCTGACTGCAGATGTAAACGTGAACCTATAACATTGGCCAAGGCACTGTTGCTTTGCATTTCCTGCACCAGCGCATTACCAAGCGCCAGCGCCTGAGTACGGTAAGTGGCGTCACGCACTTGCTTTAAAGCCAGTGTCTGTGCCGCCAACACACCAAGTAAACCTATGTTAAGTACCAGTAGGGTTACCAGTACCTCCGTCAGGGTAAAGCCATGTTGTAACCGCATATCCATATGCCCAAGGTTTTAAATTAACCTTAAAGTTACAACATTATTTCAAAAGATCAAATTTAATTACCAGCAATTTCTAACCGTAGTAGCGTCAAAACCACCGGCAGCTCCTTTTCGACCCGCCTGATTAAGCGTTAGTGTGCCGCAATTATCTTGTTGAAGCGTTGTCGGAACAGCCTGCAACGTATACGTTCGCTGCCCTAAATCAGCCGCAACAGAACTGAATTGATATCTAGCAGCCAATTCAGTACCGCATTGAAAAGCAGGCAAGACGAACCCAACTGGGTTATATCGCATGTTTTGCGTATAATTCCTTTCCATAAACTGAGCAATTTCAGTAAGGCAGGCTACCGCAGCGGCTCGATTAGATCGCTGAACGTAGGCTTGATATGACGGCAAAGCAACCGCAGCCAATATTCCCACTATTGCAACAGCAATCATTAGCTCAACTAAGGTAAAGCCTGCAAGTTTTCTATGTTTTATCATCATTGGTTGCTTACCTCTCGCCAGGACAAACGACCACGCTTAATGTCCAAATTCACTGGATCGGTATTCAGCGCTAAATTGGTTGTATTGATAATCATGGTAGGTGGACCTGACGAATTACTGGTATCAAATACCGGCTCTCCTGGCATACCTTGAAATTTTACGCCACTGGCAGCTGTTCCATCAGGCAAAGCGTCCTTAGCTTCAAATTTCTTATCCCGGGATAAGTCAAAGAAGTGATAATCCAAACGACCTCCGGTATAAGGGTCGACAGCCATTATCCAGCCATCACCTTGAGGATTACATAAATCAGAATCAGGAATAATGGTATTCATCACCAAATTTGAACCTATTATTCTGGGTTGAGAAGTTATGCGTTCACGACTGTCAATTAAATCCATTACCCACCCGCGCTTGCCATTTAAATCAGTTTCAGATGCAACAGGTACACGGCGGCCTGGCCGAACCTCACTGGTATCAGGATTAGTGTAATCCAGATTAGCCATAGTTCTTTCAACAAGCTGCGCACGTGAACCGATGGTTGAGCCATCAGTAATACCATACCAGCTCTGGGTATCAGCGTTTATGCTATCACCGCTTTCATTAAACTTGCCTGTGCCAAAAAATACCCATAGCTGAGCTGTCTTAGGATGCGTGCTTAAAGTGATGCCGCCTGTAATGGGCTGAGGTTTATCTGATTTATCTTTTGCCGTAAACAGTGGGCTGCCATTGTAAGCCACTTTCCATGAAGCTGCTGTGCCGCCAGACAAATCAAATTTCCACACATTACCATTTAGATCACCGCTAAAAAACCAATCGGTGTTGCCATCACCATCTGCATCCCAGCCTTCAATCTGACTGAGTCCATTTGCAGCTGCTGGTGCTTCAATTTTGGTTGCCGTGCCCGTTTTAATATCAACTGCGATAATTCCGTCCTTATTCGCGCTGTTGTTATAGCCATAAGGCAAAAGCACAGACCAGCTACCGTCGTTCAGCCTCGCTACGGTAGGTCGGGTAGTAACAATGCCAATTTCAGGCAAGGTTAAGTCCCACAGCAGCGCTACTTCAGTTGGTTTAGTAACGTCTAGAGCAAAAATGCTATTTCCACCACGACCTAAAGTGCCGATCAAAATACTGCGCCAGGCACCATTTATGTAAACATCATTTACTACAGGTGAGCCGTCTACAAAAAACTGGTGCTCGTAATCTGTAGATGAAAAGCTTGCCAATGTTGAACCAGCTGAGACAAATTTACGCGGCACATAAGCAAAAATCTCCTGACCTGCAGTACTGCTTTTGGTATCAGCGTTAAAACCATGTAACATACCGTCGTTAGCACCAACATAAACAACAGGGCTTCTGGTTTTCATACTATTCAGAAACGATGCATATCCACCGGCACCTTCCCAACCGTAACGCTGATAGTTACGATTCTGAGGTGCTGCAACATACACTGGTGAGGAATGTGCAATATCACCCAGTAAAGACACCCGTTCACGGAAACCACTTGGGTTAGTCGCCGATTTCTCTTTAGTTTGATCTCCACGCAGGTAATCGACTATTTCTCTACTTTTTAACACAGCTTGCTCAGCGGCATTAAGTTTGTCCCAGTCAAAATCAACAAAAACGTTATTTCTCGAGGTATAAATTTTACGTTTAGACAATTCAGGGAAGTTAGCTCGCCATTGTACTTTAGTCAGATCTTTAACATCTCTGCTAACCAAGTCACCCGTCCAGCTTTTAGTATTGAAAGATGCCTGGAACACACTATTGTCTTGTTGTAGTGTAGTTGTGGTAGACGCAAGATTAGATGCAGACGCAGTTCTTAGTTGCAGGTTTCTTAGCGTGCTAGTTAACTGATCGGCAAACTCCTGCGGACTTTTTGCACTAAAAAAACCGCCTTTGCCGTTTACTGCAGCGTGAATAAAATCATCAACTTTTCCAGGGTCTGCGGCGCAGGTAGCACAACCTGGATTTGTCCAAACCGCCGCATCTGGCTTTGCTTCTTTTACGTCCTCATACTTAAGTGAACCTACGACACCTAAACCGACAGTATAAGTGACCATGTGTTGCCAATCAGCATTATCGAATGAAGAAGTGGGTACGTTATTAACCAAACCGCTACTCTCACCAGTTCTTAGATCTTCACTCCAGTATTTGTATGCAACATCAGCTAAAGTGTTCGAATAGCCATCACCATCGGCATTCCCTACATCCGGCGAGTTCTCTTCATTCCAGCCGCCATCACTCATCAGAATAGAAAAGTTTTGTCTACAGGAAACTAAACCACTTTTATCGTCTTCCGGTATCGTTAAATACGGCTCATCTTTTTTAAAATACTCACCAACTTCCTTTAATGCTCCACGAAGTGGGGTTGAGCTGGTTCTGTCAGGTTGGCCATACAACCAACTAAAAAAACTGCTCCTGTCCGTGCCAGAAAACTCTCGCACCCCACGCTTAACAGGGTCATTGTTAATTGCCCCGTAACCAACTCGCATAGCTTCTGGTAATGTTGCAAAAGCACGACCTATGCCAGCAAGAGATGCCATTTTACGTGATCGATAATAGCTGTACCAGATTGCAAAATTTTTCTTAATTGTTGAACTCTGCTCTGCAACTTTATATCGCCGGTAACAAGAATTACTTTCTACATCATTGCACAGGGTTTTATCGAATAAATAATAATCAGCAGCTCCAGCTTCGCCACAATACTGGTCGTTACTTCCATTTTGGTAATACCAGGTAGCTCGGAAGTCTTTACTCAAATCAACATGCCCAGTCCAGCTGTAGCCATCTTTTGGAGCATTGGTAAACGAGGGGGTGTTATTGCTTGTGCCATCTGCCTTTGGTGGCACTATGTAGGTTGTAGCAGGGTTAAAATACATTTCATTGTAATCTGGAGAGCGCCCTCTACGACGTTGAAATTCAGTTGAATTATTTTTACAAATATTTCTAATACCATCAGGAATATAGGACCAAGCCATTGAACCAGAGTCGTCAATAACAAACATTAAATTAACAGGAACATCACTGCCAGTTTGTAAAGGCACCTTGGGTATAGCTAAATCAGCAGCCGCCATGCCAGACATCAAACCGAAGCAGATTGAGACTAAAGAATACGTCAATTTTGTAAACCTATTTTTACCCTTTAACATTTTAGCTCTCCTGCGTTTTATAAACGCCAAATCGTTTGCATTACAACTTGCGCCGTATCATTCGCCGGCACTGTTCTGGCCGTAATGCGAAAAGTGGGTGATAGGCAATCTGGATCTATAGTGGTTGATCTGGCGCAATCAGGACGCGCTGGTGATGCCCACTCTCCCATATACTCCATAATATATTGTGCTTGCGCTGCCATGCCTTGATTAACAGCAGGTGCATTTACCCACGCCGTATTATTGTCAACCCAACGGTCGATATTACCTGGCACTGGCAGGCCATATAAACCAGCCTGCACTCCGACTGAATCTGCAGGGTTTGGTCTTAAACCTTCAAGCACTAACTCTGCTGCCCGCAAAGCAGACTCTATCTGTTGCACAGCCAGCTGCCGCTCGTAAAGATTTGACGTCATGCGCTCTTGCATGACCGAACGTTGCATGCTTGAAATGGTTAGCATAGTAATCGCCAGTAATAACAGTAAACTTACGATCAGAGCCACACCATGTTCTGCTTTAGAGCTCTTCATCTACACCTCAAAGTCTATTTCTGACGGCAGCCAAAAACGTTATTGTTCTTTGCTCAGCAGCCAGTTGAATATTAGGAAACGCAGCCTGGTCAAGTACTATATTTACGTTTACTGCAACCATGTTGCCCATATTTAGCGCTGCAGAAAACGGCACTAACGCAAATGGCTGGCCACTATATTGAAATGTTAATGACGCCACACCTGCCAAAACTTCCTCAGCAACCACTTGTCCGCCGATGACCGTTTCGCGAAATAATGAGCGTATAGCATTATTTCTAATTCCTGGCCCTACAAACCAGCGCACGGACTCAAGTCGCAATATCATGGAGTCTGCGCCGAATAGCTTTGGCCTAGGCGCTGCACAAACAAAAGGATCGCCGATGATTCCCAAATCGGCTGAACAATTCATAGTACCGGCAACAGCGTGACTTAAATTAGTTGCCCCAACTGCAGAAACTTGAAAAATAGACGTTAGCGTGTCGTCACAAACTAATGCTATGTCGCCAGCTTGCAATGCTGGTGCAGCACTCAATGTAAAAACTGGCGGCGCATGTGTAACAACTGAGCTACTCGTGCCTGTACCATACATTAATCGGATTGATTCATTACCGTTTGCATCAGCAGCAAATCCCTGCAATCCGCCAATCCAATCTGCCCATGCGGGAGTTACACCTGCCACTTGAATTAAGCTAACATCGCGTGTTGCATTATTGCAGCCGGAAAAGCCCGCACTTCGAATATCTTGAGACAGTAATTGAAATGCCAAGCGTGTACTATTTTGAAGATTAGATAAGTCTGTTGTTGCCCTTGCTGTATTCTGGTTAGAGATAAAAACACCGATAACACCAGCCAGCAGAATCAAGCTAAGTGCAAGCGCGATCATCAACTCCACCAGAGTAAAGCCCTTGTGCTGATTAACTACAGTCATGGTCTTGTCTCCATTACAACTACGGAGTTGGCATTGAGACGCTGATCACTCCAATCTATGGTTACCCGATAAACACCATTGTCCCATGCAACATCTGCGCACGTCTCGCCATCTGTCGCACTTTTAACGTCATCAAACCAGGCCTCAGTACCTGCGACAGCTGAGTTGCAGTCCATGTTGAAATTGCCTTGACGAGCTCCGATAGCATTAACTCGCATAACTTCAAACAAGGTTTCCGTCAGCACTACAGCCATGGCTCTCTCATGTGAGGTATTGGTGCTCCTAAGGCTAACAGACTGTAAACCTGCTACCCCCAAGATGCCGATTGCTAATACCAAAACTGATATTAGTACTTCAAGCAAAGTCACTCCCTTTTGCGTTCGGATGGCCCTCATATTATCTCCTCCGGCACTGCGCATAATGTATTAGTCGAATTCACAACATCTACTTGTCCTCCAGAGCTAATACCTATATCTCTTATATTCATTACACCACTAAACTTTAAACAAACCCTTAAAACCGAGGTTAACGGTACATTCCCTTGATCTCTGACCAGACCTTGTGGCACAAAGCGGATTTCGCCATCCGAATCGGCAATACTCTCAGCTTCCAGTATCATGATTTGATCAGAATGCAACTCACCAACGGCCATAATATTTCCAACAACAATACCAGTAGCAGGTCTTGGCTGAGCAATTCCAACTAACCAGCCTTGCCAGCCTGTATTGGCCGGCTCTGAACATGTTGTGGCATCAGAAGAGTGACAAAACAAAACTGCACGATTAAGCTTTACTGCTTCGGCTTTAGCCAAGTTTAGCGCAGCAACAATTTGATTAACCTGCCCGGTCAACCTGTTACCCTGAACCAAAGCGGCAAAAGACGGTACCGCGACAGTTAGGACGACAGATAGCACAGCAACCGTTACCATTAGCTCTACCAGAGTAAACCCCGTTTCAATGGCTTTTTGCGTCTTATCGCAGCGCGCTTTTTTACATCCAGCTTTAGTCATATCAAAATCAACTCAGAGTTTTAGCGGAATTTTATAGCTAAACCATACTGCTGAATGTTTTCCAGGCAAACTGCTTTTTGGACAAACGGTAGTATTGCCGGATAAACGGCAGGCCGGACAGTTACATCAGGCTGTCACGTAGTGATGCCACTTCACGGCGGCTGACTTCAAGTTTGTCATCACAGCCATTTAGCAGCACCCAGTGGCGGCCATCCTGACTGAGCAAACGGGCGAAGTAGGCTTTATTGATTAAGGTGCGCCGGTGAATGCGTACCAAAAGTTGCGGAAATTGCTGTTGCAGTTGCACCAGGCTTTGCTCGATTAGAGCCTCGCCCTGCTTAAACACCATCCGGACATACTTGTCATCGGCGGTAAAGTAAAAAATGTCGTCTAGTGCCAGTTGGCGTTTAACGCCAGCCTGCAGATAGGTAAGCTTGGCGACAACAGTTTTTTTCTCCAGATGCGCCCGGGTTAGCGTACCGGCTTTTTGCAATGCAGTTTGCAGGGCTTCGGCAGCAACCGGTTTTAACAAGTAGCCCACCGGGCTGGCCTGATAGGCATCCAGCGCATGTTGCGGGTGAGCGGTAACAAAGATAACTGCCGGTGGTACGGCCAGTTGCAGTATCTCTGTGCCCAGGCTGATACCGTCTTGCTCTGGCATAGCAATATCCAGCAGCACTAAATCAGGCTGCAGTTGTTTAATTTGCTGCAGAGCCTGGCTGGCATTTTCAGCTTCGGCTACACACTGATGCTCGGGTAGCTGCGCCAGCAGGCGTTTTAGCCGGGCTCTGGCCAGAGGTTCGTCATCAACAATCAGTATACGCATTAGCCCGCTCCAGCCTGTAGCGGAATAACCAGCTTCACGCGGAATGACCCATTTACCACACTCTGGCTTAACTGCGCTGCACTACCATAGTGCAACTGCAAACGCTGACGAATATTATCCAGCGCTATGCCGTTGCTGGCGCGGCCTGAGGGTTTTAAATTGAACGGATTAACAATAACGATAGTAACTGACTGGCTGCTTTGCAAAATATCCACCTGCAGGGTAGCCGTTTGCGCGCAGCTTTCTATGCCATGGCGCACGGCGTTTTCCAGCAGTGGCTGCACAGTTAATGCCGGCACATTCAGTGCAGCCAGATTATCAGGTTGTTGCCACTGCACCTGCATGCGCTTACCCAGACGCCATTGCTCCAGCGACAAATACTGTTTTGCCAGTGTGAGCTCGTCTTGCAGTGTGACCATTTCACCGGCATGCAATGCGGCACGAAACAGTGCGGACAGATCCAGCAGTGCCTGCTCAGCAGCAGCAGGTGCGACATGAATTAATTCGGCGGCAGTATTAAGGCTATTAAATAAAAAGTGTGGCTGAATACGGGCTTGCAAGGCAGTAAGTTCAGCTTTGCTTTGCGCTTGCAGCTGAATACTGCGCTCGCTGTGCATAATAAAAAACTGCATAGCGATAATGGCGACAATTAACGCCACCATCAGATTACCCAGGGTAAAACTAAGCAGGCTTTGGCTAAACATAGCATGGCCGCTGGCAAAACCGCTATGCGCCAAAAAACTTACCAGCATCGTTAGCAGCAAAAAAATACCACTACAACTTAGTAATATATTCAGTGGAGATAAGCGATTTAACCTGTTGCGCAGCAGGCAAAACAGCAAGGTCGTTAACAATGCCACCCAGTGCACGAATAAACTGATTAAACCCAGCCTAAGCCACAGTTCGTGGTGTGTACCGGGCGCAAATGCCAGTACCACCGCTACCGCCTGTGCCAGCACAGCACAGCGCAACAAAAAGCGGCCATGGCATAAATACGGTAGTTGTAACGCAGGCAAAGCCCATTGCAGGTACATCTGCTTATCCACAAAAGTTGGCATAAACAGCATAATACACCGACTGGCTTAACAAAGTTAATAGTGGCGCACTGAGGTGCCGGTACTGCGGATCAGCTAATAATGCCGGCTGTACTTTATCCTGTCCGAAGTTTAGCTCTGCGATGCAGACCAGCCAATAAAACTGATACGTCTGACCGCAGAGCTGCCATTATTACCATTGCCCACTTTGGCCCGACCCAGTGCTTCATCATAATGAATACCGCCGGCACCGGTAGCAGCAACCGTCTTCGCCAGCACAGAGCCAAACAACTGGCCGCTGCCCTGCACTTTGACATCGGTTAACGGGGCATAAATAGCCGCATACAGATCGGATGCGCCAGACAGGGTTATGCCATCAGCACCGCTATAATCTGAATAGACCGAAAACACCGGCACTCCGTCAGCGCCAACACCTGTTACCGGTGTTATCACTCTGGCAGAGGCTCTAACGCTGAATTTACCGCGTACCACTAAGGTTAATGAACTCCCCTCAGCGATAGTTAACCGGCTGTCACCCGACAGGGTTACATCACCGGCAACGAACAAGGTCACATTGCCACCGCTGATATAAAAATTACCGCCTATCGTCAGACTCTGCAGGCTATAAACCGCCTGTTGCCGGTTTAAAAAAGCCAGATTTTGTGGTGTTAAGCTAAGCTGGCTGCGGCCACTGCCCAAGGTTTTATATTGTCCCTGCAGTGGTGTCAGTGTATAAACTTCCGGCAGGGTCGTCAGCGACAGGTCCGGCAACTGCGTGGCCTGCTCTGCCAGGCGACTGCTGTGCTCAGCAATGTTCAGCGGATCACAGCTGACATAAGCCTCATCTTCCGGCGGCACTGTGGTATTTTCTATCGGTACTTCGGCAACAACATCTACACTGCTGATAAAAGGCGCTGGCGTTTGATAGTAAGGTGCCGTGCGGTAGTGCGCCACGACATTCGGCACCGTAGCTGTGCCACCATAACGCAGATCGTCAGCCGTGATCGGGCTGTTAACTGAAGTGGTCAGGTTTATATTGCCACTTGCATGTACCCCGCCACTAAACATATTGCTGCTCCAGCTGGTCAGGCTGACATTGCCAGCACTGCGAATGCCACCGGCCACCTGGCCTTGCTTCATTTCAATATTGCCATTAGCGCGCACTTCGCCCGGCACGCTCAGGCCTTCATGATAATAATGCCCCCTGGTGCGGATATGGCCGCCAACAATGCCCTGCGTGATCCTTACATTGCCATTGGCGTGAATATTGGCCAATACCTTGCCACTGGATTGGTTATAGGCGGCACCGGCCAAAATACCCCCACCTATTTCACTGCCACCGCTTAGGGTAATACTGCCATTGCTATGCACTTTGCCACTGATGGCAGAAGAGCCACTGATCACTATATTGTTGGTTGATAAAACGTCGCCAAAAATAGGCGAATTGCCGGTAAGGCTAATATCGGCAGTACTGCGTAAAGTACGCACAGTGGCATTATTACTGGCGCCGGGGCGGTTATAGGCGCCGTCCGCTGAGTCATAGCTGTCTATCAGGCCACTACCATTTAACAACACACCATCACAGCCGGTAATACCATGGCTAAAAGGGGACGCCAGCGCCGGCGCAGCAGCTAAATGTTTGCGTAATAATGCCTGATTACTGTATTTGCTATCGGCGTATCGCTGCCCACGCGCCAAAATTGATATATTTGCGGCATCTATTGCCGTGCCAACCGCTTGCAAGCCACGTCCACCGCCGGTATCTGTTTGCTGGCGGCTGGCTGCGGCCAATAACTCTGCGTCGGTTGCTGCCGGGTTGCGCCACAACGCATCGTTCATACGATGGAAACTATCGTAGCTGGCTCTGTCGGCCTGATACTCAGCATTGAGCCGCTTCTGAAAATTGCCGCTCATCCGTTCCTGCGCCACACTATCCTGCAGCACGGTAAACACCAGCAAACTGGCAGCAAACGTCAGCAATAGCACCACTACTGACGAAATTCCTTTCTGATTACAGCATCCCGGCATCTGCAGCTCCTAGGTATTATCTGCCAGAATCTGGCTTTTCAAGGCGAAATCCAATTGAATAAAACGTTCCAGCTGACCATCACCGGTCAAATCTGCTGCCGGAAAATTATCCGCCAGGCCCGGGCTGGCCAGCCGGACGCTGATCAGTTGATCTGCCACGTTAAACTGCGCTGCGCTAATACCACTAAGCAAGGTTACCCAGTCACCAGCGGCAACCTGACACTGCAACAACTCGCCCTGCCAGCGAAAACGCTCGGTAAAAGCCGCGGTTTGGGTTTGTCCCAGGCAATCTGTCACGGAGCCGGTAGCCGCGTTATGTGTTACCAGCAGCTCAGCATCCACCACCAACGCACTGGCGGCTTGTTTCAGGCTGCGCGACAGCACTATTTGCGAGCTGCGGATCACCTCTTGCGCTGTTTCCAGTTGTTTTATTTGGCCGGCGGTTTGTTTGATACTGATAAAGGCGGAACCCACCCCAAGTACCAATAACGATGACAACGCCAGCGCTACCATCAGTTCAACCAGTGTAAAGCCATGTTTAAGCATCAACAGGCCCCACCGTTGCGTAACCAGGGAAAGCTGGTATCAATATCCAGCGTATTGGCCTGGTTATCATTGAAGCGGGCGTCGTTCCAACTAACCTGGATCAGAAAGCTATTTGGTAATGCCGGTGTAGCAGAGCCCGGTGGCGGCAGCGGAATTGCACCCGGTAACGGCGTGCTGTAGCTGTAGGGTGTCGCGCTAAAATCAAAAGCAGCCGGCGTCGGCAGGCTGACAACAAAACCTTGAGGATCACGACCGGCTAAAGGCAACCACTGCTGTTGTAACGTAGCGTCGTAACTGAGCTCGGCGCGCTGTAGCGCACATAAAGAAGGCCAGGCCCGCTCTACTGCATTTTGTACCTGCACTGTAGCCACAGTATAGGCTAAACTGCTGCTGGCATACTGCAGCGCTTTCACCTGGCTAAGCACCAGACCTAGTAAACATAGCGCAGCTAACAACATGGCAATCAGCACTTCTACCAAACTAAAACCCGCTGCGCCAGCTGTTGATTTTGGATTAAACCGCTTATGCACAGGCCGCCTCCTGTACTACCAGTTGGCCGCTTAGCCAGACACACAAATGGCGTTTCGGCACCAGATTGCGCCCGTCAGTTACCGATATTGCCAGCGCAGACGACACAGCCCCAAACGGCAAAATATCCAGCGCTGCCAGACCGTCTACGCTAATGCTGCTGGATTCCGGCGGTAACGCCAGTTGGCGCAACACCTGTGCATCCAATAACACCTGTAACTGACCATTATTGGTGGCAAGTCGGATCACCTGCTCACGTTTGGTGGCTTCACTACGGGCATATTTGTACAGCGCCTGCAGTTGATTCACTACCCTGGCATGGCGTTCGTGCTGGATCATACGGCTAAAAGACGGTGCGGCTATACTGGCGGCAATGGCTATTATTACCACTACCACCATCAGCTCTAACAGGGTTAACCCTGCCTGCCGGCGCATTATGCTTCTCTCCAGCAACTGGCGCCGCCAGCAGAGCCGCGCACACCCTGTGCATTGATGCTTAACGTGCCACATTCTGCGTCGCTATGCGGCGACTTAGGTTGTGCCGTTAAGGTAAAACCGCTACCAGCATTCGCCACAACATAGCTAAACTGATAAAAACTGTGCGCCGGTACAGCATGCGCTTCCGGGTAGCGCCCGCTGCGGGCATAAGCCCGTTCTAGTATAACTGCCTGATCCAACAACACCCGTTGTCCGTCTAAGCGCCGGCCCTGTTGTACATATTGTTGATAAGACGGATAAACGATGGCAGACAAAATACCGATAATCGCCACCACCACCATTAACTCTATCAGCGTAACACCCTGTACTGTCTTCACTGCAACCCCGCAACATCCATGCAACATGACAACGCTGTCAATGCAATTTTAAAAAAATTGCCGCCACGGCAACACTTCAAACAGGCGTTTAGATGGATAAACACCTTAAATTTGGCGTAATTAGACACAAGAAATGAAAAAAAGGGAAGAGCTAGTTTAATAAAATTGCAACCGCTGCAACATTACCCGCGCTGCAGCGGCTTTTGGCTGACGTATCGTTAGCGCAGCTCGGCCGGTATGGCAAACACTACGTTTTCTTCGCGGCCCGGGTTTTCACTTACGGCTTTACCGCCCCACTGCTGCAGTTGTTTTACAACCTGTTGCACCAGTACTTCCGGTGCTGAAGCGCCAGCGGTAACGCCTACCGCTGCGACACCATCAAGCCAGGCCTGCTGAATGTCGTCAGCGGTATCAATTAAATAAGCTGTACAGCCCATTTTGTCGGCCAGTTCGCGCAAGCGGTTTGAATTGCTGCTGTTTTTAGCCCCCACCACCAGCAGTAAGTCGGCTTTGCTGGCTAAATCACGTACGGCATCCTGGCGGTTTTGCGTGGCATAGCAAATATCATCTTTGCGCGGGCCCTCAATGTCAGGAAAACGGATACGCAGCGCGTCTATAACGTCGGCGGTATCATCTACTGATAAGGTGGTCTGGCTGCTAAAACACAGTTGCGCCGGATTTTTAACCTGCAGTGTTGCTACATCTTCTGCCGACTCCACCAGATAAATACCGCCTTGCGGGTTATCATACTGGCCCATGGTGCCTTCCACTTCCGGGTGACCAGCATGGCCAATCAGAATGCATTCAATACCTTTTCGGCTGGCGCGGGTCACTTCCATATGCACTTTAGTTACCAGTGGACAGGTGGCATCAAACACTTTTAAGCCGCGCTGCTTGGCATTTTCGCGCACCGCTTGCGACACACCATGCGCACTGAAAATAACAATATTACCGTCCGGTACTTCGTTCAGCTCATCTACAAACACCGCACCACGGCGGCGCAGGCCATCTACCACAAATTTGTTATGCACCACTTCATGGCGCACATAAATAGGGGGCTCATACAGTTCCAGCGCCCGCTCAACGATACTGATGGCACGATCTACCCCGGCGCAAAAACCGCGTGGATTAGCGAGTAAAATATCCATAACTTAGCTTACCTGTACAATTTCAACACTGAAGGTCAGCGTCTGCCCGGCCAGTGGATGATTAAAATCTATAGTCACCGACTCACCCACCACTTCGCGCACCAGACCCGGCATTTCAGAGCCATCCGGCATGGTAAAGCCAATAATCATGCCGGTCTTTGCCGGGGCGTCGGCAGAAAACTTACTGCGATCAACATAGTAAATATTGTCCGGATTCGGCATGCCATAAGCATCTTCCGGTGCCAGCGTAAAGGTTTTCTTGTCACCGGCTTTCAGGCCGGCAAGCTGGGCTTCAAACGCTGGCGAAATACTGCCGTCGCCCATTTG
Source organism: Rheinheimera muenzenbergensis (assembly GCF_036984005.1). NCBI lineage: Bacteria > Pseudomonadati > Pseudomonadota > Gammaproteobacteria > Chromatiales > Chromatiaceae > Rheinheimera > Rheinheimera muenzenbergensis. Next base: position 36,837 of record NZ_JALAAR010000015.1, read on the forward strand.
TAGTTTGGCGGGTTTGTTATGCACCCGGGTGCTTTCTGCTGCACTACCGTCAGACAACTTAATATCAAAGTGAAAAATTACTGTGCTGCTGCCAGCTATTACTGCATCTGTCACTTTTTCACCTCATTGTTGCTAAAACTATCCCAAATTAATAAAGCAGCGCCAATACAAATGGCCGAATCAGCAATATTAAACGCCGGGTAATGCCAGTTTTGATAATAGACATGCAAGAAATCAATAACATAGCCGTAAATGCTACGGTCAATCAGGTTACCTATGGCACCGGCCAGCACTAAACTCAACGCCAGATTAAGTTTAAGCTGCGTTTTGTTATTACGCGCCAGCCACACGGCCAGCACGCCGCTTATCACCACCGCGATAAGGGTAAAAAACCAACGCTGCCAGCCGCCGGCGTCACTTAAAAACGAAAACGCCGCGCCATAGTTGCGCACATAGGTAAAGTTAAAAAACGGCAACAGCTCGATAGAATCGAACAGCTGCATATTGGCGATGACCACCTGTTTACTGATTTGGTCAGCGACTAACACTAACAGCATCAGCCACCACAGCCGCCAACCGCTTTCTTTAAATAACACCATTATGCAAATGCCCGCTGTTCGCCTTCACCTTCAACATTCGACACGCAACGCAAACACAATTCGGCATGGGCTGCATTGCTGCCAACATCATGGCGGTGATGCCAGCAACGGCCACATTTGGCAGCGGTTGACGCCGATACCTGCACGCTTAAGCCGGCCAAGTCAGTTTGTACTGCATCAGCAGGCGCAGCAGCAGTGCTCACCTGTGCGGTAGAGGTAATCAGCACAAAACGCAGCTCATCGCCCAGTTTGGCTAAATCTGCGGCCAGTGCCTCTGAGCTAAACAAGGTCACTTCAGCTTGCAACGAAGCACCGATTTTTTCTTCGCGCCGTGCAGCCTCTAATACTTTATTTACCTCATCCCGCACCTGCAGCAATTGCTGCCAGAAGGCATCGTCAAACTTTCCGGCGGTTAAACCGCTAAAGCCGGTATACCAAACATCGGTAAACACGAATTCATCGCGTTCGCCCGGCAGCTCCTGCCAAATTTCCTGGGCAGTGAAACTCATAATAGGTGCCATCCAGCGCACCATCGCCTGGGCAATATGGTACAGCGCTGTCTGACACGAGCGTCGCGCTACGCCATTGGTATGGGCGGTGTACTGCCGATCTTTAATCACGTCCAGATAAAAACTACCCAGCTCTACGGTACAGAAGTTCATCAGCTTCTGGCTCACCTGATGGAACTGATAGTTATCATAGGTTTCAATAATTTCTTGTTGCAGCTTAGCGGCACGGTTTACTACCCACAGATCCAACTCAACCATCTGCTCAAATGGCACCACATCGGTAGCCGGGTTAAAGCCGTTTAAATTCGCCAGTAAAAAGCGTGCGGTGTTACGAATACGGCGGTACTTATCGGCAGCTCGGTTTAAAATTTCATCCGATACTGTCATTTCTGAGGTGTAATCGGTCGTGGCCACCCATAAGCGCAGTATGTCGGCGCCGAGTTTATTCATGACATCCTGTGGCGATACCACATTACCCAGCGATTTTGACATCTTGCGGCCATCAGCATCGACTGTAAAACCATGTGTCAGCACCTGTTTGTAAGGTGCTTTGTGCTTAATGCTTACACCGGTCATTAATGACGACATAAACCAGCCACGGTGTTGATCCGAACCTTCGAGGTACAAATCGGCCTGATCGGCACCGCCAAATTCCGGCCGTACGTCAACCACGCAGGCATGTGTAACACCAGAATCAAACCAGACGTCCAGCGTATCGCTGACTTTAACGTATTGCTCAGCGTCATCTGCCAGCAAGGTGACAGCGTCTAAATCAAACCAGGCCTGAATACCGTCCTGTTCAACCAGTTTCGCTACTTGCTCAATCAGTTGCTGAGTATTTGGATGTAAAGCTCCGCTATCTTTATCTACAAATAAAGCGATAGGCACACCCCAGGTACGCTGGCGGGAAATACACCAGTCAGGGCGGCCTTCAACCATTTTTTCAATCCGCTGCTGACCCCAGTCCGGGATCCAGCGCGTTTGTTCAATTTGCGCCAGTGAGGTAGCACGCAGGCCTTGCTGTTCCATGCTGATAAACCACTGTGGCGTAGCACGGAAAATAATTGGCGTTTTATGCCGCCAGCAGTGCGGGTAACTATGTTTGTAAGCTTTGTGTACTAACAGCGCTCCGGCAGCCTGTAACGCCTCTACTACGCTGTCATTTGCTTTGAATACATGTTGGCCGGCAAATAAAGGCGTATCAGGCAGGTAAACGCCATTGGCCCCTACCGGGTTAGCCACTTCAAGGTTATATTGCTTGCCAACCACAAAGTCTTCCTGACCATGGCCAGGCGCCGTGTGCACACAGCCAGTACCCGAGTCAGTAGTTACGTGTTCCCCCATAATCAGCGGCACGTTAAAGTCGTACAACGGGTGTTTTAACTGTACCAGTTCCAGCGCCGCACCTTTGGCAAACCCCAGCGCGTGGTAGTGTTCAATGCCGGCACGGGCCATCACATCTTTAACCAGATCAGTGGCAATAATTAAGCGTTCAGCGCCCAGCGGCCCCTGTTCTACCTGTACCAGGCTGTAATCGAGTTTGGCATTTAATGCCACGGCACGGTTGGCTGGCAAGGTCCAGGGCGTAGTGGTCCAGATAACTACCGATACCTTACCGGTACCACGTTTGCCTTCAGGATGATCAAAGCGATCGGCTACGGCTTCATCAACCACAGCAAAACGTACATCTATGGCCGGTGATACTTTGTCCTGATATTCCACTTCGGCTTCAGCCAGTGCCGAACCACAATCGGTACACCAGTGCACGGGTTTAAAGCCCTGCTGCAAATGGCCATTACTGATTATTTTTCCCAGCGAACGGATAATATTAGCTTCAAAACCATAATCCATAGTGCGATATGGGTTTTGCCAGTCACCCAGCACGCCCAGACGAATAAAATCAGTGCGCTGGGCATCAATTTGCGTCGCTGCATAGTCACGGCATTTTTGTCTGAATTCTGCCGCTGTCAGCTTAGTGCCTGGCTTGCCGTATTTCTTCTCTACTACCAGCTCAATAGGCAGGCCGTGACAATCCCAGCCGGGGACATAGGGCGCATCAAAATCGTCCAGCGTTTTTGCTTTAACAATAATGTCTTTTAAGATTTTATTAACTGCATGCCCAATATGAATATTGCCGTTAGCATAGGGAGGGCCATCGTGCAGAATAAAGGTTTTTTTACCTTTTTTAGCCGCACGAATTTTGCCGTATAAATCAGCTTCGGTCCATTTGGCCAGCATTTGCGGCTCACGTTGCGCCAGATTGGCGCGCATCGCAAAAGCCGTTTCCGGCAAATTCAGGGTATGCTTGTAGTCGCTCATCCGTTATGTTCCGTCTTATCAGTAGTGGCATGTGCAATAGCGTCATGCTGAAAAAATGCTTTTGCTGCTGTTACATCAGCAGCAATTTGTTGTTGTAACTCGGCCAGGCCAGCAAAGCGCTGTTCACTGCGCAATTTATGCTGCAATAACACCTCTATCTGGCTGCCGTACAAATCGCCTTTAAAATCAAATAAATGCGCTTCAAGCTGTTGTCGTTGCCCTTGCACCGTCGGCCTGTTACCAATATTGGCCACGCCATAATAACGCCCAAACACGGTATTGGCTGTAATAGCGTATACACCTGCTACCGGCAGCTTACGCCGGTATAAAAACACATTGGCAGTCGGAAAGCCCAGATCCCGACCCAATTTACGGCCATGCCGTACCCGGCCGGTTAACGCAAAAGGCCGTCCCAGCATCTGTGCTGCCAGGGTTAATTCATCTTCAGCCAGCGCCTGGCGTATCAGGGTACTGCTAATACGTTGCTCTCCCAGCAACAAGCTGGAGGTACTGCACAAACCAAACTGGTGCTGCTCGGCAGCCAGTGCCAGCAATTCGAAACTGCCGCTGCGGTTTTTACCAAAACGAAAATCATCGCCGACAATTAACTGCTCAACACCCAGTTGTTTAAGCAACAATTGCTGAATAAATTGCTCTGGCGCCTGCGCCGCAAAGGCCGGCGTAAAATGCACGCACAGCAAACGATCTATGCCCAGACTTGCCAGCGCCGCATATTTTTCCCGAAACCGCGTTAAGCGCGCCGGTGCCGCTGCGCCGGCAAACAACTCCAGCGGTTGCGGCTCAAATAACATTACGCAAGCGGGCAACTGCATCTGCCGGGCGATGGCAACGACCTTGGCCAACACTGCCTGATGCCCCAAATGTACACCATCAAAGTTGCCTATGGTCAGCACACAACCGCGGTGGCGGGGCTGAATATTGTGTAAGCCGCGAATTAACTCCATGCCTGCCGTATCTGACCTTTGCCTACAAACCGCGCATTATAACCACTTAATCAATTGCTTTCAGCAACAGAATTGGCTTTAAAATGCCGCAAACGCACACCAAGCAGCCATAACATTACAAAATACCCCAGCACCGCTAAACCACACAGCATGCTTAAACGCCACACCTGAGCAGTAAAACCCAGTTGTAACCAAGCTTGCAGATCGGGGGTTTGCCAGTACAGTAAGGCCGCCATAATAGTGCTGGCAAACACCAGTTTAACGATAAATATCAGACTGGTTTTACTCAGTTGGTAGACTCCGGCCAGTTTTAAACCACGGTACAATAAAAACGCATTCAGGCTGGCCGACAATGCCGTCGCCAGTGCCAGGCCGACATAACTTAAAAACGGCGCCAACATCAGGTTAAATAGCATATTCGCTACCATAGCAATAATACCAATACGCACCGGCGTTTTAATATCCTGCCGGGCATAAAATCCCGGTGCCAGCACTTTAATTAGCATATAACTTAGCAAACCGCTGCTATAGGCAATTAGGCTATACGACACCATTAATACATCGCGCTGGCTAAACTCGCCGCGCATAAACAACAGCGCAATAATCGGCTGCGCCAACACCATCAGGCCAGCCATGGCTGGTATGCCAAACAGCGCAACGAAGCGCAAAGACCAGTCCAGCGTCTGGCTAAACCGCGCGCTGTTTTCACTGGCATGGTGGCGCGATAAATTCGGTAATATCACCGTCGCTATGGCAATACCAAACAACCCCAGAGGAAACTCAATCAGCCGATCAGAGTAGTACAACCAACTGACGGCACCGGTCAGAAGAAATGACGCTATGACCGTATCAAGCAGCAAGTTTATCTGGCTTACCGATACGCCAAACAGCGCCGGCAGCATCAGCTTACGAATTTTAGTGACATTGTCATCGCGCCAGCCCCACTTGGGACATACCAGCAAACCGGCTTTGGCCAAAAACGGCAACTGAAACAGCAACTGCACAGCACCGCCGATAAATACTCCCCAGGCCAGCGCCAGCGCCGGTTCGTCCAGCGTCGGTGCCAGCAATACGGCACAGGCAATAATGGCAATATTTAAAAACACCGGCGTAAAGGCCGCTACAGCAAAGCGGTTATACGTATTTAATATTGCACCGGATAAGGCCACCAGGCTGATAAACCACAAATACGGAAAGGTTATTTTCAGCATCAGGCTGGCCAGTTCAAACTTATGCGCCTGCGGGCCATCATTTAACCATTCAACAAACCAACCCATGCCGAATAACATCGCTACCAGCGGTGAAGCAATTACGCCAAATAAGGTGACCAGCGTAACGACTACACCTAAACTACCTGTCACTTTAGCCAGCAGTTCGCGTACTGCATCATCACCATGCCTGGCTTTAACTTCAGCCAACACCGGCACAAAAGCCTGCGAAAAGGCACCTTCGGCAAATAAGCGCCGTAAAAAATTCGGGATCCGGTTAGCAAAAAAGAACACATCGGCTGCTGCACCGGCACCGATAAAGTTGGCTACCACCACATCTCGTATTAAGCCCAGCACGCGGGAAATGAGTGTCATAAAGCTGACAATCAGGCCTGATTTTAATAACTTTGCCGACACTTATGCTTCCTTCTGTTAGCCAGCGGCTATTTTGCCCCGTTACTGCTGCTGATTACCAGTAGGCTATCAGATTAAAATCTGTGACTTTACCGTTAAAGCATTTGACAACGGGCCATTAAATAGGCATATTATGCGGCCTTTGATGGGTCCGGTTTAGTTTTTTAGGAGTGTTACCTTGGCTAACATTAAGTCTGCTAAGAAGCGCGCAATTCAATCAGAAAAACGTCGTCAGCAAAATGCTTCACAACGTTCTATGATGCGTACTTTCATTAAGAAAACCTACGCGGCAGTATTAACTGCTGACGTAACTGCTTCAACTGAAGCATTCAAGAAAATGGTGCCTGTTCTTGATCGTATGGCCTCTAAAGGTCTGATCCACAAGAACAAAGCAGCACGTCATAAAGCTCGTTTAAATGCCCATGTTAAGGCATTAAGCGCTGCTTAAGACACAGCTCCAACAAAAAAGCCGGCTTTTGCCGGCTTTTTTGTTGCTGTTATTCGCTTAGTCAGCGCAGTACAGCTTATGCAATAAGGCTATCAGCGCTTCGGCTTCTTTGCTGTTCAGGCTGTAATACACTGTTTGCGCTGCTTTACGGGTTTTCACCAATTTATGCCGGCGTAGCAGTGCCAAATGTTGCGACAGAGCAGATTGGCTTAGTTCTAATTTCTGATTTAACTCACCCACCGACAATTCTCCGTCAAGTAAGTGGCATAACATCAGCAATCGCCGCTCATTAGATACTGCCTTCAACAATTTTACCGCTTTTGCCGAGTTGGCTAACATATCCTGCATATTCATTGGTTACTACTCTGCCGTGACTAAAACCCTGATATTACCGATTTGTTTACCAACCGACAATATAATCATTCGTATTTGACAAAGAATAACCAGATTTAGCAGACTGTAGCAAAGCTGCACATTTAGTGTAACAAGGGCTGTACTAACTTATGAATGCGGTTGATTGTAAAAGGTTTTACTACAAATGCCCGGGCGCCGTTTTCTACTGCCATTTTCAGGTTATCGACACTGGAAAACGCCGAAACCATAAACACTACGGCATTTTCATTCTGTTGCCGAAAACGTTTCAATAACTGCTGGCCGTTAATATCTGGCAACTGAATATCAAGAAATACCAAATCGGGCCGGTGTTGGCTGAATAACTTTGTCGCGCTATCACCATCTGCGGCTTCCAATACAGAAACAACACCAAGGCTGAGCAAAATTTGACTGATATAACTGCGCACAGCTGCGACATCATCGACAACCAAAGCACATAATGCTGACGGCATGAGCTTTCCTTACTGCCTTAAACTTTCCATTTAAACAACACCTTTTACGCGCTAAAACGGTGAGATAGCTGACAAAAGGTGGTAAAGTCGGGCTCACTTTACCAACAACGGGACAGAATGAAAAGATGAAATTGTGGCTAACAACAATAACTGCCGTACTAAGTCTGCAGCTAAATGCCAGTGAACTTAAGCTGGATAATAACCTGGCTTACCAACTTACCGAATCCCTTACCGTTGAAGTTGGCCAGCGCCTTGCCGGTAGCGAAGCCGATGCCAGAGCCGTAGCCTGGGCCGAGCAAAAATTTAAGCAACTGGGGTACGATAAGGTGTGGACTGAGCCTTTTACCATGCAATATTGGCAACGTGGTCAGGCCAGCTTAACTGTCAGTGCGCCTTTTCAGCAAAGCCTGGTTGTTACCGCTTTAGGCGGTTCAATCGGCACACCTTTTGATGGAATTAATGCTCAAGTCGCTATGTTTGACAGCCTGGAGCAGTTAAAGCAAGCCGATGCAGCTGATGTAAAAGATAAAATTGTCTTTATAAATAAAAGCATGGGTAAAGATAAACTCGGCACTTTTTATGGCTCCGTAGTCGGTGCCCGGGCCCAGGGTGCAGTAGAGGCAGCTAAACTGGGTGCAAAAGCGATTATTATCCGCTCTGTCGGTACCAGTATTAACCGCTTTGCCCATACCGGCATTATGCGCTATAGCGACGATGTCGCACGCATTCCGGCCGCTGCGGTTTCGGTACCCGACGCTATTCAGCTGGAAAAAATGCTCAGCCGCCAGCCCGAGCTAACCTTACAGCTGCAAATGCAGAATAAACTGCCCGGTGAGGTAGTAAGCCACAATGTAATAGCAGAAATTACCGGCAGCAAAAGACCGGACGAAATTGTACTGATAAGTGCCCATATCGACTCCTGGGATGAAGGTACAGGCGCACTGGACGATGGCGCGGGTGTAGGTATTGTTATGGCCACCGGCGCCCTGCTAAAACAACAAGGCCGGCCTGAGCGGACGGTTCGGGTAGTTTTGTTTGGCAATGAAGAAGGCGGCCTGGTCGGCGCCCGGGCTTATGCCGCTAAACATGCAGCTAAGCTAAAACAGCATGTGTTTGCTTCCGAGTCTGATTTTGGTGCCGGCCGGATCTGGCGGCTGGACACCGGCTTTGGCCCTAACGCCCTAAGCTTTGCTAAAACCCTGCAACAACAGTTGGCAGCTTTAGGTGTTGAACCAGGTGACAATACCGCCAGCGGTGGCCCGGATGTGTCAGTACTGAAAGCACAGGGCGTACCTGTAGTTAGCCTGCAACAGGACGGTACTGATTATTTTGACTATCACCATACGCCCAACGATACGATGGACAAAATAGACCCAGCCGCTATGCAGCAAAACCTTGCGGCCTGGCTAGTCACCACCGCGGCGATAGCCAATAGCAGCATAGATTTACGTCAGTAAGTCAGCGTTGATGATACTTTAGCGGCTGCAGCTTTTGCTGCGGTCGCTGATGTTTGCGATAGCTGCCGCGCAGCAACCATAAATGAGTGCCGACACCAAGTAACATCATGGCAAAGGGATAAAAATACATATTTTTTGACACGGAAAATACAAACAGCGCTGACATCACACAGAGGAAAGGCAACATTTCATAGTACCAAAATGGTAGCTTGCCTCCGTATTTATAACGGGCACCTTTGACATCAGAACGCCGGTTGTCCGAACGCAGGATCCAAATAACTGCACCTGCCAGAGTTAACAGCAAAGCACACACCACAGCTAACCAGTTCCCATAGTTTAATAATACCGCGACACCGGTACCAATATATACATAGGGTAAGGCCTCGTATAACTTTGACGGCAACATAAGCGACTCCTTGCTTGCTTAGCCACAGTTAAGTCTAGCGCAGCTTTACTAAGCTGCCAGAATACTTTTTCAAAGCATTAATTTAACTAATCTGATGGATGCAAAATTCTTCAATTGTGTAAAACAGATCCGAGCAGCATAATGCGCGCAATTTTTAGTCACGCTGGTTTATTGGAAGCACGCCATGGACACCATTTTGTTCGATGTTATAAGTTGGGTTGGGCTAACAATATGCATTGGCGCGTTTTTTATTAAAGATGTATTTTGGCTACGACTGGCAACATTAGTGGGTTGCAGCTTGTTGTTTGTTTATTACAGCCATATTGCAATACCGCAGGGTGTCATCTCAAATTTATTAGTATTACTAATAAACGCATATTATTTGTTGCGCTTTGCACAGGCACGCAGAGCGACCAAAGCCAGCGAAGCCGCCACTGCAACCCCTCTTGTCAGTCAGGCAGATTAAGCGTTAACCGACTTCTGTCCATGGCCGGGCTTCGTTATAATAACCAGCCCGGTTGGTCACAGGAGTAGCGTGATGCAAAACGATGAGCTAGAGCTGTTTTTGCAGGAAATGTCTGGCGTTAAGCCATTGTCACAGGATGAGGTATTACCGGACAGTGGCGAGTTCAATCCTACGCTGGCGCAGCAGGCCCGCCGTAAGGCTGCCGAGCAGGACATGGAATACGATGCCAACTATCTCAGCATGGAGTATGTTGATTTAGTTAAGCCAGACGAGCCTTTTAGCTATAAAAAAGACGGCGTGCAAGAAGGAGTTTACCGCAATTTAAGACTGGGTAAATACCAGACCGATGCGACGTTAAACCTGCTGGGCAAAAGTCTGTCCGATGCGCGGCGTGAATTATTCTTTTTTATCGAAGACTGCCATAAACGCGGTATCCGCACCTTGCTTATTCAGCATGGTATGGGCCGTAACAGCAAACCACATCCGGCCATTTTGCGCAGCTATGTGTTTAAGTGGTTGCCGCAAATGCCAATTGTATTAGCGTGTAATACCGCACAAAAGCAACACGGTGGTTATGCTGCCACTTATGTGTTGCTGCAAAAAAATGCTGAGCAAAAACGCGACAACCGCGAACGCCACGCTAAGCGCTGAGTATAAAGCCTGCGTTAAATAAAAAGCCCGCAGTGCGGGCTTGTTTTCAGATAGTGTCAAACCACTGTTTTGCCTTAGCTAACGCCGCCAGCACCTGCTGCGGTGCAGTCCCCCCCAGTGCGGCTCGTTTTTGCAAACCGGCCTCCAGTTGCAGTGCAGGATAAACATCGTCGCTAATCAAGCCGCTAAACTGCTGCATTTCACTCAGCGGTAAAGCTTCCAATGCCAGTTGCTGCTTAGCGGCGTGCACCACCAGCTCGCCTACCACCTCGTGAGCATCACGAAATGGCATGCCTTTGCCAACCAGATAATCAGCTAAGTCGGTGGCGTTGCTGTAGCCCAGCTCTGCCGCCAGACGGCACTGCGCCTCGTTGACACTTAAATGCGGCAACACCGTAGCCAGCACCAACAACGACTGCTGCCAGGTGGCCATCAGGTCAAAAAAGCCCTGCTTGTCTTCCTGCATATCTTTGTTGTACGCCAGTGGCAGGCCTTTCAGCACATGTAAAATCGCCACTAAATGCCCCAACACGCGGCCGGTTTTACCGCGCAGCAGCTCAAATACATCGGGGTTTTTCTTTTGCGGCATAAGCGAAGAGCCCGAGCTTATCGCATCGCCCAGTTTGAAAAAGCCCGCCTCACCAGAGCAGAAGAAAATTACATCTTCGGATAAGCGCGATAAATGCGTCATACAGATACTGGCAGCGGCAGATAGCTCCACCACGTAGTCGCGATCGGATACCGCATCCAGGCTGTTTAGCGCGGCGCTGGCAAAACCCAGACGCTGCGCCAATTGTTCACGATCAACCGACACACCGGTACCGGCTAAAGCGCCACAACCGAGCGGACAGACATCCATCCGCGCCAGCGCATCGTCTAACCGGCTGACATCGCGCTTAAACATCTCGACATAAGCCAGCGCCCAGTGTGCGACTAATACCGGTTGCGCCCGTTGCAAGTGGGTAAAACCAGGCATGACGACTGTACCGGCTTTATCGGCAAAGGTGAGTAAGGCTGCTATGGCGCCGAGCAAGGACTGACGCACATGTTGTGTGTTCAGTTTGCTCCATAGCCGCAAGTCAGTCGCGACTAAATCATTACGGCTGCGGCCGGTGTGCAGCTTTTTTGCTACCGCACCCAATTTGGCCGTTAGCTGCGCTTCTACCCAGCTGTGAATATCTTCTTCACTGGTTTGCAGCGGCAGCTTAGCGTCGGCCTCTATCGCCACCGCTAAATCGGCCAAGCCGGCATCAAGCTGTGCCGCTTCATCAACAGTGATAATACCGGCCTGCGCCAGTTGCTGCGCCCAGGCGCGCGACGCCTGAATGTCCTGCTGCGCCAGCAGATAATCAAAACTTAGCGAGTCGTTAAAGTCACGAAACTCAGCCAGGGTTGCTTCCTGAAACCTTCCGCCCCACATTGCCATGACAATTAACCCTTTTGTTGCTGATGCAGCGCACGGATGCGGCTGGCCAGGCTGTACAGGCGGATAAAACCGGCGGCATCTTTCTGGTTGTACACTTCATCGCCCTCAAAGGTGGCGAAAGCTTCAGAGTACAGCGAGTTTGGCGAGCGGCGCTTGGCCACGGTAACATTACCTTTGTACAGCTTAATGACCACATCACCGGTTAACTGTTCGGCCAGCGAGGTAGCCGCTGCCAGCAGCGCATCTTTTAATGGCGTAAACCAACGGCCGTCATATACCAGTTGGGCAAATTCCTGGCCCACTTCTTCACGGTATTTCAGTGAAGTACGGTCATATACCAGCGCTTCCAGGCCTTTTAATGCTGCCATTAAAATGGTGCCGCCCGGCGTTTCATAGCAACCGCGTGACTTCATACCCACTAAACGGTTTTCGACGATATCAATCCGGCCTACACCATGCTCAGAGCCAATTTCGTTTAACAGTTCAATCGCCGCTACCGGGGCAACGGCATGGCCATTAATTTTGCTCAGCTCACCTTTATCAAAGCTCAGCTCAACGTAGGCTGCATGATCCGGTGCCTGTTCCGGTGATTTGGTCCACATCCACACCTGCTCAGATGGCTCACACCAGGGGTTTTCCAGCTCGCCGCCTTCGTGCGAGATATGCCATAAGTTAGCATCGCGGCTGTATATTTTGGTGGCCGATGCCGTGGTAGGCACCTTTTTCTCAGCTAAATAGTCCAGCAGAGACTGGCGTGAATTAAACTGCCATTCGCGCCACGGTGCGATAACCGTTAATTGCGGCGCCAGCGCAGCAAAGGCTCCTTCAAACCGCACCTGATCATTACCTTTACCGGTACAGCCGTGGCACAGCGCATCGGCGCCCAGTTCCAGCGCTAACTTTACCTGAGCCCGGGCAATAACCGGCCGCGCCATAGAGGTACCCAGCAAATACTGGCCTTCGTACACGGCACCGGTTTTCAGCGTCGGGTAAATGACTTCTTTTACCAGCTCTTCACGCAGGTCAACAATATGACAACTGCTGGCACCGGAGTTAATGGCTTTTTGCTCAACTCCGGCCAGCTCTTCATCACCCTGACCAACGTTGGCAACAAAGGCGATGACTTCGCAGTTATAATTGTCTTTTAACCAGGGCACGATGGCCGAAGTGTCCAGACCGCCGGAATAGGCTAAAACGACTTTTTTAATACTCATAGTGTCCTCACGCAAATAAACTGATTAATACCGCATTCTGGGCATGCATGCGGTTTTCCGCCTGCAGCAATACAAGTGACGCTTCGCTGTCGAGCACCTCGCTGGTAACTTCGTGTTCGCGATGTGCCGGTAAACAATGCATAAAATACTTCACCGCCAGCCGTTGCATTACAGCGGTGTTGATTTGATAAGGCTTAAATACCCGTTCAATAAGTTCAGGATCGGCTTTATCGCCCATCGACAGCCAGGTATCAGTATAGATAGCATCGGCGCCGGCAGCGGCAGATAAATGCGGGCTTAGCTCCAGCACAGCACCGGTATCAAGGGCAATTTTCTGCACATTAAGCAGCACCTGCGCATCGGGCGAAAATCCCTGTGGCGTCACCACAGTCATCTTCATACCACTAAGCGCAGCGCCTATCATCAGCGAGTGACAAACGTTATTGCCATCGCCGACATAAGCCAGATGTACTTTGCTTAAATCGCCAAAACGCTCTTTTAACGCCAGCAAGTCGGCCAGTGCCTGGCACGGGTGATATAAATCACTCAGCGCATTAATTACCGGCTTGTGGCTGGCCTGTGCCAGTTGCTCTAATGTTTGCTGCGAGAAGACCCGCGCCACTATAGCGTCGGTCCAGCAAGCGAGGTTACGGCCAAAATCGGCCACGGTTTCGCGTTTACCCATGGCGCCGTTTTGCTGGTCCAGATACACACTGTGGCCACCCAGTTTATAAATACCGACATCAAAACTGACGCGGGTACGTAGCGAGGGCTTTTCAAAGATTAGCGCAATGCTTTTACCTGCCAGTGCCCGGGTATATTTTTCCGGCTGCTGCTTTACATTCAGCGCTAAATTCAGCAAATCGTTAAGCGTTGCCGGGCTTAATTCAGCCAGACTCAATAGTTGGTTCAGTTTACTCATTTTCGATCGACCTGCCGCCAGTGCGGCATCCTTGTTTAAGGGACTAACAGACGATGCGCGTGCCTACTGCTTGCTGTCGCATCAGATTTAACAGATCTTGCGGGTGTTGCCAGCCCGCGACGGTAATACTTCGTCGCAGCGCCTGAGCGGTGTCTAAAGCAGCATCTAATTTAACTTTCATGCCGCCTTTAATCACGCCCTGTGTGACCAATGCTGCGGCCTGGCTACTGTTCAGCTCACTGATAAGCTTACCTTCGCCATCTAGAATACCCGGTACGTCGGTCAGCAACACCAGTTGCCCCTGAACCAGCTGGCAGATCGCTGCGGCAGCTAAATCGGCATTTACATTTAATAACTGACCTTGTTCGCCATGACCTATGGAGCTGAATACCGGCGTAAAACCGCCAGACAACAAGGTTTGCAGTAAAGTGCCGTCTTGTGGTTTGGCCACACCGACAGCACCCAGTTTAGTATTTAACTCAAACCGGCAGCTGTTACCGGCAGACAAGGTTAAACCGACCGGCTTTAAACCCTGCAACGATGCGCGCGAAACCATATGCGCATTTACTGCGCCAGCTAAGGCCCCTGCGATTACCGGCATTTGCTCAGCCGGTGAAATACGCTGGCCGTCGAGTTTTTCAGTATGAAAACCAAATTTGGCCAGCCACTGATCAACCTGATCACCGCCGCCATGCACCAGCACCAACGGGTACTGCTGTTTTAATTCGGCACAAACCGCCAGTAAAGCATCCAGCGCCTTGTCGTCCTGCAACAAGCGGCCGCCCATTTTTAATACCAGAGGTGTATTATTCATGGCTCACCCCTGCAAATAAGCCCGCAGTTTCCGGCTTGCCAAAACGCACATTAGCCGCCTGCATCGCCTGGGCGGCTGCGCCTTTTAACAGGTTATCGATAGCCGATACTACTACCAGTTGCTCACCATCCTGCTGCCAGTGAATATCGCAATACGGCGTACCTGCCACATCGGCCACATTGGGTGAGTGTGACACTAAACGTACTAACGGCTTGCCGGCATAGGCGTTATTAAAGGCTGCGGTTACCTGCTCTGCGGTGACTCCTGTTTTTAACGTTACTACGCTGGTAGCCAGGATACCGCGCTTAAAATTACCCAGATGCGGCGTAAATACTACTTTGCGGCCCAGGTTTTGCTCTATTTCCGGCCGGTGGCGGTGTTTAAAAAAGCCATAGGCATTTAAGCCGACTTCACAAAATGAGGTGTTAAGTGCCGCTTTACGGCCGGCACCGGATACGCCGCTGGTGGCGTTGATCACCGGAATACAATTGTCTGCCACTAAATCCGCTTTTAACAGCGGCAACAATGCCAGTGAACAGGCCGTAGGGTAACAGCCTGGTACCGAAATTAAGCGTGGCAATGGCGTAGTTTGCCATTCCATTAAGGAATATACCGCTTCTTCTAACAGTTCGGGATGCTGATGTTCGTATCCATAATACTTAGGATACAGCTGCAATTGCTTCAGCCGGAAGGCACCGGATAAATCCACCACATCGATACCCTGCGCCAGCAACAACGGGGTTACTGCTTCGCTGGCTTCATGTGGCAGGGCTAAAAAGGCAACATCAATCTTGCCGTTTAAGTCTGCTGCCAGCTCATCTGTCCACGGTTGCACTAAAATATCCAGTTGCTGTTTATACCGCGGATACAAAGCAGAAAATGGCTCGGCATTACGCCCGGCAGAAGCATAGGCACCACAGAGCTCAAAAAACGGATTGCGCGCTAAAATTACTGCCAGCTCAGCACCGCTGTAACCGGCAGCACCTAATACAATGCCGCGTACTAAAGAAGAAGAAGAAGATTTGTCAGTTGATAACATTGATTACGGCTCTCGAACAATAAATAACGTATAGGTATAGCACGAAACAGCCGCTAGTGTAGAACGGCCGCCATGCAGTTTCAAGAATTATTATTCTGTTTTTGTGAATTTTTATACAGATTCACATAGGTAAAGCGATATCGATCCGGTTACGGCCGTGCTTTTTCGCCTGATATAAAGCGCTGTCTGAGCGTGACAATAATCGCTCATGCTGAGCTTCGCCGGCATATTCAGCAATACCCATGCTTATCGTCAGTTTTAAGCCGGGCGCCACAGCACTGCAATCAGTTAGCATTATGGCCTGACGAATACGCTCACAGATATCGCGCGCTACCAGGGCTGATGTATTGGGCAGCAGCAGCGCAAACTCCTCGCCACCCCAGCGTGCAAAGGTATCATCTTCTCGGCAATGTGAACTGATCAGGCTGGCCACCAGTTTAAGGATCTCATCACCAATGCTGTGATTATAAGTGTCATTTACATGCTTAAAGTGATCGATATCTAACAGCACCAGCGTTAATGGCAGTTTTGCCCGTCGCGAACGGGCGCACTCACGTGCCAATGCCTCATCAAAGGCGCGCCGGTTCGCCAAGCCGGTTAGCGCATCTAAGCGGGCTTGCAAGGCAAACTCTTGTGCCTGAATTTTTAATTGTTCCAGCAACTTTGAACGATCTAAATCAGCCGCGGTTAAATAATCGGCCTGGCGCTGCAATTCAACGGTCTTCTCTGCCACCTGCTGCTGTAACTGCTGCTGCCGGTATTTAAGTTGTAACAAGCGCCAGCGCAGCGCCAAAACTAACAACAGGACCAGGCAGCTGGTGAGCAGTGCCCAAAACAATGGTTGCTGCCAGTAATAGGGCAAAATAGTAAAGCGAATATTGGCATGATGCTCACTCCAGCCCCCCTGAGGGTAAGCAGCGGCAACCTTTAGCTGATAATCTCCCGGCGGCAAATTGGTGTATTCCGCCACATTCTGGCTACCACGGTCTATCCAATCGTCATCAAAGCCTATCAGCTGGCTGCGATATTGGATCCGCTGTGGCATCACAAAGCCCAGGCCAGCAAAAGCAAACTCCAACCGGTTTGCCCCCGGTGCCAAAACGATATCTTGCTGTAGTGACAGCTCTGCGCCATTAACCCGTAATCCTTCAATTACTACCGGCGGGACATGGCTGGCAAAACGTTGCAAAATACCCGGCTGTACCCAGCTGACACCTTTAGAAGTAGCAAACCAGACAGCACCGTCTGCAGCCAATGCCGCAGCCGACATAGAACCGCCATTGGCTTGCGAGCTTTGCATGCCATCGCTTTCACCGAATAACTCGTACGCTAAGCTATCTTGTTTACCGGTAAGCACAGCCGTTAAGTTGTCGCGTTGCAGCCGTAAAATGCCCCTGTTGCTGCTGATCCACAGATGATGGCTGTTATCGGCCACCGCCTGAAACAGTTTATCAAACGGCAAACCGACGTTACGCCCTAACATGCTAAGCCCAGCATCCGCCAAATTATAAGCAACCAAACCACGATCTGTGGTCATCCATAGCAGATCTAACAGCGGGTCTGGAGTAAAGCCAAAGGCATATTCGGCACCGTCCAGTGCACTGAAATCCAGTGCGCTAATACTGCCATCGGTTTGCATAATGGCAACACCACCACCGGTACCAATAAATAAGCGACCATCTGTGTGCTGATACAATGCCATGATAAAAGGAGCCGGTAAGCCATGCTGAGTACCATAAGCAGTAACGCCGTTGGCAGAGACATAATTTAAGCCTTGCGCCGTGCCAACCCAAACACCGTTTGCATCTGGTAAAACGGCCCGTACTTCGTTAGTCAGCAAACCATTATCACGGTGAAGATGCCGCTCTACCCTGCCGTTGCGCCACAATAGTGCTCCATCGGTATAGGTACCGATCCAGACGCTACCATCGGCAGCTTCACTTAAACTCAATACTGACTGGCCGCGGCTATATGCAGACAAATCCAGCTGTTCTATCTGTTGACCATTTATCCGGTTAAGCCCCTGGCTGCTGCCCACCCAAATGCTGCCGTCACTGTGCGCTAACACCGCCCGGACATAATCACCGGCTAAACCACGCTCAGTGTCATAGGTTACAAAGGGCGCTTCACGCAGGCGGAATAAGCCGCCATTGGTGCCAACCCAAACGCTGTCTTCGCGATCCTGATATAGAGATAAAATTCGGTTATTCGGTAAGCCGGCATCAATGGTCAGCTGCTCCAGCACACCGGCTGTAAGACGCAATAAACCCCGATCTGTAGTGCCTATCCATAGCTCGTCATTGCGCTGTAGCAGTGCCGATACCGGCATTTGCGCCAGCTCTGGCCGCAACAGGCTAGTGTTACCTGCCTGCCATTGGTACAGGCCGCGTTCAGTGCCAAACAACAAGGAATCCCGCTGTTGCAGCAGTGCAAACACCGGTATTGGTGGTACATTGGTAAGAGTTGTAATGCTGTCAGGCAAGTCGGGAGTAATAACTGCAACACCACGACCAGAGCCAATCCAGACCCGGCCTGCTGTATCCACCAAAACCGAGTGCACGACATTGCTGGGCAGCCCGTCAGTCGTAGTATATTGCCGCCGGCTGCCGTCGGTATGCTGGTAAAACAGCCCTTGTCCTTCACTGGCCAGCCAATAACCACCGTGCGAATCCTCAGCCACGGCATTTAGCAACACGTTAAGCGCTGGCCAATGTTGCCAGCCTGCTGTAGCACGCCGGGCAAAACCACCACGCGAACCTACTACCAGCAGGGCGCCGGCATTATCACGTGCTATGGCTCTGATCCCCGAGTCCGGCAAACCGGTTTGTTTACCCCGGCCTTTAATGGTAAAGCTACGGCCATTAAAACGAGCCAGGCCTTCCCAGGTTGCTATCCACAGGTATCCGTCGTCACTTTGGCTGATGCTGTTAATGGTGTTGTGGGGTAAACCGTCGCGGGTGGTCCAGCTTTCCTGAAAGTAGTTGTTTAACTTAATAGCGGGCTCAGCCGATGCAACTGCACCAGCACCCGGCGATGCCAGAAAAAACACCGAGCATAGCATAAGGTATTTACTGCAACTGACTGTATTGCGCCAGTTTTTTATCCAATGCATATCACTCTATCCCTGCTAAAACAGCAAATGCTAAAGCACTAGTCGGGAACAGAGTAACTTAATTTTTCGTTGTCGCCAAGCTCGGCGCAGTAGCTGCACTCAATAGTGCCTGTCAGTTGCAGGCACACCCACAGCACTTACACAGCCAACTGTGGCCGCACCCCCAGCAAGTGACAAATGGCATAACTGAGCTCACTGCGGTTAAGGGTGTAAAAATGAAAATGATCGACACCTTCGCGACTTAGTACTTTCACCATTTCCATCGCAATACTGGCCGCCACCAGATTACGCGTCGTGGCATCGTTATCCAGACCGTCATAGGCTTTGTGCATCCACTGCGGTACGGCGACATTGGTCAGCGCCGCGAATTTTTTCAGCTGCTGAAAATTGGTTACCGGTAAAATGCCGGGAATAATATCCACATCAATACCAATGGCAGCGCAGCGGTCGCGATAGCGCAGAAATTTCTCTATATCAAAGAAAAACTGCGTAATAGCTCGCGACGCACCGGCATCGGCTTTTCGTTTTAAATTCAGTAAATCGAATTGAGCATTCGGTGCTTCCGGATGCACTTCAGGATAAGCCGCCACTGAAATATCAAAATCAGCTACCGAGCGCAGTATCTCTACCAAATCTGCCGCGTATAAATCCGGTTTAGACGTACTGCCTGGCGGCAAGTCGCCGCGCAGTGCGACTATATGGCGAATACCGTTTTGCCAGTAATCTTTCGCAATGGAGATTAAATCATCTTTGGTCGCGTCAACACAGGTTAAATGCGGCGCGGCTATTAAACCTGTGCGTTGTTTAATCGACTTAATAATGTCGTGGGTACGATCACGCTCACCCGAATTAGCACCATAGGTAACTGAAACAAAAGTCGGTGCCAGTGGTGCCAGCCGTTCAATCGACTGCCACAAAGTTTGCTCCATCTGCGGTGTTTTTGGTGGAAAAAACTCAAAGCTGACGTTTACCTTGCCTGCCACGTCCTGCAGGTTGCGGTTTATTGCCTCTAAATACTGTGCATTTGCAAATGCCATAACGATTCTCTTTTGTTACGTCAGTGATACCGGCGCTGCGGCCAGACCAATAAGTTGATTAATCAGTTGCGCTAAATCGGCATGCAGGCCACCGGCCGTCACCACCTTACCCGCACCAGGGCCCTTTAACACCAGCGGGTTAGTGTCATACCAGGCAGATTCGATAACAAATACATTGTCACAAGGTGCTATTGCCGCCAATGCATGCTGCGCTGATACGGCCTCAACTGCTACTTTGGCCACGGGTTTATCATCAGCCAGCGCTAAACTGGCAACGTAGCGCAGCACTTTACCCTCGGCTTGCGCCCTGGCATACAGTTCAGCCATAGCGTTATCAAGCTGTTCCCGCTGTGCCCAGAAATCCTGCCAGCTGCCCTGCTCCAGCCCTGCTGGTAATAATGGCTGCAACGCAATCTGTTCCAGTTCCAGGTTTAACGCCAACTCACGCGCCAATACCAGGAGTTTGCGCTGCACATCCTTGCCGGATAAATCATCACGCGGGTCCGGCTCGGTTAAACCGCCCAGCTGCGCCTCAAGCACAAAGTCAGAAAACGGCTTACTGCCATCATACTTACATAACAACCACGACAGGGTGCCGGAAAAAATACCACTAACCTGCTTAATGCTATCGCCGGCACTGAGTAGCTCCTGCAAAGTACGCTGCACCGGAATGCCCGCGCCACAGGTAGTGTTACTCAGCCATTGCCGCTGATGCTGCACTAGCGCCTGCCTGATCTGCTGATATTCGGTACCTGGCAGCGTTACGCCTTGTTTATTCGCGCTAATCAGATCGCAACCGGCAGCAATAAACTGCGGATAATTGCGGGAAAACTCTGCGCTGGGTGTATTATCAATTAGTACTTTACGGCCTGGCAATGCCGCCAGGTAAGCCGTTAATTCTGTCAGTTGCCATGGCTGCCCCGCAGCCAATGCCTGTTGCCAGTTGCTGATGCTGATATCTTGTTGCAGCACCGCCCGGCGCGAATTTAACACCCCAGACAGCTGGATCTGCAATTTAGGCTGGAAACGCTGCTGTTGGGCTGCCAGCATGCGTAAAAACTCACTACCGACATTTCCACTGCCTGCAACAACCAAATGTAATTGCTGTTGCGGCTGCACCAGTTGCTGATGCACCTGTTGCAGTAAGTCTGCGGCTAACGGCTCTGCAAACAACCAGATGATCTGCTGCGCCGTCTCATAGCGATGCAAGGCTGCGGTTAACAGCTGATCGGCACTCACGGCTGATGCTTTGGTATCTGCCTTTAACCAGGCCAGGGCATGGTAACGCCGGGTATCCCAGACCGCATGCACATTTTTCGCAGCTAACCAGGCCAATGCCTGCTCAGCACAAACCGTCGGCAGTAACCAATTATGATTATCGCCTTGTTGCGGCAGCGCTATAACCGGTTGTTGTAGCTCCAGCGCTAACGCCGCGGCACTGATTTGATTGTCCTGATGCAAAGTCAGCAAGGTGACATCCGCCAGTTCAGTAATAAAATTCTGCGCATTCGCCTCATGTTGTACCACTTTGCACCCCGCTTGATCCGGCTGATAACTGCTGCGTACCAGCAAAGTCGTATCGCGGCCACTTAGTGCTGACAAGGTCCGGGCATGCAATACCGGATTACCCAGTTGTGCCAGCTGACAGGCTTGCGGCCAACTTACCTGCTGATACGGCAGGGCGGCAGCCACTTTGCGTGGATCAGCACTGTAAATTGCTTTTACATCGGTCCAGATGGTCACTTCAGCAGCATTCAGCAAAGCCCCAACTAAGGTCGCCGAGTAATCACTGCCATTACGGCCCAGTGTAATGCTCCGGCCTTTTTCATCGCGGGCAATGTAACCGGTCACCACATGCACTGTATCTGGCTGTGTAAGTTCTGCCAGCAATGCCGCCGATTGTTGCCAATCTGGCTGGTGCTGCTTTAAACGCAAAAAGTCGCGCGCATCTAAGGCCACAGCATTGATGCCGCGTTGTTGCAGCACTTCACTTAACAACAAGGCGGACAGACGCTCGCCAAGCGCCAGCACATCATTGGCTTGCTGTTGTGCTAACCAATCCGGTACCGCAGCCAACCATTGCTGCAATTGCAGACAAACACCTTGTGCTGCGGCTGGCGGTAATGCCTGCTGCACCAGTTCGCTAAGTTGCAGCTGCAGTGCACTAACCGCCCTGTCTCTGGCATTGCTGTCGTTGGCACAGGCAATAATGTGCAACAAAGCATCGGTGGTATCGCCCGGGGCAGACACCACCAGCCACAACGGCGACTGATGTTGTGCTGTAATAATATCGGCCACGGCGGCAAAGCGTGCGGCATTCGCCAGGCTACTACCGCCAAATTTGTGCACCTGCGCAGCGGCGCGGTGTTGTAGCTTCGTTTGAACTAACATACTCAATTACCAAAAAGCGCTTAGTGCCGGATTCAACCGAAACTGCTGCTGTTGTTGATGATCCTGCGTTACCGCACTGTCGGCTTTGCCATGGTTGCCGGCTTGTTGGCCAGCCTGGGCCACTGCATTAAAGGCCTGTTGTAAATCGGCCAGCAAGTCGTCGGCGTTTTCAATTCCTACTGATAAGCGGATCAGCGTAGGGCCTATGCCGGCCGTCTGCTGCGCTTGCGCATCCATCGAAGCATGCGTCATGCTGCCCGGATGACAAATAAGGCTTTCAATACCGCCCAGCGACTGTGCCAGGGTAAATAGGCGCAGCGCCGAGAAAAATACCGGTAATAAGGCAGCGTCAGCCGCCAAATCAAAGCTGCACATTGCGCCAAAGCCACGTTGTTGCGCTTTAGCAATGGCATGGCCCGGGTGATCCGGCAAGCCGGGATAATACACTTTAGCAACCAGCGGCTGCTGGCTGAGAAAAGCCACCACTTTACTGGTATTGTCCTGCTGCAGGCGCAGTCTGGGTTCCAATGTGCGCAAGCCGCGTAACGTCATATAGCAATCAAAAGGCGCGCCGGTAATACCTAAACAGTTGGCCCACCACTTTAACTCATCGCCAAGCTGCTTGCTGTTGCATATCAACACACCACCGACGATGTCACTGTGGCCATTAATATATTTAGTGGTGGAATGCACCACTATGTCTGCACCCAGCGCCAGTGGTTGTTGCAGTATCGGCGATAAAAAGGTGTTATCTACCACCACCAGTGCCTGCAATTGCTTTGCCAGCTGACACACAGCGCGAACATCGGTAATTTGCAACAATGGGTTAGACGGCGTTTCCAGCCAGATCATTTTCGCTTGTGCCGCACTGACTTGCTCTGCCCAGTCAGCTTGCTGAAAATTCACCACTAACAATTTAAAGGCGTTTTTACGCTGCGCTAAGTTAGTAAATAAACGGTAGCTGCCGCCATAGCAATCATGCGGGATCACTAAGGTATCATCCGGCGTTAATAACTGCAGTGCCAGTAAACAGGCCGACATGCCGGTACTGGTCACTATGGCTTTAACGCCACCTTCCAGCTCTGCCAGGGTTTCTGCCAGTAAATCCCGGGTGGGGTTATTCGAGCGAGAATAATCGTACTGCCCGGGTTGCTGAAAAGCTTTTAATTCATAAGTTGAGGTTAAATATAGCGGTGGCGTCACTGCAGCAAAAGCAGTGTCCTGAGCTATGCCGGCACGGGCAGCGATGGTCGCGGCATGACGCTTTGACATGGGGAAACCTCATTTAGATGTTTAGACGTCTAAAAGTATAATGATAGAAATAAAGATGTCAAACCATTTAGCCGTCTATAATGATTATTTGTTGCACACTATTTGACTGAGCGGCATAACAAGATAGAATTTCGCCACTTGCGCGAGCAATACATCATTCAGACTACTACAAGGTAAGCATATGGCTAAGTGGAATGGGGAATACATTCACCCGTACGCGGAACACGGTAAAAAATCAGAACTGGTAAAAAAAATCACCGTATCTATTCCGCTGAACGTATTAAAGGTGCTGACAGACGAGCGCACCCGGCGCCAGGTTAACAATCTGCGTCATGCAACTAACAGCGAATTATTGTGTGAAGCATTTTTACATGCCTTTACCGGCCAGCCGCTGCCAGCCGATGAAGACTTGCGCAAAGATAACCCGCACCAGATCCCGACCGAAGTGCGGCAGATCCTCACCAGCATGGGTAAACCCATACCGGTGATTATTGAAGCTGACAGCGACGAAGAATAACCAGACTGTCAGCCATAAAAAAACCGCCAGTTTAGGCGGTTTTTTTATGCTTGGTGCAAAGCTGCAGCTAACTTAGCTCATCGCAGCTTGCAGCTTTTTCATAGCATTTTTTTCTAACTGCCGTACCCGCTCAGCTGAAACGCTATAGCGGTCTGCCAATTCCTGCAGCGTTAACTTGTTATGATCTAACCAGCGGGCTCGGATAATATCCTGGCTGCGGTCGTCCAGCGTACGCATTGCCGCTTGCAGCCGATCTACCGCTGCGTTGTCCCACTGATCTTCTTCTACCCGTTGGGCTAAGTCGGACGCTTTATCTTGCAGATAGTAAGCCGGTGCGGTGTATGCCGACTCGTCGTCTTCATCCGGTGCATCAAACGGCATATCGTAGTTGCTCATACGTGATTCCATCTCACGCACTTCATGTTCTGCCACACCTAATGACTCAGCAACGTTTCTCACTTCTTCCTGGTTAAACCAGCCTAAGTGCTTTTTCGCTTTACGCAGATTAAAAAACAATTTGCGCTGGGCTTTGGTGGTAGCAATTTTAACAATGCGCCAGTTCTTCAGCACATATTCATGAATTTCCGCTTTAATCCAATGTACCGCAAACGAAACCAGCCGCACACCAACATTAGGATCAAACCGTTTTACCGCTTTCATCAGGCCAATATTGCCTTCCTGAATTAAATCACTAACCGGCAAACCATAACCAGAGTAGCTACGGGCAATATGCACCACAAAGCGTAAATGCGACATAATCAGTTGCCGTGCAGCTTCTAAATCACCATGCTGGTGTAGACGCTCTGCTAAATTGCGCTCTTGCTCTGCGCTAAGCATGGCGATTGAACTGACAGCATGAGTATAAGCTTCCAGACTGCTGCTGGCCGCTACCGGTAATGACATCATTTCTGCTGCTGTATCGCTCATTTCTGTGTCCTGTCCTTAACTAAGTGCATCGATATTAGCACTCTTTGATTGAGAGTGCTAATTTTAGTTTCAGCAATTTTTATATCTGCTTATTCTAAAAATTGTGTACTAATAATTAATGGTTATTAAGGGCCGGTTGGCTCTATAGCACTGATATGCCGGCGTACCGACAGATATGAACCCGCCAGCCCCAGCAATACTGCCAGCAGCATCAAAGCAAAAAATTCTGCCACGCTTAATGACATTAAACGAAATTCACTACCATAGAGTGCAGTTACACTAAGAATGGCGCCTTGCAGCCATACCAGCATGGTTTCTACAATTAAATAGGCCAGCAAACCACCAAAGACACCATACCAGACGCCACTGTATAAAAACGGTCGCTGAATAAAGGCATCGGTAGCACCGACCAGTTTCATTACTTCAATCTCATCCTTTTTGTTCATAATCGACAAACGGATGGTGTTGCCGATAATCAGCACCACAGCCCCCAGCAGAAGCAAGGCGATAACAGCCACAGCCTGCTGTAACAGGCTAACGATGGCGTCAAGCCGGGTTAACCAGTCGATATCCAACTTGCCGTATTCAACGATACGTTCTTTGTTTAACCGGTTTAGCAGCGCGCGGGCTGCCTCTGCCTGGGTATTTTTCGGCAATACCAGCAACACATCCGGCAACGGGTTTTCGCTAAGGTAGTTCAGCGCCGGGCCAAAGCCGGATACTTCAGCAAACTCGGCCAGTGCCTGTTGTTTACTAATATGAGTTACTCTGGCAATAGCTGCATCAGCCTGCAATATCGCTTTTAAGCTGTCGATTTGGGTTTGGCTGCTGTCCTGTTTAATAAACAAACTGATCTCGGCTGCCTGGGTAAAGCTATCGCTGATTTGCTGCATGTTTTTAACCAGCAAATGCAGTGTAACCGGCAAGGTCAGGCTCACGCCCAGCACGCCTATTGTCAGTAACGACGCCGACGGCGTGCGCCACAGCTCGCCCAAACTGGCCAACGCCTGGCGCAGGTGATTAACCCAAAACATAACAAAATGGCGGGCAAAGCCGATTTTATGCGCCGCTGCACCACTGGCAGCGCGGCCAGAAAACAAGATGCTCATAACGGGTCCTCCTGATACTGCAGCAGGCCATCATTAATCATCTTGCCTTGTTTTAAGGTCAGGGTACGGTATTTCATCCTCGCGACCAGACCAAGATCGTGCGTTGCCACCAGCACTGACACGCCAACCTGATTAAAGGCTTCAAAAACCCGCATAATATCTTTGGATAAATCCGGGTCCAGGTTACCGGTGGGCTCATCAGCCAATAACAATGGTGGCTTGTTCACTACGGCCCGGGCAATGCCCACCCGTTGCTGCTCTCCGCCAGATAAGGTTTGTGGCAGACAGCGGGCTTTATCCAATAGCCCCACTTTATCCAGCGCCGCATGTACCCGCTTTACCATGTCTTTGCCACTGAAGCCTTCTATCACCAGCGGCAGAGCAACATTGTCGAACACGGTATGATTCATCAGCAAACGGTGGTTTTGGAAGATAATGCCAATATCACGACGCACAAAAGGAATATGCTTACGGCGGATCCGGCTTAGATCGACATCGTTTATCAGCACCCGACCGACACTGGGGCGTTCTATCAGGCTGATCAGTTTTAACAGCGTACTTTTACCGGCACCTGAGTGGCCGGTTAAAAATGCCATTTCGCCTTTTTCCAGCTTAAAACTTACCCGGTCCAGGGCAACAAAGCCGCCAGCATAACTTTTACTGACTTGATCAAACTCCAGCATGGTTAACTTTCCCGGTTAAACAGCGCGCGAATAAAGTCCTGACTGTTAAACACACGCAAGTCGTCAATCCCTTCACCAACACCGATATAGCGCAGCGGCACTTTAAACTGATCAGCAACAGCAAAAATAACGCCGCCTTTTGCCGTGCCGTCCAGCTTGGTTAAGCTGATTCCGGTCAGCTGAACGGCTTCGTTAAACACCTTGGCCTGGCTTAAAGCGTTCTGACCGGTACCGGCATCCAGTGTCAGCATCACTTCATGTGGTGCGTTTACGTCTATTTTCTGCAGTACCCGAACTATTTTTTTCAGCTCTTCCATCAAATGGGCTTTGTTTTGTAAGCGCCCGGCAGTATCGGCAATCAGTACATCTACCTTGCGGGCTTTAGCGGCCTGATAAGCATCAAAAATTACTGAAGCGCTATCAGCACCTGTGTGCTGGGCCACCACGGCAATCTGGTTGCGTTCGCCCCACACCTGCAATTGCTCTACCGCTGCTGCACGAAACGTATCCCCCGCTGCCAGCATGACGGTTTTTCCCTGCTGTTTAAACTGCTGGGCCATTTTACCGATAGTAGTAGTTTTGCCGACGCCGTTTACGCCAACCATTAAAATAACAAAAGGCCCTTGCGGATTAACCGGTTGCAGCGGTTGCTCAACATCTTGTAGCAATACCGCCATATCCTGCTGCAACTTATCAAATAACAAGCTGGAGTCTTTTAAAGACTTCCTGTCGGCGTGCTGCTCCAGCTGACGGATTAGTTTCTGCGTGGTTTCCACGCCAACATCGGCCAGTAACAGCTGTGTTTCCAGCTCTTCGTATAGCTCTTCATCAATTTTACGGCCACTGAATAAACTGGCCAGGCCTGAACCCAGGTTTTGACTGGTTTTTGCCAGGCCTTGCTTTAAACGGGCAAAAAAGCCGGTTTTTTGCACCACAGCTGCACTGGTCGTGACAGCAGGCGCAGATATCTGAGCAGTCTCTGGCTGCATTGAGTCAGAGCTTAGCGGCGCCCCGGCCGGACTGGCCGGCGCTATATCAGCATCGACAACAATAGGTTCTGTCGTTGACGTGGTTGCTACGGAGTCAGTGGATTCAGCAGCAACCGGCTCTGCTGTAGCCGGTTGTGCAATGTTACTTGCGGTATCGTCAGAAGCCTCAGCCTGCGGTTGTTGCGCTTTGCCAAGGCCAAGCCAGGAAAACAGTTTATTTTTTTTGCTCATAAGCCCAAGTGTATGCTGATAAAAACTAAGGTAAACTTGGCGGTTATACTAACACCTTTGTGTTAAAGGCAAAACGGATTAGATGAAACAGGCAAAAAGCAGCGCAAAACGGCCAACCGGCCGTAATAAACCGGCGGCAGTTGCCGGCGCGCCAGGTGAAGTACGCATTATTAGTGGTAGCTGGCGCGGGCGAAAATTGGCAGTATTAAATGCCGAAGGCTTGCGCCCGACCACAGATCGGGTAAAAGAAACCTTATTTAACTGGCTAATGCTGGATATTGACGGCGCGACTGTGCTGGATTGTTT
The DNA here is from genome assembly GCF_036984005.1 of Rheinheimera muenzenbergensis. Classification (NCBI taxonomy): domain Bacteria; kingdom Pseudomonadati; phylum Pseudomonadota; class Gammaproteobacteria; order Chromatiales; family Chromatiaceae; genus Rheinheimera; species Rheinheimera muenzenbergensis. The sequence continues at coordinate 65,113 of NZ_JALAAR010000015.1, forward strand.
TGCCGGCAGTGGCAGTCTGGGCTTTGAAGCCTTGTCGCGCCATGCTAAGCATTGCACCTTACTGGAACGCGATAAAGCCGCCGCCGGGCAACTGCTACAAAACCAGCAAAAACTCGGCTGCGGCAATGCCGACATTATTAATACCGACAGCCTGAGCTGGCTAAAACAAGCCGCCAAAAGACAATATGATGTGGTGTTTATCGATCCGCCGTTTCGTAAAGACCTGGCGTTGCCGTGCTGTCAGTTACTGGAACAGCAGCAGTGGCTGGCGACGCCGGCGCTTATTTATCTGGAAACAGAGAAGGAACTCGATGTGGCGGCTTTACCAGCCAATTGGCGTTTAGTGAAAGAAAAAGTCGCCGGCCAACTGGCCTACCGGCTGTACCAGCGCGGCTAATACCGCGCTAAGTGCTCTAGTCGCTGCCAGCCAATTCCATACCTAAATTGGTCAGGCCCTGCTCCGCTACCCAATTTTGCAATAACTGCCGCTCGTCACGGCCAAACTGCTTAATTGGCGTCACTAATTCAATCAGCTCAGCTAAACAGTCCATTTCGTATTGCATTAACGGATGCTCACGGACAATTTTTTTTAGCTCGGCTTCTGTGGTTATATCATCGTCTATGCTGTCATGTTCAATTAAGCGCGCTACGGTAGCCTGCGAGATCTTTGCCACATTAACAAACTCAGCAGCATCCTGCTGCGCAATGCCACTGAGCATCATATCCAGCGCAGTAGCACAGTCCACTGCCGGATAAACACCAAAAATATCAAAGTTAGCAACGTCCGGTGTAATAAGTTCCAGCTCATCTGATAGCTTTTCAAAGTTAATTTTGGCTTTTTTTACCGTTAACCACTCCCACACTAAGGTCAGTATATGGCGTGGTAAAGCGGCATCGCCGCTTTGCGTTACTTCGGCAAATAACTGGTAATTAGGTAACATGCGCTCAAGCAGGGCTGCCGCGATAGCCGCTTGCTGGTAAAAGCCCAGCTCGCGCATCGCTTGAAAATTATTGGCTTTTTGTTTCATTTGGTCCTGGTTTACCCGGTAACTTTAAGCTGCTTTTGCGCATACTCAAACTTCAGTTTAAATTCCATAATACGCTCTTCCAGCGTTTGCACTTGCGTCTGATGTGCTTCCTGCTGTGTCTGCAATTCCGTGCGCAAGGTACGGATCATTTCGCGGCTGCTATCAGCTTCCAGTTGTTGTTTTTGCTCGGCAGCATATTGTCTGTTTTGCGCATGCTCAAGTTGCGCTTCCAATTTCTGCAAGCGGCTCTGGCTTTGCTGATGTTGCTCTGTCAGGTTGACATAATCAGCCTGCAAACGCGTTAACTCAGACCCTAAGCCACCACTTTGCTGTTCAATCTCGCTGAGTTGCTGCTGTGCCTCACTTAATTGCTGCTGAGCCTGTTGCAGTTGCTGTTCAGCATCTTTCTGCTGTTGTGCAAAGACGTCTTGCTGCTCGGTTTGCTGTTGCTGCAACTGCTGAATTTTTTGCTGCTGTAGCTCCTGCGCCTTTTTCCGGTCTTGAATTTCTTGCTGCAAGCGGCCAATAAGTTGCAGTTTTTCTTTCTCTGCTGATTGCATCTGGGCAATCAGTTGCTGATGTTGCTCGGCCGCAGCAAGCTGCTGTTGTTGGCTGTCGATTTGCTGCTGCAGTGCATCCAGTTGCTGTTGATGCTGAGCATGCATTTCATGGTTTTGTTGCAGCTGCTTTTGTTGTTGTTCGGTGGCCAGTTTCAGCTCAGTTTTACTTTGCTGCACTGTCAGCTTCATCTCATGCACTGTCGCTTTGGCCTGTTCAGCTTCAGATTGCGCAGTGGTCAGTTGCTGCTGCAGTTGTTGTAATTGATGTTCAGATTGCTGCAATTGCTGCTGTGCTGCGCTATCGTCACTCCCCTGCTGTTGCAGCTGGGCAATTTGCTGTTGTAATTGCTCCAGTGCGGCCTGTTGGGTGGTGCGCTCTTGCTGCAGCTCAGCCACAGTCTGGCTTGCAACTGCCAGTTCATCTGTAACCTGCTTATGCTGCTGACGCAGATTTGCTAATTCCTGATTATCAGCCGTGGCCAAAGGCACGGCTAAATCAAGTTGCTGCTTGGTTTGCTGCCAGTCTTTAAACAATTTTTGATAGGCTTGCTCTTGCTCTATCAGTCTTTGCTGCCATTGTTTCTGGCTGTCAGCCACCACTGAGGAGGCAAACTGCTGCAGTTGTTGTTGTTGTGATTTCAGCAGTTGCTCGGTAAAGCCCGCCAGACTGGCGGCCAATTGTTGTTGCGCCGCATCCGTTAATCCGGCAATAGCTTGCTGCTCATTTTTTTTATTATTGTTGCTTTTTACTGCATTCATTAATCAGCTCTCGTGCTACTGTGACGGCTATGCATATTCAGCTGCACGCCACTTAGTCTACAAAACCACTCTCCGACCACGATACCTTAACAGTTATTCTTATCAAGGCATATATTGCTGTCGTTTAGTGTAATATGAGTTTTGCACGATAGCTAACGCTATTAGTGTTTTTGCTACAGTACCGTCAACTTTGTTATTACAGGAACTGAATAATGATGGACCTGACAACACCTGCCTTACTATTTCCCGCTATCTCATTGTTATTATTAGCTTATACCAACCGATTTTTAGTCTTAGCGCAACTTATCCGTGAACTTAATCAGCGCGAAGGCGGCCAGGTGCGTGACCTGGCCAAAAGGCAAATCAGCAACCTGCGAAAACGCATCGTCCTGATTAAAACTATGCAGGCTTTTGGCGTACTCAGCTTTGTTTTGTGCACCGCAGCGATGTTTTGCCTGTTTATGCTGTGGCAAACAGCAGGCCAATTACTGTTTGTTATCAGCCTGATTAGCTTATTAATCAGCCTGCTCTATTCTTTATATGAGATCCAAATCTCCTGTGATGCGATAAATATAGAACTGGAATCACTGCAGCAGGGATAGCCCGGCTAAACAGGTAGCACAATGAGCCAAAACGATTTTTTATTCAGCGAAGAAACCAGCACAGCCGAAGAGCCGGCTTTAGCTGCTTCACCCTGGCTGGTACTGGTCGTAGATGACGATGACAGTATTCATCAGATCACCACTTTGGTACTGAGCAATTTCAGCTTTGAACAACGGCCGTTACAGCTGTTGCACGCCCACAGTGCCACTGAGGCTGTGACAATTATTCAACAGCAGCCCGATATCGCTCTGGCAATCATTGATGTGGTAATGGAAACCCAGCACGCCGGGCTGGAGCTGGTAAAAACCATCCGTCAGACGCTTAATAACCGCCGAATGCGTCTGGTATTGCGTACCGGACAACCGGGCGAAGCGCCGGAAGAACATGTTATTCGTGACTACGATATTAACGACTATAAAAATAAGACCGAAGTTACCGCCATCAAGCTGAAAACCCTGCTCTATGCCGGGTTGCGGTCGTACCGCGATATTTGCATTATTGAACACCACAAAGCCGGCCTGGAAAAAATTATTGCCTGTACCACCAGCTTTTTGCAGTGCAGTTCGTTAAAGCAATTCGCTTCGCTGATCCTCGGTCAAGTGGCGTTTTTACTCGGGCTGGAGCGTGAGCAAATCTATTGTTGTGCGGCAATAAACAGTGCGGCAACAGATAGCCTGCAACTGGATGTTATTGCCAGCAATGTAGTAGATAACAACGCGTTACCGCCGGACGTACTGGCTAAAATCCTGCAGGTACAACAGGATAAAACGTCGTACTGTGGCGAAGATTGTTTTATCGGCTATTTTACCACGCACAGAGGCAATGAAAATTTTCTCTATGTCAGCAAAGGCAGCAAGTTAGAGCAAACAGATCATCAACTACTCAGTTATTTTTCGCATAATATTGCTATTGCCTACGAAAACATCCGGCTGCGCGAATTGATGCGCGACAGCCAGCGCGAATTGTCGTACATTTTGGGCGAAGCAGTAGAGAAGCGCTCGAAAGAAACCGGCAGCCATGTTAAACGGGTAGCCAATTACAGCTACCTGCTGGCAATAAAAGCGGGCTTAGCAGAGTACGATGCTGAAGTGATAAAACTGGCGTCACCACTGCATGATCTGGGCAAGATTGCCATACCGGACCATATTCTGAATAAACCAGGTAAACACGATGCTGACGAATGGGCTATTATGCAGCAGCATGCTGAGCTGGGTTACCAGATTTTACAACATTCCTCTAACGAGATCCTGCAAATGGGTGCCATTATAGCCCAGCAGCATCATGAAAAATGGAATGGTAAGGGATACCCGCAGGGGTTGAGCGCTGATACTATTCATATTGCTGGTCGCATTACCGCTCTGGCCGACGTGTTTGATGCCCTGGGTAGTGACCGTTGCTATAAAAAAGCCTGGCCCTTAGCGCAGATTATCGAACTAATACGTACAGAACGAGGTCAACATTTTGACCCGGCTTTAGCAGATATATTATTGAACAATCTGGATGCCTTTCTCGCCATTCGCGATGCCTATCCGGATTAACTACAGGAAAAGCTTATGTTGAGTTTCTCATTTAAACGTTTTGCCGTTGCGATAACCGCCGTAACAGCGTTGTTGATTGCCGGTTGTGCCTCTGGCCCTAAAGTTCGTACCGACGCCGCAGCTAATGTTAACTTCAACAGCTATAAAACCTTTGCTTTTATGCCAGAGCCGGCGACTGACAATCCGGCATATGCCACCTTAGTCACACAACACTTTAAAGATGCGATAACGGCAGAAATGACCGCTTTGGGCTACCAGTACAGCGAGACTGATGCCGATTTACTGGTAAATTTTAATTCTAATGTTGAAGATCGCACTGACGTGCGCTCTACGCCAACAGCAAGTGTGCACTACAATTATTATCACTACCGCCGTGGCTACTATCTGGGCTTTCCGCTTTACACCTCCGAAGTTGATACGATTCGCTACAAATATGGCACGGTAAATATCGACGTAGTCGATGCTGCAAAAAAGCAACTGATCTGGGAAGGTATATCTGAAGGCACATTAAAGCGAGCTGATCTGGAACAACCCAAACCCGCTATTGCCAAAGTTGTCGGCTTGATTTTTCAGCAGTATCCAACCCGCAAGATACCGCTGACACCCTAGTTAAACCGGCTTAATATTAACCGGCGCCGGGTACTTCACGCCGGATTTTGTCCTGTAACGCCGCACAGTCGGCGTTTTTATTTTGCTGCTGAATAGATAACGTCAGCTCGCCTACCGTCAGACCGTACTTGTGTAAGGTAGTGCGGTTAAGCAGGTTTTCGTTATCAATTAAGTACAGCCAGTCTTTTACTTTCACATCCAGAGTGTCGCCGTCATACGGAATACGCAGCGTGTATTCCCAGTACAGACTGTTTCCGGCTAACTGGCCTGTTGCCTGGCCCACCACATCGCCGGCACTGCCGCTGACGCTGCCATCAGCATTTTGTTGCAGTTGCCAGTGCCGCTGTTCAATGCGGCCATCGCTGAAGTAAAACAACTCGTACAAATCACCACGACTGCCCTGCCAGCTGCCACATAGTTCTGCATTAAAACGCAGGCTTTGTTTGCCACTCCAGTCGTGCATTACGCCCCAGGCCCGGCTTTCGCCCTGAAAAAACTGATCCAGCTTTAACATTGGTGTCTCGTTGCTATACTCCGACACCGATTGACTGCAACCAGACAGCACAGCCGCAATGGCTAATAAGGATATTTTTTTCATAACGCCTCCTGAATTACGCTAAGTTACGGCCAATAACTGTGAGCAGCTCAAAAAAAGGCAAAAAAATTTAGCCGGCAGCAAACTAAATTGACGCCAAGCCCGACTTAACAGACAAAACCAGCAGAGAATAACAATATCGTGTTTAAACGCAGTGACGACAGCTTAATAGCCAAAGCGTTAAATGGCGACCAACATGCCTGGCAGCAACTGGTAAACCGCCATCAAAGCGCCCTGTTTTACTTTGGCTTGCGCTTGCTTGGTTCAAAAGAAGACGCTAACGACCTGTTACAGGACGTGCTGATGGTGCTGTGCCGTAACCTCGGGCAATACCGCGGCGACAGCAGCTTTAAAAGCTGGTTATTTGGTATCGCCAATTACCGGGCCATGGACATGCTGCGCAAACGCAAGTACAGCGACAACGATGACGCTTTGGCAGAGCTGCCAGATGAAGCACCGGAGCCGGGCCAACAGTTAGCCAGCGACCGGCAACAACAACAGGTACGTAAGCAATTACTGCTGTTACCGGCCGAGCAACGGCTGGTGATGGAGCTGAAGTTTTATCAGCAGTTTACCTTTGATGAGATTGCCAGCCAGTTGGCCATTTCCAGCAACACCGTGAAATCGCGCTTTTATGCCGCTCTGGATAAATTACGCTTGCAGTTGGAGGACGACCATGTCGAACAATCAGCAAATTTTTGAACACTGGCTTGAAGGTAAAATCAGTGCTGAACACTGTGCACAGCAGCTACAACATGACCCCTTGTGGTATAGCCGGCTGCAAAATGCACTGGCAGTGCAGGCTGATGCCAGAATACCGCAGTTTGACGCCATGCCGGCAGCAGACAGCAGCGCGCTGTTTGCCAGCCAGTGGCAACGGCCGGCCGCCAAGCGCAGCTGGTGGCCACAAGTTAGTCTGGCGTTGTCCTGCGCCGCTATGCTGATCAGTCTGTCACCGGCGCAATTGCGCCTGCAGAATGGCAGCCTGACGCTAAGCTGGCACAACAGCCAGGCCGAAGTTGAAGCAGCGGTAAGTAGTGCCCTGACAGCCTATCAGCAACAGCAACAACAATGGCTGGCACAGCAACTGGACTTTCAGCAACAAAACACCAGCTCGCAGTTAGTACTGTTAAAAGATTACCTACAGGACGAGCTTAAGCGCGACCAACGCAGCGATATGCTGCAACTGGTGGAGTACCTGAACCAGCAACGCCAGTCTGACTGGCAATACTGGCAGGAAAACTATCAACCGATGCAGGCCGGTTACCGCCCTGCTAACAGCTACTATTTAACCCCAACTGACAGCGGAGTGGTAAAACCATGATTGCATTACGTCGTACCTCATTAGTTCTTGCAGCTTGCGCTGCTGTTATCGGCCACAGTTCACTGTTTGCAGCTGAAGCCAGCCCGGCACTGAAGAAAAACGCCGATATCCTGCAAACCATTTTGCACACCGCTTTTAAAGAAGGCGAGTCCAGCCGGTTATCGTCACTGCAGTACAGCTACCTGTCTGGCCAGGGCTTACTGTTTCAGGCCAATGCAGCCCGCAGTGGCCGCCAAGTGTTTCACTTTAGCGGCTCTGGTATCGCGCCAGTAGCGCCTATTCCGCCAATACCCCCGCTACCCGATGGTGATTTTGAGTTTGAATTTGACAGCGAAGAAATTGAACGCCTGACCGAAGCCGCACAAAATATTGCCGAGCAGGTGCAAGATCAGCAGCGCCAAAGCTACCGCGTTGCAGAAAAGCAACGGGCGATAGAACGTGAGCTGCGCGATGTAGAGCGGGAAACCCGTGATATTGAGTTTAATAAATCGATCAGCAAGCTGGATAAAGAACAACAGCAAGAGCTGGAGAAACTGAGGCAAAAAGCTAAAATACTGCAGGAAAAACGCGCAGAAGTGGAAAAAGAAGCATCACTAAGCCGCAAACAATTGGAAGAGCAGCGGGCTAAGCAAATGGCCGAACAACAGCAACAAACAGCCGCCATGGTAAAAGCGGTCGGCGAAAAATTCAGCCAGGTGCTGTGTGATTATGGCGCCAGCCTGCGCGACATGCCGGATAACGAATATGTCACGCTGCAGGTTAATAATCGCAGCAACGAAGGCCGTTATTACTGGGTAGTAAAAAAAGCCGATATAAATCAATGCATGACCGGTAAAATTAAGGCAAAAGATTTACTGGCTAAAACCAATAGCTACCAGTTCTAACCCGCGCCGGTAACAGAAGGCATTCCAGGCTGACGAAAACGCAAAAATCTACTTTGTCAGCCTGTGTTTTTCAGCGACAATAGCGCGGTTCCGCTGCGGAACCCTGCTCTGAGTCATACCCTATGTCAGTTATTGTAAACACCGGCGATGCGCTGAATTTCGATGCCATTATTGATGCTTTTTATCACCACGGCTGGGTTTGGCTGCCAAATTTTCTCAGCCCGCAGCTTAATGCTGCTTTGCTGCATGAAGCGCAGCACGAGGCCGAACTTACCCCTGCCGGTATTGGTCGTCACAATGATCATCAGCTAAATCAGCACATCCGCCGCGATGCCACCCAGTGGTTTGATGGCAAAAGTGCCGCCCAGCAGCAATATCTGGCATTAATGGCCCAGCTCCAGCTGGTATTTAACCGTCGCTGCTTTCTCGGTTTATTCGACTTTGAATGCCACTTTGCCCGCTATAAGCAGGGTGACTATTATCAAAAACACCGTGACGCCTTTAGCGGCCGCTCTAACCGGGTGCTGACGACGGTGAGTTACTTAAACAGCGTAACTCAGGGCGGTGAGCTGGCGTTGTATAACGAAGATGAACAGCTGATAGACAAATTTCTGCCCACGGCAGGCAGCCTGGTATTGTTTGAAAGTGAGCGCTTCCCGCATGCAGTATTGCCGGCAGTAGACAGCCGCTACAGTATCGCCGGCTGGTTTCGTAAAAATGCCAGCATTAACGGCGTGCTGGACCCGGCCAGATAAAACACCTATGATTAGCGCCATGCGCACTCTGCTCAGTTATCTGTTATTTGTTACTCTGGCATTATCCGGCCTGACCGGATCGGTGCAATCTGCGCATGCTTATACCCTGGCCGACGCGCTACACCAGCAAAGTAGCCAGCACGCCGTAGACACTGCAGCTAAAATGCCGTGTCACAGTGCAAAAGTGGACGCTACTGCAACCCCAGAGCACGATTGCTGCGACCAGCCAACGCAGCAATGCAAAGACGATTGCTGTGCCAAACAATGTGCCACCAGTAGCGCTCTGCTGGCGACAGAATTATTTCGCTATATCCGTCCGGATAGCGCCGTTGCACAGCAAAACCTGCGCCTGCCGCAATGGTTATTTGCCGAAGATCCGCCACCACCGATAAACGCCTGAAACCCACTTGTTGTTAACGTCGTGCTTAAGCACGGGGCGTAGTGATTGTTTCAGGAAAATTCGATGAATAAAATCTATATTTTGGCGCTGCTGCTATGGCAGAGCGTATTTACCCTATCCGCTCAGCAAACTGATATTGGCGAGCACAGCACCCATCAGCACGCTGAAAACAGCCTGCAACACAGCGTCTTACCGCAAGCTACTGCACTGTATGCCTGTCCGATGCACCCACATATCAAACGGGATGCAGCTGGCAACTGCCCGATTTGCGGCATGGACTTGCTATTACAACGCCAGCAAACAACTGGCAGCGTGAGTGTCGACGGCGCGATGCAACAGGCGCTGGCGATCCGCACTGAAACTGCGGCAAAGCGCACTTTATGGCGTTTTATTCAGACCTTTGCTCAGGTGACGTATGCAGAAGATGCCATTCACCACAATCATATCCGTGCCGAAGGTTGGATAGAACAGCTGTTTGTCCGCAGTTTGGGCCAACGCGTAAAAGCCGGCGACAAACTGTTTAGCTATTACGCCCCGGATTTACTGGTGGCGCAGGATGACTATCTGCAGGCGCTGTCGGTCAGTACACAAAATGGTGAACGCAGCAGCAGCTTACTTAACCGCGCCGAAACCCGGCTGCGCCTGCTGGGGCTCAGCGATAAAGACATCAATCAGCTCAAGCAAAGCCGGCAAAGCCAGTATCAGATCAGCGTTTATGCCCATCAGGACGGCGTGGTTACCATGCTGAATGTACGCGATGGCATGTATATCAAGCCTGGTGATACGTTGATCGAGATCACCAGTTTAAACCGGGTCTGGCTGCTGGCTGATGTGCCCGAAGTACAGCAAAGCTGGCTGTTTGAAGGCATGAGTGCCGAAGTGGACATACCGTCACAGCAACTCAGCGGCATTGAAACTGAGGTTGATTACATTTACCCGGCCTTAGATGCACAAAGCCGCAGCAGCAAGGTACGGCTAAGTGTAGAAAACAGCAAACAACTGCTTAAACCCAATATGCTGCTGCCGGTAAGGTTGTACGGCGGCGCCCTTAAGGACGTGCTAACCATACCGCGCGATGCGGTTTTACCAGGTGGTAACAGCAACCGGGTAATAGTGCAAACGGGCGATAGTTTTGCTGTGCGGCAGATCAGCACCGGCAGCAGTGCTCAGGGTTATGTGCAGGTGCTATCAGGCTTACACGAAGGTGAGCAGGTGGTGGTATCCGGCCAGTTTTTACTGGATGCAGAAGCCAGCCTGAGTCAGTTGCCGCCGGGCAATGCAAACAGCCATCAGCATTAGGAGCTTAAGCCATGATAAACGCCATTATTCGCTGGTCGGTGCAAAACCCGTTGCTGATACTGCTAAGCACACTGGCGCTGGCATTATTTGGTTATCAGGCCAGCCAACGGCTTAAACTGGATGCGCTGCCAGATTTATCTGATGTTCAGGTGATCATTAAAACCAGCTATCCGGGCCAGACACCGCAAACCATTGAGCAACAGATAAGCTATCCGCTGTCTACTGCCCTGCTGGCAGTACCTAAAACCAAGGCAGTACGCAGCTTTTCAATGCCAAACGACAGCTACCTGTATGTCATTTTTGCCGATGGCACCGATCCATACTGGGCGCGCTCGCGGGTGCTGGAATATCTGCAAACGGTAAGTCTGCCTGCAGGAGCGAAAGCAACACTGGGGCCGGATGCCAGCGGCGTAGGCTGGATTTTCCAGTATGCACTGACCGCAAAAAACGCCCAACTGTCTCTTGAACAACTGAGCAGTCTGCAACAGTTTTACTTAACCCCGGAGCTGCAAAGCGTAACCGGCGTTGCCGAAGTAGCCAGCATTGGCGGTATGGCACTGACCTACCAGCTACAGCTGGATCCACGGCTGATGCGCGCTTACAACGTTAATCTGGCACAGGTAATTGCCGCCATAAACAACCACAATCAGCAGCAGGGTGGCGGTATTATTGAAGTAGCCGAAACCGAATTATTGGTACAGGCCGGCGACTATATTCAGTCACTGCAAGACCTGGCTGCAGTGCCACTTGGCGTGCGCAACAGCGCTGACTATCCGTTAACGCTGGCCGATATCGGCACAGTGCAGCAAGTGCCGGCCGCCCGGCGTGGCATAGCCGAGCTAAATGGTGCAGGCGAAGTCGTGGGCGGAATTATTGTGATGCGCCATGGCGAAAATGCACTTAGCACCATAGCCGCGGTAAAGCGCAAACTGGCCGAACTGAAAAGCGGCCTGCCCGACGGCGTAGAGCTGGTTACTGTGTATGACCGTTCAGTGCTGATTGAAAACACCGTCAGTAATTTAAGCCAGAAGCTGTTAGAAGAAATGGCCGTGGTAGCGTTGGTATGTCTGGTGTTTTTACTGCATGCCCGCTCTGCGCTGGTAGCGGTAATCAGTTTACCACTGGCTTTGCTGGCCAGTATTTTACTGATGCAACTACTGGACATTAATGCCAATGTCATGAGCTTGGGTGGCATTGCCATTGCTATCGGCGCTTTGGTAGACGCGGCTATTGTGATGGTTGAGCATGGCCACAAAAAGCTTGAGCAAGCCAGAGCCGCTGGCAAACAACTGAACAAAGCGGAGTTTCGCCAAACCATAATCGATGCTTGTCTTGATGTTGGCCCGGCGCTGTTTTTCTCTTTGCTGGTGATCACCGTCAGCTTTTTACCGGTATTTATGCTGGAAGCGCAGGAAGGCCGCTTATTTGCGCCGCTGGCCTACACCAAAACCTTTGCCATGGCCGCAGCGGCTATATTGGCTATTACGTTAATTCCGGTACTGATGCTGTATTTATTACGCGGCAAGCTGCCGTCTGAGCACAGCAACCCACTAAGTCGTTTACTGATAGCGCTGTACACACCGCTGTTAATACTGTGCCTGCGTTTTCCCAAAAGCCTGGTGCTGCTAAGTGTGTTAGCACTCAGCTCCAGCCTGTTGCCCTGGCAACGGCTGTCCAGTGAATTTATGCCGGCCTTTGCCGAAGGCGATCTGTTGTATATGCCCACCACGCTGCCCGGTTTAAGCCCGGCGACGGCAGCAAAATTATTGCAGCAAACTGACCGGCTAATAAAAACTGTACCCGAAGTCGACACTGTACTGGGTAAGAGTGGCCGAGCCAATACAGCAACGGATCCGGCGCCACTGACTATGCTGGAAACCAGCATTAAACTCAAACCACCAAGTCAGTGGCGCGAAGGCGTGACGCTTAACGATATTATTGCCCAGCTCGACGCCACGGTGCAGGTTCCCGGATTAACCAATGCCTGGCTACCGCCAATTAAAACCCGCATTGATATGCTATCTACCGGCATTCGCACTGCGGTAGGGGTAAGAGTCAGCGGGCCGGATCTGACTAGCATTTCGCAGGTGACCCAACAGCTTGAAGCCGCGATTAAGCAGCTGCCAGGCAGCCGCTCGGTATTTGCCGAGCGCGCTGAAGATGGCCTCTACCTGCAAATCAGCCCGGATGTACAGCAGCTTGGCCGCTACGGTCTTACGCTGGCTGAACTGCAGCAATATGTGGCATTCGCCATTGGTGGCGCGCCGCTGGCACAAAGTATTCAGGGCCGCGAACGTTACGATATCAGTCTGCGCTTCCCGCGTGATTACCGCAGCCACCCGGATGATATCCGCAAATTGCCGCTGCAAACTACCGATGGCGCCTATCTGTTGCTGGAACAGGTAGCGCAGGTAGAAGTAGTAAAAGGCCCGGTGATGATCCGCGCCGAAAACGCCCGCTTAACCAGTTGGGTATATATCGATTTACCCGCACAAACCCAGCTTGGTGCTTACATCAGCCAGCTGCAACTATTGCTGGCAGAGCAACGTTTTCCGTCTCAGGTCAGTGTTAGCATTGGCGGACAGTATGAATATATGCAACGTGTGACCGAGCGCCTGCAGCAATTAGTCCCCTTTACCCTGCTGTTGATCGTCATTTTACTGTACTTAACTTTCCGCCAGTTCAGCGACGTGCTGCTGGTACTGCTTACCTTGCCATTCGCGCTGAGCGGCAGCCTTTGGCTGCTGTATTTACTCGACTATCAGTTATCGGTGGCGGTAGCGGTTGGTTTAATTGCACTCAGTGGCGTCGCTGCCGAGTTTGCTGTGGTGATGCTGTTGTATTTAAAGCGGGCGGTTGATGATATCAAACCAGAAAATCAGCAGCAGTTATGGCAGGCTATTATGCAAGGTGCAGTGCAGCGGGTACGGCCTAAAGCCATGACGGTACTGACGATAATTGTCAGTTTGTTGCCAATTATGCTCGGCAGTGGTGCCGGTAATGAGGTCATGCAGCGTATTGCCGCGCCAATGCTGGGTGGCATGATAGCCGCACCACTGGTATCGATGCTGCTAATGCCGGTGCTGTATTTTCTGCTGTTGCGACGGGCATTGCCGCAAGTGTAGTAAGCTTAACGGGTGGCGTCCGGTAGTAGCGCTACCTTTTGCCCTATCACCACGCCGTGTTGGGTAAACCAGCCTCGCGGCATTTCCAGTGCAGCTATCACCGGCTGCTGCGATGGCACCGGTGTTTTATCGAACGGCTGCAGCCTGATCAGTTCAGCAATGCGCCAGTCCGGGCCTATATAAGCCACATCCAGCGCCATACTGGTATTGGCCATCCATAGCGATATTGCCGTTGGCTGTGCATAAAGCAGTAACATTCCCGGCTCGGCGCTTTGCTGAAACATCAGCCCCTGCGCGCGCTTCTCCGGTGTATCAGCCAACTGCACGTCAATCAGCTTATCGCCTACCTGCAACGGTACCAGGCTAAAGCTTTCCCGCGGCTGTTCTGCCGCACAGGCCATTAACGGCAGCAGCAACGCCAGCATTACAATCAATCGATTTATCATTATTTATCCCTGCAACAGATAGCTTAAAGCGATGCCGGCAAAAACCAGCATACCTACGTAGTGGTTATGTAAAAACGCGGCGAAACAGCCCTGGCGGCTGGCCGTAGCAAGACGATACTGATAAACAAAACAGCCGGCTGCCAGTAGCAAAAACAGATAATATACCCAGTGCAGTGCCGCCATAGCCCCCACAGCCAGCAACAATGCCAAGGTTACCAGTTGCAGTACGGCAATAACCGGCAAGGCATAATCGCCAAATAAAATGGCTGTCGATTTAATTCCCACTTTAATATCATCCGGCCGGTCGACCAGCGCATAGTATGTATCATACGCCACTGTCCACAGCAGGTTCGCCAGATACAGCAACCACAATAGCGGCGGCAACTGAAGCTGAACCGCCATAAAGGCCATTGGCATACCCCAGCTAAATGCCGCACCAAGCACCACCTGGGGCAAGTGCGTATAGCGCTTCATAAAGGGGTAAACCGCTGCCAGCAGCACCGCCACTACAGATAGCAGCACAGTTTGCCAGTTTAAAAACACCAATAAACCGGCAGACAACGCCAACAGCAGCACGAACAGCTGCAGCGCTTCGCGGCCACTTACCGCACCACTGGCCAGAGGCCGTTGTTTGGTGCGCTCAACTGCACCGTCCCATTTTCGGTCGGCATAATCGTTAATAACGCAGCCGGCAGCACGCATTAACACCACCCCGGCACTGAACACCAGTAACAGATGCAGTGGTGGCACGCCTTCCGCCGCCAGCCACAGCGCCCACCAGGTAGGCCACAGCAGTAAGTAAGTACCAATTGGCTTTTCCAGCCGCATCAGTTGCAAATAATAACGCCAGTTCTTACGCTTTAACGCCGGCATCATGGTGTTGCAACATCCGCTTCGGCCAATTGCAACTCGGTTATTGCCGGCAAAAACACCTCCGCCACTAACAAAGGTAAACCGTTAAGTGAAAAAACCGAGCGCCGGGCATGGCACAAGGCGGCAACGCACTGGGGTAAAGCCAGTTGCAGCTGTGCCGTTTCAATGCTGCCGCGCTGTAAGCCCGGCTGCTGAAAAATGTAATCGCCCAAAGGCCGCTCGCCCAGATCAGCCAACGGCTTTAAGGTTTCGATTGTGTGTGCCGGCAGCCAGCTTTGCGCATAAACGCAGGGCTTATCATCGCACCATAACAGCACTTCGCGCAGCTGCGCAGTAGCGGTACCGGGTAACAATGGCTGTAAAAAAACCGGTAAGGTGCTGCGTTGCTCGTTAAGCAGCTGCACACGAAATTGCCGGCAATAGCGTTTTAACCGTGCCGTCAACGAGGCCGGCTCTAGCAGCCACGGCGCCAGTTGCGACGGCAGGGCTTGCGCTCTGGCAGGTTGCCAATGCACATCGAGAGAAATAGCGGGTGTATTCACAAAAGCACATTCTGTACTGAATAAGTCTGACGGCATCATAGCAAGACCGGGGCAGATTTTCAGCCGCAATAAGCACAGAAAACGGCTTACTGCTGACAAGCTTAACTGGTAAAATGACCGGCTTAACGCTAAGGTTAGTGTCGTTGCTGGCCTATTTTTTATCAACCACAAGTGATACTTATGATCAAAAGCCTGTTGCTTAGCCTGCTACTGTTAGCCGCCCTGCCTACCCAGGCACAAGAACAACCAAAAGAAATTGTGTATTACGGCTTCGACCCGGATATCGTAACAAACTATATTTCCGGCAACCGTCGCAGCCTGGGGTATATCCGCATTACCGTTGAGCTGATGATTGAAGACAAAAGCTTTTTAACGGCTGTAGAGCATCACGAGCCGCTGATCCTGGATATTATTTACGGCACCATCAGCAAGCAGCCGGAAGACAAGATTAAATCATTAACCGGGCGCGAAGAAATACGTCTGGCATTGCTGGATAAATTACAGCAGGCCATGAAAAAAGAAGCCGGCGCCACTATTATCCGTGACCTGCTGTTTACCAAATACCTGTACCAATAAGCCTGAGCTAGTGCCGGGCCTGTTTGCCGCGTAATAACCAGGCCCAGCCGATACCGGCAAGCAAACCGCCCAAATGCGCCCAGTTTGCCATATTGACCCACAACACATCGAAAAAGCCCAATAATAGCCATAACAACATAAAAGCCGCCAGGCCATTGCTGATGTACAGCCCCTGCGTTGCATTTAAGCGGCCAGCCAGCCAAAAATAACCAAACAAGCCATAGACTACACCCGACAACCCACCGAAATTGGCACCAACTAAAAAATACTGCGCCGCATTGGATATTAACGCTATCGACAAACTAACACTGGCTAAGGTTGCAATACCCAGTTGCCGTTCAAACTGCTGCCCCAGATACCACCACCAGGCCAGATTAAATACCAGATGCGTCAGCGAAAAATGTAATAGCACCGGCGTAAACCAGCGCCAGAGTTGTGTCGGGTCGGTCAGTTGCAACAAGGCACTGCTGCTACGCCAGTCAAGTTGTTGCCAGCCATATACCAGCAAGCACAGCGCTAACAGCAACAAGGTAAGCGGCGCCTGCTGCCAAATTTTAACCAGGCTAAAAGCCGGCAGTACCGGGCCTGCCACTGTACCGGGCTGGCTCAGATCCCAGGCCGCCGATTGATAACGTGGATGATCTGGCTGCTGCAAAAACAGTGTCAGCTGCTGTTGTACCTGCTGCTGTTGCTCGGCTGTACCGTACAGCTCGGCAAAATCGGCGCGTTGTACAACGGCATTAACTTCCAAC
Source organism: Rheinheimera muenzenbergensis (assembly GCF_036984005.1). NCBI lineage: Bacteria > Pseudomonadati > Pseudomonadota > Gammaproteobacteria > Chromatiales > Chromatiaceae > Rheinheimera > Rheinheimera muenzenbergensis. The sequence continues at coordinate 81,781 of NZ_JALAAR010000015.1, forward strand.
CCCTGCGCAACGCAATACGCCGCAAACAACTGTGCCGCTGCGGCAGAATTTAACTCAGCAAATTTATGCACCGCTGTCACTCACAAAGGGCAACTGACTGCGCCAGCTTTCAAAACCACCGTCCATGCTGTATACCTGCTCAAACCCCTGCTGTGCTAAATACTGCGCCGCACCCTGGCTGGAATTGCCGTGATAACACACCACTACCACCGGCTGCTCAAACTCAAATTGCTGCATAAAACCAACCAAACTGCCATTGGTTAAATGATAAGCGCCATCGATGTGAGCGGCGGCAAAACTTTGCTCATCACGGATATCGGCAATAACCACTTTACCTTCTGCCTGCAATGCCGCAGTTTCTGTTACAGAAATATGTTTAAATTCTTTCATAACTACCTCGTTTTACTCTGCGCTTATCATACCTCAGTGCGCACCTTTTCGCAGTATTCACTGAAAAGCCAACCACTCAACCTACTTTAGTGGTAGTTTGACAATAATTACTGGACACTGATTAAACTATTGTTAACAATACCAACTAAATTGATCGTCATCTCGGAGCCCCTATGTCCAGCCTGATTATTCTGGCTATTTTTGTTGGCCTGCTGTTCTGGGTTATCAGCATTTTTAATACCCTGGTACGGCTGAAAAACCGCTTTCAAAACGCCTTTGCGCAAATTGAAGTGCAGTTAAAGCGCCGGTACGATTTAATTCCTAATTTAGTTGAAACGGCCAAAGCCTATATGGCGCACGAACGCGACACACTGGAGGCCGTTATTGCCGCCCGTAACGCTGCGCTGGCCGGATTAAAAGTAGCCGCCAACAACCCCGGCGACGAAAATGCAATAAACCAGCTGGCCGGAGCCGAAGGCGCGCTGCAGGGCGCGATGAGCCGCCTTAGCGTAGTAATGGAAGCCTACCCTGAGCTGAAAGCTAATCAAAACATGATGCAGCTGACTGAAGAGCTAACCAGCACCGAAAACCGCGTTGCCTTTGCCCGTCAGGCTTTTAATGATGCGGTTACTGAATACAATGCGTATAAGCAGAGTTTTCCGGCACTGCTATTTGCTACCAGTTTTGGCCATGCCACTGATGCAAAATTACTTGAGTTTGCCGACAGCGCCGCAATCCAGGCTGCCCCTAAAGTCAGTTTTTAATCGGGGTCAGGCCGCAACATGAGCAGTAACTTCTTCGCCCAGCAGGATTTGGCGCGGCGCAACACCCGCATTCTGGTGGTGCTGTTTTCACTGGCGGTGCTGTTACTGTTGTTGCTGACCAATATAGTTGCTTTAGTGAGTCTGGGGTTTGTCGACCCGGCCGTTATTAGTGGCATCGAGCACTGGCAAAGCCTACCCTGGCATCTGGTCGCCTGGGTAAGTTTGCTGGTCATTGCCGCTGTCGGTTTAGCGGTGCTGTACAAATGGCAGCAGCTAAAGGCCGGCGGTAAAGTGGTAGCCGTCTCGCTTGGTGGCGTCGTTATTTCTCCCGATAGCGCCGACCCGCTGCAACGTCGTTTACTTAATGTCGTAGAAGAAATGGCACTGGCTGCCGGTACACCGGTGCCGCCGGTGTATTTATTAGCCGAGCCTGGCATTAACGCCTTTGCAGCCGGTTATAGCCCGGCCGATGCCGTTATAGGTGTCACTCAGGGCTGTCTGACACAACTTAACCGTGAGCAATTGCAAGGTGTAATAGCGCATGAGTTCAGCCATATCTTAAACGGCGATATGCGGATGAACATCCGCCTTATTGCCATCTTAAACGGCATTTTGTTTCTCGGCCATATTGGTTACTACATGTTACGTGGCAGCAGAGGCAGCAGCGTGGCCCGAATTGGCTCAGGCCGTTCGTCTAACAATAAAAACAGTGGTGGCGGTATTTTGCTGCTGGCACTGGGGCTGGTAGTTATTGGTTATGTCGGCTCCTTCTTTGGTAATCTGATTAAAGCTGCCGTCAGTCGCCAGCGCGAGTTTCTTGCCGACGCCAGTGCCGTGCAGTTTACCCGCAACCCCGGCGGCATTGCTGGCGCACTAAAGGTTATTGGCAGCCAGAGCAGGCAAAGTAGCATTGCCAACCCTAATGCCGATGAAAGCAGCCATTTATTTTTTGCCGAAGCCATCAGCCGCTGGGCGGCCATTTTTGCCACTCACCCGCCACTGGCACACCGGATAAAACGGCTGGAGCCGCAGTGGAATGGCAAGTTTCCAACACCAGCCAGTGCCAAACCCGACACTGAAACGGCAAACAAAGCCGCCAGCGCCAACACAACCGGCAGCACGAATACCGAACGCCTGCAACAAGCATTGCCGCTATTGCTGCTGCACAGCAGCCGCCAGACTGAGCCGGCACAGGCATTGGTGTGTTGTTTGCTGCTACAACAGGACGACAATAGCCGCAACGAACAATTACGGCTGATTAAACAATTGGGCTCCGTCTCCTTATTGCAACAGGTTGACCAGCTATGTGACACCGTCGCCACGTTAAACGCGCTGCAGCAGGTACAATTGTTGCAACGCCTGATGCCGGCACTTAAAGCGCTACCACAACAGCGCTTTAGTGCGTTCAGCCAGTTAGTACAGGCTTTGTTACATGCCATTGCTGCACCTGGCCTTGGCCCCTGGCTGGTAAGCCAGTTTGTTGAACATAGCCTGGCAACACAGTTTGACCCGTCACAAATCAGCAAGCGTTATAGTACCAAAACGCTGGCACAACTGGCGCCGGCTGTTGCTCAGTTACTGGCGCTGGTTAGTAGCGTTGCCGGCGACAACCAACAACAACAGCAAGCCTGGCAGGCTGCTATCGCGACGCTGGATTTTGGCCTAGACGCAAAGCCAAGCGTAAGCCTGTCAGAACTTAGCCGGCAATTACCTGCCTTACTGACCCTGGCCCCGCTGCAAAAACAACAGTTATGGCAGGCGCTTGAAGCCTGCGTCCAGGCTGATCAGTTGCTACAAACCAATGAGCAAGCCTTGCTGCTGGCGTTGGCACTGCTGCTTGAAATGCCCTACCAAACTGCAACGAAAGCCTGACAACAGCGCTGCAGCCAAAGCCGTTAACGGTAACCTGAGTGTTTATCTGTTGGATTATTGCCCGGCACCCTTTAGCATCGGGCTAATTTCAGGTAGAATTAGCGCCCATTTTTAAGCAGGAAACCGTCATGACCGATAATCGCTTGTTTTTGTTGTACGATACGTCGTTTGACGAGATGGATGCCGAAGGCAGTCCGGGTTTTGGCTATGTCCTGCTATTTAACAGCGCCGACGCCGAGCAATATCAGGCCGGGGAAAATCCCAGCTGTGCTGCCGTATCTATGCTGTTTACCGATCATTCCGACGGCAGTATCAGTGGTGACCTGCTTGGCTGGGCTCATCTGGACGCCGACATTTTTCAGCAATTCCCGCTCGGGCAGTTTTTCTTGTTGATGGAGCAAGCTGCACAAGTGGCGATCAATGCTTACCGTCAGGTCGGCCAGGTGCCAGATCGGCTGGTGGCACAACATCTGGATGATGACGAGCTGATCCAATTCGATGTGCAATTTAACGATTTGCAACTCAATGAACAACAATCAGAGCAGCAGCTGGCACAAACCCTGATGTCAGGCCGGCCTTATCTGGATTCTTAACGGTACTGACTGTAGTATAATTCAGGTTCGCCACAGCCCTACTGCGCAGTTACTATAACGCAGTGTACTTAGACTAGGTTCCGGAGAAAGCGTTATGGCGCAGGCCATTGATATGTCAGCAATTGAACAGGCGTTAACCGGCTTTACCATACCACCACAGCCGGAAATCCTGCAGCATATTCAACAGCAACTGGATATGCCCGAGCCCAACATCAAGCGTATTTCCGCGCTGATTAATCTGGATATCGGCATTGCCGGCTTTACCCTCAAAGTGGTTAACTCGGCGTTCTTTGGTTTGCGGCGTAAAATTACCTCGGTAGAGCATGCCTGTAAGTTTCTCGGCGTTAACCGCGTAATTAAGTTGGTGCGCAGTGTATTGCTACGTTTTACGCTGGCCGAAGGCTGCAACGACAAATTCAGTTTAAAAATGTGGGCAAGTGCGTTGCAAACGGCCAACATTGCCATGACGTTGGCGAAGCATTTTAATTTCAGCCAGGATATTCAGGACGACTGCTACAGTCTGGGCTTGTTTCACAACGCCGGCATTGCCCTTATTCATCAGCAGGTTGATAGCTACGAGCAGACAATGCAGCAAGGCCTGCAGCAAGGCCGTGGTTACAGCGAAATTGAAGAACAGTATTTTCAAACCTGTCACGAGGTGCTGGGCTATCTGATCGCCGAATCCTGGAGCCTAACCCCTGAACTGTGCAATGTAATTGCCTATCACCATAGCCCGGCCTTAATGCTGGAGTCTGACAGTGAGCTGGAAAAACAGTTGTTTGCGCTGTTAAAACTGGCAGAGCATTTTAGCGGCGAAAGCCGGCAATTGTTTAATATCACCTTAGATCCGGAATGGGAGCAGCATAAAAGCGCCATCCTCGATGTTCTGGAGCTTGAACCGTTGCAATTGCCAGAACTGGCTGAACTGCTGCACCGGGCGCAGGTCAGTACCATCTATTCCGTCTGAGCATGGTGCACCACAAGCTGCATTTGCCCGAAAAGCGCTGCCCGCAGTGTGGCCTGACATTTAGCTGGCGCAAAAAATGGCAATTAAACTGGGACAAGGTTATTTACTGCTCTGAGCGTTGCCGCCGCAGCAAAACCCCTGATAAAACCGAAAACTAATGAACATTATTCTGGCTCCGATGGAAGGTGTGGTCGACGCCCTGATGCGCGACATGTTAACGCGGATTGGCGGTTACGATTTATGCATCACCGAATTTATCCGCGTGGTAGATCAACAGCTACCGGCCCGGGTTTTTACCCGTTTATGTCCGGAGCTACTCACCGGCGGTAAAACCTTTGCCGGCACGCCGGTGCGGGTACAATTACTGGGTCAGGAGCCCAACTGGCTGGCCGAAAATGCAGTACGTGCCGTCGAGCTTGGCTCAGCCGGTGTCGATTTAAACTTTGGCTGTCCAGCCAAAACCGTGAACAAAAGCCGCGGTGGTGCGGTATTGTTAAAAGAAACAGAGCAGCTATACCGCATAGTCAAAGCGGTACGCGATGCCGTACCACAACAGTTCCCGGTTAGCGCAAAAATTCGTCTAGGCTACGACGATACCAGCTTAACGCTGGATAATGCCGCTGCGATAGCCGCTGCAGGTGCCAATATGCTTACTGTGCATGCCCGTACTAAAACGGACGGCTACCGGCCACCGGCGTACTGGCCCTGGATTGCTAAAATCAAACAGCACGTTAGCATACCCTTAGTAGCTAATGGCGAGATCTGGAATGCCACCGACGCCGCCTTATGCCGGCAACAGTCAGAATGCACTGACATTATGCTTGGCCGCGGCGCACTGGCGCTGCCTAATTTAGCCCGCACTATCAGCCATGGCGATGCCGTTATGCCCTGGCCACGCGTGCTTGAATTGCTGATGCAGTATTCTGAATTTGAAATCTGTGGTGATAAAAGCCAGTACTACAGTAACCGGATTAAACAATGGTTTAGTTATTTAAAACTGCAATACCCACAGGCTGCGGAGTTATTTGTGCAATTACGCCTGTTGCGAAAAAGCAGCGATATTCTGCATACCCTACAGCAGGCGCGACACAGCGCCCCAGCTTAACCACACTTATAAATTGGCTAAATGTTAGCCATCATTGCTGACAATCCGGTAAAGCATTGAATAAAGACTATACTCCTCAGACAGTTAGTTTAAGGAGAATACTTTATGCCAATACAGGTCGCCGTGCTGCAGGAAAGCCGGCCACAGGAAAAACGCGTTGCCATGGTACCCGCCGTGGCCGACAAACTCAGCAAGCTCGGTTGTAACATCAGTATGCTAAGCGGTGCCGGCCTGGCCAGTAAACTGCCCGACAGCGCCTATAGCAATGTTAACTTTGTTACCAGCGCTGAGCAGCTGCTGGCAGATGCCGACATAGTGCTGGCCGTGCAGCCGCCGACAACCAGCCAAATTGCGCTGTTAAAACCCGGCGCTATCTTAATCAGCTTTGTTTACCAGCACAAAGAAGCGGACCTCACCCGCTTGTTATGTGACAAAAATATCACCAGCTTTGCGATGGAACAGGTACCGCGCATTAGCCGCGCCCAGGCGATGGATGCACTGTCGTCGCAAGCCGCACTGGCCGGTTACTACGCAGCGCTGCTCGGTGCCACACAGCTGGCCCGCATCCTGCCGATGATGACTACAGCGGTAGGCTCTATCCGCCCGGCGCGTTGTCTGGTAATGGGGCTGGGTGTCGCCGGCTTACAAGCCCTGGCTACCGCCCGGCGCCTTGGCGCCATTACCGAAGGCTATGATGTCAGGCCCGAAACCAAAGAGCAGGCCGAATCCCTGGGCGCCAAGTTTGTTGATACCGGTGTCGATGCCCGGGGCGAAGGCGGCTATGCCCGCGAACTGACACAGGATGAGAAAGACAAAATCGCCAGTGTGGTAACACAGCATATTCAACAGGCCGATATTGTCATTACCACCGCTGCGATTCCGGGGCGCCCGTCACCCAAACTGATTAGTAAAGCCCAGGTAGAGGGTATGAAACTGGGTGCCGTGATCATCGACCTGGCCGCCGAAGGCGGTGGTAACTGCGAATACAGCGTACCGGGTGAAACCATACAGCAGGGCCAAATCAGCATAGTCGCACCGCTGAATGTGCCGTCGATGCTGGCCGAACATGCTTCCGAGCTGTATGCCAAAAATCTGCTGAATTTATTGCAGCTGTTTGTCATTGACGGCGAAATTAAACTGGATTGGCAAGATGAAGTGCTGGCAAAAACGGTACTGACACATCAGGGCGAGATTAAACCCGCTGCGGTCAAGGCCGCACTGACACAACAACAATAAGCTGTAATTAATTACTGACTTTGGGGGACAATATGGATTACACCACCACCATCTTAACCGGCTTTGTCGCGCTGTATATTTTTATGCTGGCGGCCTTTACCGGCTTTGAAATCATCGGCCGGGTGCCGGCCATTCTGCACACACCGCTGATGTCCGGCTCTAACTTTATTCACGGTATCGTCGTTGTTGGCGCGCTGTGGGCGCTGTTAAATGCCAGTTCGCTACCACAGCAGATCATTGGCTTTGTTGGCGTGTTATTGGGTGCCGGTAATGCCGCAGGTGGCTATGTGGTTACCGAGCGCATGCTGCAAATGTTTAAACCGTCCAGCAAAACCACTAAGGAGTAAGGCATGAACACAGCTTTACTCATCGACAGCAGCTATTTTATAGCCGCCTTTTTGTTTATTTATGGCTTAAAACGCATGTCATCGCCGCTGACAGCCCGTTCCGGTATTGTCGTTGCCGGTTGGGGCATGGTACTGGCGGTACTGGCCAGCTTTTTGTATACGCTGGATGTAAACGAAGCCGCCAAACCACACCTTAACACCAACATCGTACTGGCGCTGCTTGCATTGGTGCTTGGCCTTGGCTGGGCCTGGCGCAGCGGTAAAAAAGTCGCGATGACCGAGATGCCGCAAATGGTGGCACTGTACAACGGTATGGGGGGTGGCGCTGCCGCTGCTATAGCTGCCATAGAGCTGATTGGTTACAAAACCCATGGCACTGTATCGCTTAGCCTGGCAGTGTTAGGTGGCTTAATTGGTGCTATGGCGTTATCGGGCTCGTTAATTGCCTGGGCCAAACTGGATGGCCGTATTAACGGCACTCTGCGCTTTAGTGCCCTGCAACTGGTTAACGGCAGCCTGTTGTTAGTGCTGTTCGCTATTGGCGCTTACATCGTCTGGTTAGGCGGCGCGGTAGAATGGCCGTTATTCGCGCTGTTTTTTGCCCTGGCACTGCTGTATGGCGTAATGATGACTATGCCCATTGGCGGTGCTGATATGCCGGTGGTGATATCCTTATACAACGCCTTTACCGGCTTAGCCGTCGGCTTTGAAGGCTATGTACTGAACAACCCGGCGCTGATGATTGCCGGTATGGTGGTTGGCTCGGCCGGCTCCTTGCTGACTCTGCTAATGGCAAAAGCGATGAACCGTTCGGTCGCCAATGTGCTGTTTTCTAACTTTGGTGCCGCCAGTGATGAAGACGATGCTGATATCGCCGGCAGCCAGAAGCCGATAGATGCCGCGGACGCCGGTATTAATATGCGTTATGCCAGCAAGGTTATCATAGCGCCCGGTTATGGTCTGGCGGTCGCTCAGGCCCAGCACAAACTGTTTGAACTGGTAAAACTGCTGCAAGACGCCGGAGTTGAGGTTAAGTTTGCTATTCACCCGGTAGCCGGGCGGATGCCGGGCCATATGAATGTGCTGTTAGCTGAAGCGGGTGTGCCGTACGATATTATCTTTGATATGGAAGATATTAACGGCGAGTTTAAAGAAGCTGACGTTGCCATAGTTATTGGTGCCAACGACACGGTCAACCCGGCGGCACGCACTAATAAAAGCTCGCCGATTTACGGCATGCCGGTACTGAATGTTGATATGGCCAAGCAGGTGTATGTGGTAAAACGTGGCCAGGGCAAGGGCTATTCCGGCGTGGAAAACGCGCTGTTTTATGCTGACAATACCCAGATGGTGTATGGCGATGCACAAAAAGTGATGGTCGCAATGATCCAGGCCATTAAATCACTGGCAGGCGGCCATTAGGCCGTTTTTTTGCCGCTAATAGCAGAAGCAGGCTCCACCAGCATTAATATGTGTTATAACAGCTAGTAACACCAAGGTTGGGGGAGCCTGCTATTGATGAGTCCGCAAACTTGCATAAAACTGCTATTACTTCTGGTCTTGTTGCTGAGTTCTGCATACTGCCGCGCTAATCAGCCGCTGTCTTTGCAACACTACAGTATTGAAAGCTGGACGACTCAAGACGGCTTACCCCACTCTTCTATCAATGATATTACCCAAACTGCCGATGGTTATTTGTGGCTGGCCACCTGGGAAGGGCCGGTACGCTACAATGGCGACAATTTTAAAGCCTTTAACCGTAAAGATACCGCCGTGCTGGCCAATGCCGGCATCCGCAACTTTACTTTGGCAGCTGACGGCAGCTTGTATCTGGCCGGTGTCAACGGCGATGTGATCCGCTTTAACCAGCAACAATGGTCGTCCTTTCGGGCGGTAAATAGCATGCTGTTTGATATTCTGCCGCTGGCTGATGCTGACTACTTAATGGCAACTGCCGGCAGCGGTCTGCTACGGCTAACCGGCGCTGAGCAACAACGTATAACCCGGGCCGATGGTTTACCGGCCGATCTTATTTATAAAATTAAACAAAGCCCGGGTGGCGGCATCTGGCTTGCAACGGCTGCAGGTCTGGTCAAATTTAATCCCGACAGTACAGAGCCCGCCGTGCTGCAGCACTATTTTCCGGCGCAACAGGTGTATGATTTGTTGTTTCACGATAATGGTAGCTTTATTGTCGCTACTGACAGCGGCGTTTACCGTGGCTGGCACCATGATGCCAGCCCCCGCTTTGAGCAGCTTACCGATAAGGCGGCTGCAACTTTACTCGTTGATCACTATGGCATGCTATGGTTTGGTGGCGTCAGTGCCGATCTGTACCGGCTAAATACTGCCAATCAGGTAGAGGCATTACGGCTGGATAATGATCTGAGTGCCAACCGCGTGTTGTCATTGTTTCAGGACCGTGAACATAATATCTGGGTTGGCACCAGTAACGGCTTAAAGCGGGTACGCGAAGTGCCGTTTACCAATCTGACAACCTATAACGGTTTACAGGATAACTTTGTCCGTACTGTGCTGGAACATCCGGACGGCAGCTTGTGGATAGGCAGTACCGCCGGGCTGGATCGCTATGCAACCGATGGCAGCATCACGCCGGTACTGCAGCACACCTCGGTACTGAGCCTGGCATTGGGCCAGCACGACAGTATTTGGGTAGGCACCCATAATCAGGGGCTATTACATATTGCCGGGCAACAACTGCTGCGACAATACGGCACGGCCGACGGCCTGGCATCAAACAATATCCGCGCCATTCTTCCGAGTAACAATACCCTTTGGCTGGCCACCGCCAATGGTGTGCACCTGCTGAACAGCGACAGTGGCACTATCAGCCGCATACCGACACCAACTCATAACAGCTACATTTTGTCGTTACAATTGCTACCGGATAACCGGCTAGTAATTGGCACCAACGAAGGTGCCGGCATCTGGTATGACAACACTTATACGCCACTGTCTGTGCAGCCCGAAAATAATGAACGACGGGTACTGGGCCAGTGGTTTGAGCAAAGTAGCGGTGACATCTGGCTGGCAACAGACAAAGGCCTGGGCCGCTTTCGTCAGCAACAACTGCGCTTCATCGGCCTGGAAGCCGGTCTGCTATCTGATACTGTGCTGCAAGTGGTCGCCGACCGGCTGGGTAACTTATGGCTGACTACCAACCGCGGCATAGTGAGGGTTAATCTGGCGGCAGCCAATGCCTATCTGGACAATCCAGCCAGCCCGCTGGCGTTGCAACTGTTTAATGAAAAAGACGGCATGCGCAATGCACAAACTAATGGCGGCTCTTCACCGGCCGCTATTACCCGGGCCGATGGCAGTATCGCCGTTGCCACCGCAGGTGGCGTAGCTATTATTCAGCCACAGCTGCTGCATAGGTTTGAACTGCAAACGCCGCTTATTCAGTTTGAAAGCATCATGGCTGACGGTCAGCAGCAACCACCAGGCGATTTGATCACCTTAAAAGCCGGCACCGAGCGGCTGGCCGTCCGTCTGGCTGGTTTAGGCTTTGTTGCACCGGAACGTTTGCGCTTTCGCAGTAAACTCCAAGGTTTTGATGAAAACTGGATTGAACGTGATGATCTGCGGTTAACCGAATACACTAATCTGTCGCCAGGACTTTACCAGTTTGAGGCGGCTGTATCTTACGCCGGCGGCGACTGGAGCCCGGCAATCAGCCAGCAGTTTTTACTGCAGCCCTATTTCTGGCAACGTAAACTGTTTGGGTTTGTGCTGTTTTGCATCAGCCTGCTGTCGATTACCTTTATCATGCGCTGGCGCATCAGACAAAGCCTGGCGCGCGAACAGCAACTGCAGCAGTTAGTGGCAGAAAAAACCCAAGCACTGCAATTGCAAACTACACACCTGCTTGAAATGGACAAAGAGCGGCAACAGTTGTTAAACAAAATACAGCAACAAGCTGATTTTTTTGCTGCCCAGGCCAGATTGGACAGCCTGACCGGGCTTGGCAACCGCAGGGCATTTGAGGAATCTTGCCGCAATGAATTTATCCGCATTCAGCGCTACCCGCACCCTTTGTGTCTGGCCATTGTTGATATCGACCACTTTAAATCGATCAATGACAACTGGTCACATACTGTTGGCGATTACGTGTTACAACGGGTAGCTAAAGCCTTGCAAGCCGGATGCCGCGAAACCGATATTACCGCGCGCTGGGGCGGCGAAGAATTTGTACTGCTATTGCCAGAAACCACGACAGAGCAAGCCTTAACGATTTGCGAAAAACTGCGCCAGCGCATCAGCGAGCTGGATTTATCCGATATCGCCGGTGATTTGCATGTTACGGCCAGCTTTGGTGTTGCTTTGCGCCAGCAGGAGCCGGCTTTTGAAGCAGTACTAACCAAAGCAGACAAGGCGCTATACGCGGCCAAAGTCGCTGGCCGTAATCGCGTAATGCTGGCAGACGATTAACCCGGCTTGCTGGCAGCGTTTAGCTGGCGATGACACAGCAACCCCAGAGTTTGCAGTGCCCGCTCTAAGCGGGCGTCCGGCGGCACTGCACAGTTTAAGCGGATAAAATTGCTAAACAGCGGCTTTTGCCGCGCTGGCGTTGGCGAAAATATCGTGCCCGGCGCTATGCTGATTTTTTCAGCCAGTGCCTGCTGCGCCAATAAATACCCATCTACACCGGCTGGCAGCTCGACCCAGAGAACAAAGCCGCCCTGCGGTTGGCTAACCCGGGTACCGGCTGGAAACAACCGGCCGATACTGCTGCTGATGCGGCTAATGGCTGCCTGATACTGTGGCCGCACCTGACGTAAATGCCGCTCATACTGGCCATTTTTTAACAGCCTGGCCACCGCCAACTGCGGCAAGGCTGCACTGCTGATATTGCTGATAAATTTAAGGTACTCCAGTTTGGCAGTATGTTTGGGCGCGATTACCCAGCCCAGGCGTAAATCAGGTGACAACGTTTTAGAAAAAGTACTGCAGTAAAAAATATCCTGCTGCGCTGCCAGCGCTAAGCAACTGGCGGGCCTGGTGGCGGCAAAACCTAAATCACCATAGGTATCATCTTCAATTAGTGCGATACCACGCTCGCCCAGCATAGCCGCAATACGTTGTTTATGGCTGGCCGGCATCAGGCTGCCAAGCGGATTACTGTAGTTGGCAATTAACACGCAGGCCTTTACCGGCCACTGCTCTAAAGCCTGCTGCAGCACGTCTGGCGCTATACCGGTTTGTGCATCGGTGGGCAGCGCTAAGGCCTGTAAGCCAGCGGCCTCCAACGCCTGCAGCAAGCCATAAAACGCCGGCGATTCTATCACCACCACATCGCCCGGCTGGGTTACGGCCTTTAAACTCAGCATCAGCGCTTCCTGACAGCCGTTGGTAATAATAACCTGCTCCGGTGATACCACAGCGCCATGCAGCGCCATACGCCGGGCTATTTGCAACCTCAGCTCAGGTGCGCCGCGGCTGGCTTCGTAACGCATTAAACGGGTCGGATCCGTTTTCATTACCTGCTGTAAGGCTTTATGCAGCGCATGCTGTGGTAAAAACGTCAGTGCCGGCACTGCAGCACCCAGTGCCATAAAAGCAGGGTCCGCCGCCGCTTTTGACAAGGTCAGCGCCATTTGCTGGCTGCTAACGATACTGGGAACAACACTTGGTGCTATTACCGTACTGCTAAGTGGCGGCGGTTGATAACGGGCTTTTACCACATAACCGCTGCGGCTATTGGCCTGTAAATAGCCATCTGCTTCCAGCTGGCGGTAACTGGCCACTACGGTAGATACACTAAGCGTGCGCCTTTTAGCCAGCTCACGCACACCAGGCAAGCGGTCACCACAGGCATACTGCCCCTGCTCTATCTGTTGCTGTAGCTCCTGCGCTAATTGCTGGTAACGAAACATCGCAGCTGCACCTTATCCATTGATTAAAAACTGCTGAGCGCCTGCCATAACGGCGGTAGTACCGACAGCGCCAGCAAAGCGCCCATAATGCGGTTAAACCAACGGCGTTGCTGAGGCGCAGTTAGCAATCGTTTTAAGCCGGCACCAAATAACAACCAGCTACCGGTACACGGCAAGCCAACCAGCAAAAACACCAGCGCAATTAAGGCTAGCTGTTGCCAGTACACACCTTGCAAGCTGGTAAACGCCGCTATAGCACCGGTGATCATCACCCAGGATTTTGCATTAACCCATTGAAACAGCAACGCCTGAATAAAACTTAAAGGTTTGCTATTGCCATTATTTATCTGCACAGGCTCTGCGCTGGCAATTTTCCAGGCCAGATACAGCAAATACACCGAGCCAATAAGTTTAATGAACTGATGCAGCAACGGTTGTTGTTGCAGCAGCAACCCTGCCCCTAAACCGACGGCGCACAGCATCAGCAGAAAGCCCAGCTGAATACCGGCCAGGTGCGGCAAACTTTTTTGCACACCGTAATTTACACCAGACGACATGATCATAATATTGTTAGGCCCCGGCGTAATGCTGGTGGCAAAGGCAAAAAATACTAAGGTCCAGAACAGTTCCATCTTGCAAGCTCTACAGTTGTTTACAGTAAAGCCGACAATAGCGCCTGCACTAATCTGAAAATATACACAGTAACCTGGTAAAAAAGCGGCACAGTTTGAACAATACCAGCAAAAAAGCAGTACAGTATTGGCCGGATGCAATACCCGTAATATGAAGCGTCATATTTAAAGATTAAGCGTCTAGTACCTAGCTGTGCAGTAACAGCCTGCCGACCGTACTGAGGATCACCAACAGAACGGCACTGTACAATACCTTTTCAGCCAGCTTTTCCCTGCGGCTTTTGTTTTTTATTTGTAAGGTATGCGACAATTTCAGAAAGAAAAATTCCGGAATTAATGCCATAGATACAATAAACAACACAGCAGCAATTCCTGAAACGGTATCAAATGTCACCGCACCTTGCTGATACAGATTAAGCGCCAGATTAAAAAAAACTGCAGCGGCAAGCGCAAAGCCAACTGCAGAGAAAATTATATGTTTGAGTGTACTACCTAACATCTGCACGCCTTACCTTAAAACTGCACATAGATGCCATAACCACAACCGACAGTAACCACCAGCCAAAGGAAAAGCTTTAGCTCGGCCCACATATCGTCGTAATACTGGCCACGAAACCGGCTGTTATTTGCCACATTTTTGCTGCAACTGTTCGGCCCGTGTTTGTTCTTCAGCATTCGCAAAATGACTCGACAACACCTTCCCCAAGCGGCATGAGGCATCAGCATGCCCTAATTGAATAGCTCTGTCGTACCAGTCTATTGCAAGCCGAATGTCGGGCTCCTGACCGTAGCCCTCAAAAAGCATATTGGCATAACTGAAAGCAGAGTCAGCGTGATCGATATACTCTGCGGCCTGGCGTGTATATGCCAAAGCCTTGTTTTCGTCTGCAGCAACACCTACGCCATAACGATATAATTTGCCCAATTCATAAGCCGCAATACTAATGCCTTGTTCTGCTGCCAGCTCAAGAAAATATTTTGCCTTTATAAGATCTTTCGCTACACCATCACCTGCAAGGTACATCTTACCCAAGTTGAAACGTGCCACGTCATCTGTACTATGCTCGTACGACTGCAGAAAATAGCTAGCCGCTTGCAGTTTGTCTTGTTTGATACCTATACCGTAGTAATACAACTCGCCAATCAGCGAATTCGCATCCCATTCTTGATGCGCGGCCCATTCCCGTGCAACATCAAGCGGATCCAAATAAGGCATATCTGAATAATGTTTTTCTGCTACACACGGCATTACTTCGAGGTAGGCATCATCCTGCAGCCGCTTAAATGCCACTAAAAACCACTTACAAGCTTCAGTTTTGTTATTTTCTGCCTGATAGTGGCTGGCAAGATCATACGCAATTTGCCCGGAAATTTGCGACCTTACAAACCACTCACGTTCTTCTCCGGCAAATTGTTCCGTCAATATTTCTAAGGCGCCTGCAATATCCTGCTCAACCGCCTGATAAAAATACGTTAGGGCAATGGTTTTATCATGCAATGGTAACGACGCATCCAGGTGCAACAAGCCCAAATCCAACAATGCTTGCGGGTAGCCTAACTCTACAGCTTTTAGCAGGTATTCTTCTGCCCGGTAAGCATCAGGCGTAACGCCCTGGCCAAATTGGTACATAATGCCAATATTACGGTGTGCGTTTGCGTTACCCATTTCAGCCGCCTGGGTGTACAGTGACAAGGCTTTTTCAAAATCTATAACCTTACCAATACCATTCCGGTAAAAGCTCGCAAGATTGTTAAATCCCCATACTGAGCCTATAGCGACAGCTTGTTCATAGTAGTATTTTGCCTGTATGACATCAGGCTTGCCAAATTTGCCTGTCTCATACATAAAACCAAGATTGGCATAAGCTGATGGGTGGGATAGTTCTATAGCCTTGAGGTAGTAAGACTTTGCTTTTTCAGCATCAGCTGAAATACCTTTTTGACCAAAGTTATATAAGAGTGCCAAAGTAAATACAGCATCAGCCGAATTTAAGGATGCGCCGAATTCAGCCCAATATAATAACGACTGGCTGTCCTGATGTTGCTCATAATCTTCATACAATAATGTCACAAGTGCATTCAAGCATTGTGTATTTCCCTGTCGAGCCAAAGGCTGGAGTAAAAGCCTGATGTTTTCCGAATTTAACGCCCTGTCCCCACTTAGCATTTCAGCGTATTGACAAATACCCTTCTCATAGCCTTGATTATAAGAAAGCATATAATAATAAAGTGCTTTTTCAGTGTCTTTGCTGCGACCATCGCCCTTTTGGAAGGCATTACCCATATTAAACGAAGAATACATGTTACCCAGATCAGCAGCCTGCTCCCACAGCATCAACGCCATCTGCCGGTTAGGCTGTACACCGTAGCCCCAGTTGTACAACGCGCCCAGATTATGCATAGCCTGCACCGAACCTAAGGTTACCGCCTCTTGATAGTATTGATGAGCAAGCGCATAGTCCTGTGCAACGCCATCGGCTGTGTCATAGCGAAAACCCAGCGAAAACAATTGTTCCGCTTTTGCCGCACGGTCTTGCAGATGTCCTGCAACGGCATCAACCGCCACTACAGATTGTGGTAGTAGCAATAGCTGTAAGGTTAATACCAGCAAAAACGCTTTTATAGAGTGCAGTGGCTTCACAGTTCAACATCCTTATTGATGCTTCATGTTAATAAAGGGCTTGCTTTGTACTTTTTTGTTACATAAAACAGCATATCACACTTAATTAAAAGCCTTTTATTACAAAGCCGGTGAAATAATGCGTACAGTAAGCTTAAAAGCCGATCTTCCAGCCATAAACGCTGTCTGTCTAAGTCAGCAACCTACAATTTAAGTCACCGCCAGTCTGAATGCAGAGCTTTAGATACCAGTCTCAGACCATATTTAGCTTGCCGATAAACAGCAGTTCCGTGCCGACAGATAGACAGCGATTTTTTAGCGCAGTACACTGCCTCCAGAACTGACTTCTAAACAAGGTGATACAAGTGACTAAAGAAACGTTGTCTGCAGAACAAATTGCGGCGATAAAAACCGAATTCGACTTTTTTGACCGCGACGGCAATGGCCGTATCGATTTACCCGAGTTTATTGAGCTGTTAACGGTACTGGCCCCTAAAACCAAAGCCAGCCGGGTTGAAGAAGGTTTTAAACTGGTCGACAGTAACAACAACGGTTATATCGACTTTGCCGAGTTTTTAGACTGGTGGCAGGATTGCTGGTGGGAATATTAATACCTAAAGCAGGCTTTGCCTGCTTTAATCGGCAAAACTAATCTTGCCCATAGTAACGCCCGGTATACCCTCGCGGGTGTTGCTAAACTGCTGTTTCCCCCCGACTAAACATTCATTAGCCAGCACGGCAAACAGCACCGCTTCTTTGGCGTCCGGGTTTATGGCCAACTCGGCGGTGGTTTTAATACTCACTTGTGGCAAAGCTTGCTGAATATGACTTAGCAGCAGTGGGTTATGAATGCCGCCGCCACTGGCGTAAATCACAAAGTTATCCCGCTGTGCCGTGGTGTGCTTAATGGCAGCGATAATCATATCGGCCGAGAAGCGGTTTAAGGTTGCCATAATATCGGCATGGCTTAATGTCTCAGTGCCAGACTGCTGCTGCGCTTTAGCAAGATAGCTAAGGTTAAACACTTCCGGCCCGGTGGTTTTAGGAAAATCCAGTGCAAAAAACGAGTCTTGCTTTAACGCCTGAAGTAAGGCTTCACTTACACTACCCGCTTTGGCCAGCGCTGAATCTTTATCAAAATACTGTCCCGGATAGTACTTTTGAATATAGGCATCCATCATAGTATTGCCTGGGCCTATGTCGGTACTGAACACGGCTTCGGCATCCAGCGTCTGCGGCAGCCAGGTAAAGTTAGCGATACCGCCGATATTCAGCATAATGCGGTTTTCATCTTTGCTGCTAAACAACAGATAATCACCATATACCGCCAATGGCGCGCCTTCTCCACCGGCAGCGATATGCTTCTGGCGAAAATCACTGATGGTGGTAATACCGGTCGCCACCGCTAAATGATCACCATCGCCCAGTTGCAGGGTGGCATTGCCGTAATCGGCTAAACGGTGCTGCCGTTTAGGGCAGTGATATACCGTCTGGCCGTGGCTGGCGATAATATCGATAGTGTTGGCGCTTAACTGCCATGAGGCTAAACACTGGTTAATCATGCGGCCGTGCTCCTGGGCGATCCAGGGGTTTAGCAACGTAATAGCCTGTAGATCAACGTCTCGTTTGGCAAATACCGCCTTTACCCGCTGTTTGTAGTTGCTGTCGTAATCAACGGTAGTAAAGGCCAGAAGCTCAACTTTAGTGTCCAGGCCTGCGCCACTGATACGGCATAACGCTACATCCAGGCCATCCAGCGAAGTACCGCTCATCAGGCCGATAACGGTGCGGCTGGGTTTTGCTGAAATCTGGTATAAATGGGCGATATGGGTATGCATTTTTGATTGCTCTGACCTAACGGGCTGGTAATGAATAATTTATCCGAATAAACTGCAATAGAGTAGCAATAAAATGCCAGCGCGGACGACTTTAATGCCGCCCGGCTGAAGACAGGATCAGCGGATGTCGGTATTAGATAAAATTCACGCCCTACGCGAAAAGTTTCCCCGTGCCGAGCAACAACTGGCCGACTACATACTGGCGAATCCGGATCACATCCGTGATATGCCATCGCAAACGCTGGCGCAGGCGGTTGGTATTAGCCAGGCCAGCGTGGTGCGCTTTACCCAAAAACTGGGCTATAAAGGTTACCCGGATTTTAAATTTGCTATCAGCGACAGCCTGCACCGGCAGCAACCTGCTACCAGTGCCGCTAAATTGCACGGCGAAATTTCATTAAGTGACAGCTTTGCCGACATGAGTCAAAAATTGCTGGCCGGCAAGATTAATGTGCTGCAAAAAACCCATGCCATTAACAACCAGGCCAGTTTTGAACAAGCCGCACTGTGGCTGCGCACTGCTAAGCGTATTTTGCTCTGTGGTAAGGGCGGTTCAGCGCTGGTGGCAAAAGACTTTTCCTACAAGCTGCAAAAGCTAGGTATGGCAGCCTTGGCCGAAACCGACACCCACGTGCAACTGGCTAATATCGCCAACTACAGCCATGACGACGTTTTGGTGTTACTTAGCGAGTCCGGCGAAACAGCCGACAGCGTGAAAATTACCGAGCAGGCTGCGGCTAATCAGGTACAAATCATTAGCATTACCGGATATGGCAATAATAGTGTGGCCCGGCTGGCCGGCGTAAAGCTTTACACCGTCGCCGATGAGAGCTCAGCGCGTTTATCGTCAATACTGGCGCGTAATGCCCAGGAACTGGTAATAGATACGCTGTTTATTCTGCTGACGCAAACCTGCCCACAGGGCCGGCAAAAACTCGCGGCGTCCAATAGTGCCGTAGATAACTTTCTGGCCCGTAAACGCTGAAATACCGGGGCTTTTTTAGCATAAAGCCAAGAAATACCAAAGCTAAGATCCGGGCTTCACGATCGACGACAGATCGTCACGATCTTTTACAACCCTAAGTTAGCAGTCGGCAGCAAGAAATCATATGCTAATGATAATAAACATATAAAATTCATTGGCGCTTTTATTGCATGGCTTTTACTATATAAAGGTATAACATGGCTGGCTGCGTTAAAAATGCAGTGCTGCGCTGTGGATTAACAACACTGGAATTAAGGTATGACTATGGATAAGTTACTTGTTGCCTGCAGTTTACTTGCGCTAAGCGGGGCTTGCCAGGCCGCAACCCAAACCTGGGATTTTGTCGGCAGTGGCGGATCAGGCTCTATTAACCGTAATATCATTCCTAACACCATCAATATATCGGATGACAACAACACTATGTCGGTAAGCATGACGTCCTGGTCTGCTTATAATGACGAAGATATATTCCAGGCTGAACTCTGGCTTAGTGAATGGGGTACGCTGGTATTTAACAGCTCAGGTGATCAACATTGGGTAGATAATTACGGCCGCTACGATTTTGTGCTGTTGTCCTTTAGCGAAGAAGTTGAACTGGCTGGCATCAGCGTGGCTTATGCCAACAGTGACAGCGATATCTCTATCGCCGCTTTTAACAACAATCCGTTTAATGGTGGCTCACCAATGGAGCGCTGGAATGAAATAAGCAGCTATGCTGTGGCTTCATCCAGTTTCTCAAACGTTGGTGCTTCTCCGGCAAACCACTATTATTCGCTTAATACAGGCTCCAACCTGAATAAAAGCACCAGTGGCGTTGCCAGCAAGTATTGGATGATCGGTGCTTACAATCAATACTTCGGTAATGGCTTAACCTCTGGCGACGATTACCTGAAGTTTAGCGGCCTAACCACAACGACTACCAGGCCTAGCACAGAAGTTTCAGAGCCGGTAACCCTGTCATTATTTGCCATGGCACTGGTTATGCTGGCCGGGCGCAGAAAGTTCAGCTGAATCATCCTGCCAATTAAAGCATCCTGCGGGATGCTTTTTTATTTGCCTGATCAGGGCTTGTTGACGTTTCAGGGGTGTTTTTGCAGCAGTCTGGCCGGTTTTTATGCCAGGCAGTGCGCAATAAAAAAACCCCGCGCCATTTGGCACGGGGTGTCAGATAAAAGACAAAGGACAAGGATAGACGTATTGGTGGGGACGTTCAGTTTGCGGGGGCTATGCTTGTTACAGCCTCACCCTCGCTCACTCGCTCCCGGGAAGTTCCACCAACTCTTCCCAGGCTGCTTACTTTACCGACGCGACAAACTCAGGGTAGGCTTCAATACCACACTCTGAGGCGTCTACGCCTTCATACTCTGCTTCTTCACTTACCCGAATACCGATTGTCAGTTTCAGCGCATACCACACCACCAGGCTGGCAATAAACACCCAGAAGAAAATAGCGGCAGCACCAATTAACTGGCCGGCAAAGGTTGCACCCTCTTTGGTCAGTGGTACCAGCAACAGGCCAAACAACCCCACAACACCGTGTACCGAGATAGCACCGACCGGGTCGTCAATTTTCAGTTTGTCCAGGCCGATAATAGACGCGACTACCAGCACACCGCCTACTGCACCAAATAAGGTGGCTTGCAATGCCGTTGGAGTTGATGGCTCAGCTGTGATGGCAACTAAACCGGCCAGAGCGCCGTTTAATGCCATAGTAAGATCTGCTTTACGGAATAGCACCACCGACAGTGCCAGTGCAGCAACAGCACCTGCAGCTGCGGCGGCATTCGTGTTTAAAAATACCATTGCAACTGCGTTGGCATTGCTGATATCACCCAGCTTTAACACCGAACCACCGTTAAAGCCAAACCAGCCCATCCACAGCACCAGGGTGCCCAACGTTGCCAGCGGCATATTGGCACCCGGAATAGCGTTCACTTTACCGTCTTTACTGTATTTACCTTTACGCGCACCCAGCAGTAATACCCCGGCAAGGGCTGCAGCAGCACCGGCCATATGCACTATGCCTGAGCCGGCAAAGTCAGAAAAACCAAACTGATCATCCAGATTGATACCAAACATACCTTCAGCGCCCCAGGTCCAGGAGCCGTGTACCGGATAGATAAAGCCGGTCATCACTACGGCAAAGGCTAAAAAGGCCCATAGCTTCATGCGCTCAGCCACGGCACCAGATACGATAGACATAGCAGTAGCAACAAACACCACCTGAAAGAAAAAATCAGATGCGGTGGAATACACAGCTCCGCCGGTAAAACCATCTTCGCGTTCAGCAAAGCTGCTTAGCGTAGCATCGACATCAACACCGCCAATACCGCTTAAGAAAAACTCGCCGCCATACATAAAGGCATAACCACATACCAGATACATAATGCAGGCAATAGAGTACAGGGCGACGTTTTTAGTTAAAATTTCAGTGGTGTTTTTTGCCCGTACCAGACCAGCTTCCAGCATGGAAAAGCCAGCAGCCATCCACATTACCAGTACTCCACAAATCAGGAAGTAAAAGGTGTCCATGGCATACTGTAAGTGATAAATTTGCTCTTGCATGATAACAGCTCCTTATATGGCTTCAGCGTCTGACTCGCCGGTGCGGATGCGCACAGCCTGTTCCAGATCGTAAACAAAAATTTTGCCGTCACCGATGCGGCCGGTGAAGGCGGCTTTTTGGATCGCTTCAATTAAGCGGTCTACCTGATCATCCAGGGTGGCAATTTCCAGTTTCACCTTTGGCAAAAAATCAACCTGATACTCAGCACCACGGTATAACTCGGTGTGGCCTTTCTGCCGGCCAAAGCCTTTTACTTCTGTTACCGTTAAACCTTCCACCCCAATGTCGGCAATAGCTTCGCGAACATCGTCCAGTTTAAACGGCTTGATGATGGCACATACAAGCTTCATATAGTGTTCCCTTTAGTAGTCGTCTTAGCGATTCGTTATTTACTAAGGAAGCCTTGTGCCAACTTTTTTATATTATTATTTATCAACAGCTTAATAATTATGGGCTGCTATATTTCAGGCGGACCGCACCTAATTGGTGCAGATTTTCCCTTTGGCTGTGCAGCAGAAAATGCTATGGCAGCGCAGTTATTTACGACTATGCTTAGGTCATCAACCGCACAGACTTTTAAGTGCCAGTACCCAAGGTTTTTTTATGTACTTGGTTTTAAACGAACACTCAGCAAAAAGGCGGTTACGGCTGGCCCTGTTTTTTATAGCCCTGCTCATCACACTGCCAGAGCCTGGTTATGCTGCTTTAGCCTCGGTGTCCCGCTTTGCCCGATTGGATATTCAACAGGGTTTATCGCAAGCCACCGTCACGGCTCTGGCGCAAGATAGTGCTGGTAATATCTGGATTGGCACACAAAATGGTCTGAACCGTTATGATGGCTTTGCCGTAACGGTATTTCGGCCCGATCCTGAGCTAAACCATTCATTAAGTGATAACTTTGTCACCGCACTGCAGGTCGATCAGCACGGCGTTATTTGGGTAGGTACCCTGAACGGCTTAAACCGTTTTGATCCCAGACTCGGCTACTTCGAAAGTATTCAGGCGCAAACACCTGACAATACTGAAACAGTGGTGTTGTCGTTACATTTAGATGCACAGCAACAACTTTGGGTTGGCACCAATATCGGCCTGGCGCTGTGGCATGCGCCAACCCAGGCTTTGCAATGGCCGTTACCAGATAACGCTGGCAACATCGAGCTGCAAAACAACAATATCAGCGCTATCTCCACTGATGCTGACGGCCAGCTATGGCTGGGTACACCGCGTGGCTTAGTGCGCTTTAACCCGGATAGCGGCAAACTTAGCAAGGTAGCAGATTTTCCTTTTCCTACTGCCTCGGTGATGGCGTTACACCATGATACCGCTGGACGTTTGTGGGTTGGCCTGGAGCACGAAGGCTTAGTGCTACTCGACCCGGTCAGCGGGGGCTGGACAAAAATCACGTTAACGAGTTACAGCAGTGGCGTCAACAGTAGTGAGATCCGCAGCATCAAAATGACGCGGGATGGCCAGCTCTGGGTTGGCAGCCAGTACGGCCTGAGTTCGTTACGTCTGATTGAAGGCCTGTGGCAACAACACGCCAGTTATTATCATCAGCGTCATAACCCTGCCAGCCTTGGCAATGGTAAAGTGGTGTCATTACTGGAAGATCGTGATGGCAGCATCTGGGTTGGCACCTGGAATGGCGGTGTATCGCGGTTAAATCAGGCTAATAATCTGTTTAGCAGTATTACGCCAGATCTGCCGTTAATGGCCGCTGTCCGCAACCCTGCCACTATCAGCCTGATCAGCGATGACGAGCGTTTATGGGCCGGCACTGCCGATGGCCTGTTTCAACTTAACATCCGCGATAACCGCCTTGATGCTGTTGCCGCCGAAAGCCACCGCTTAACTTTTTACTGCGCCATAGCGCATAACAACCAGCTCTGGTTTGGTCATGCCCAGGGCATAAGCACACTGGATATACAAAGCGGCGACTACCGGGATCAACCGTTGCCTGCGGCAGTCAGTACCGGCCCGGTGCGCCGGCTGTGGGCCAGTGACACCCAGCTGTGGCTGGCCATCGAGCAGTTTGGCATTGTCATTCTGGACCACACAGCTCAGCAACTGATAGCGCAATATCCGTTTAACCGCGCCATAACCTTTATCCGGCCGCTGGGCCAGCGCTACGTGCTGGTAGGCTCGTACAGTGGATTATCCTGGTTTGACCGGCAAAGCGGAGAATTAATATTTGAACATCAGCTAAAGGCCAACGCCGCCTCCACCGCGACAAGCCTGCCGTCGGCACCGATGGCCTACCTTAGCGACGCTAACGGCCAACATTGGCTGGCCACTAATGGTACCGGCCTGCTGCAACTTCTGCCTCAGGGTTACGACATCACGCCGGCCAGCGTCAGTTTTAAGCAATATGCCGAGCCGCAGGGCCTGGCCAATGGCCAGTTAAAAGCGGCTGAGCTGGATCTACAGGGCAACATCTGGCTTAGCAGCGCCTTTGGTATCTCGGTGTTTGAGCCGGCAACGACCCGCTTTCGCAATTTTGGTTTTCGCCACGGCACCCTGCGCCGGGATTATATCAATGCTTCCAGTACCCGCTTTGCCGACGGCAGCATCGCTTTTGGCGGCATGGACGGCTTTACCCTGTTCCAGCCGCAACAAGTGCTGGCTTACACCCCCCAGCCAATAGCTGCGCCAACTTTAGTTAGTCTGACAGTCAATGGCGCGGCCGCCCGGCTCAACAACGACAGCCGTGAAGCGAGCCTGGCCCGCATAGTACACCAGCTAAAAAAGCTGACTATTCCGGCTACCGGTTCACGCAGTTTCAGTGCCAGCTATTCCAGCCGTGAATTTATTGAAACTGAACTGGTGCAGTTTCAATACCGGCTGGACCCGGTGTCTACCGATTGGATCACTCAGGATGCCAGCAACCGCAATGCCCGTTTCGAACGTTTACCGCCCGGGCAATATAAGTTGCGCCTGCGGGCGGGCTTGCCACAGCTCGGCTGGAGCGAGGAAACCGTGCTTGAGGTTGAAGTACTGCCACTATGGTGGGAAACCTGGTGGGCCAGGTTACTGCTGTTTAGCATCTTGCCGTCAATACTACTGGGCTTACATCTAACCCGGCTAAAACGCTTGAAAAAGCAGCAGGAAGAACTGGCCTGGCTGGTAGAAGCGCGCACAGAGCAGCTCAGCGACAGAACCCGAGCATTACAAGAATCGAAAAATAAAGCCGAGCAAACGCTGCAACAATTAGAATCGACGATGAAAGAATTGGTACGCACCGAAAAAATGGCCGCGCTGGGCCAGTTAGTCGCCGGCGTTGCCCACGAGGTAAATACACCGCTGGGTGTGGCATTAACAGCCAACAGTGTTGTCACCGAGGAAAGCTTACTGCTGCAGCAAAAACTGGCCAGCGGTAATATTCGGCGCCAGGAACTGACAGACTATCTGTATAAATTAACTCAGGCCGGTCGCTTGCTGGATCATAATCTGCAGCGCGCTGCCCAGTTAGTGGCCAATTTTAAACAGGTTTCGGTCGATCGCACCGCGGATAACCAGCGGCAGTTTAAATTGGCGCTGTATTTAGATGAATTGCTGGAAAGCTTAAGTTTAATGTGGCGTAGCCGGCAGATTATCTTCATAGTGAACTGCCCGGATGATATCGAGATGGACAGCTACCCCGGTACTATTGGTCAGATCATTACCAATCTTACACAAAATGCCATAGTGCATGGTTTTAAAGACCGCAGCAGTGGCCAAATCAGTTTAAGCTGCTTAAACAAAGCAAACACTATTGAAATTATTTTTGCCGATAATGGTTCCGGCATCAGCAGTGAAAACCTGGAGCGTATTTTCGATCCTTTTTTTACCACTAACCGTCATCAGGGCGGCACAGGGTTGGGCTTACATATCGTCTTTAACCTGATCACGCAAAAACTGGGCGGCACTATCACGGTCGCCAGTACACCAGGCGCAGGCACCTGCTTTACCTTACTTTTGCCACGCCGGGTAACGCCGCGCTAACCCTTTACCGCAACGTTGTCTGGCCACACTGAGGTTGCAATTTCGTAACCATACTATGTACTATCTGCAGCCAGATATTTTGCAGGATGCACCACTTTGCCTTTTAGCCAATTGTCATTTCGCTACAGCTGGCGACCATACCAGCAACGTGTATTGGACGCCGTTCACAGCCATTTAGCCGATAAGCGCTTACATATTGTTGCCGCACCCGGTGCCGGTAAAACCAGCCTGGGGCTGGAAGTTTTTCGTCTGCTACAACAAAAAACGCTGGTGATGTCGCCCACCCGGGTTATTCGTGATCAATGGCTTCTGCGTCTGGCAGATTTTTTCGACACGACTACCCAAGGTCCGCCTGACTGGGTGAGCAGCGATATACGTGCCCCCGGAATTTTAACATCCGTGACCTATCAGGCACTGCACTGGCAATTGGCTGGCAAGCTGTCGGAGGATACTACAGCAGATATCACTGACGAAGATGCCACTGAAACTGAAGTACTCGACAGTACTGAAATTCATTGTTTAATCTCTGCATTACAACAGCATCAGATTGGCGTAGTTATTCTGGACGAGGCCCATCACTTAACCAAGGAGTGGTGGCGGGTATTAGATGCCTTATGCACTGCCATGCCAGAGCTGGTGCTGGTGTCGCTTACGGCAACACCACCTTATGATGCGCAAAGCCACAACTGGCAGCGCTATGAGCAGCTCTGCGGCCCGGTGGATGAAGAAATTTCAATTCCTGAGTTAGTCAAAGCCGGTACCCTCTGTCCGCACCAGGATTACGTCTGGACCGAAGCCATCAGCGAAAGCCAGCAACAACAGTTTGCTGCGCATGACGATAAGGTTGTCGCCCTGTGCGACAGCCTGTTTGTTCAACCTGAATTTAACCGCTTACTGGCGCAGCACAAATGGCTGAACCACCCTATTAGCGCCCGTGATATTTTAGCCGCGCCAGAGCTGGCTGCGGCCCTGCTGGCATTTTTAGCCGCGCGCCAGCAGCATCTACCACTGGGTTTGCTGCAAATACTGGATTTTCAACCACGTGACATCCCCAAACTGGACAGACGAAACTGGCAAATACTGCTGCAGGCGGTGCTGTTTTCTGCTGATTTTGCCGCCGACAAACAACAGCAAGAGTATATAGTCGGATTAAGACGCCAACTTAGTGCCAGTCAACTGCTGTATAAACGCGAGCTGTTGTTAAAGACGAACCCGCAATTGCAGCGGGCGTTGGCACTTAACCCGGTCAAGATAGCTGCCTGCGTAAAAATTCACCAACTGGAGTACCGACTGCGCCAGTCTGGTTTGCGTCAGGTCATTTTAACCGATTATATCCGCGACGAGCAGCTCGCTACCGGTACCAATAGCGGCGAACCTTCACTGGGTGCCTGGCCGGTATTTCAGGCACTGTCTCAGGCAACCGAAACAGTACCAGCAATGGCGTTACTGACAGGCCGGCTTAGCCTGTTACCTACGGCTTTAGCAACAGAGCTCGCCGCTGAACTGCAACAGCTAAAACTGACCGCCAGCGCCTTTCCCGCCGCAGCGCAGTACAGCAAGCTCAGCGGTGCTTTAAATCAGCAGACCAGTTTATTTACGCTGTTGTTAAACCGTGGCCAAATTCAACTGTTGATAGGTACCCGGGCATTATTAGGTGAGGGGTGGGACGCACCGGTAGTCAATTCACTGATCCTGGCAACCTCGGTTGGCTCTTTCATGCTGACCAACCAAATGCGCGGCCGGGCTATCCGGCTGGATAACACAGTGCCCGACAAGGCCAGCAGTATCTGGCATCTGCTGGCTGTCGATACCCGTTCGTTTTATGGCCTGCAGGACTTACAGGATCTGGCGCGCCGCTTTGACACCTTCGTCGGCTTGTCCGAGCATAAAAACAGTATAGAAAGCGGTTTTACCCGACTTAAAGCCACTGAGCTGGAAAAACTGCCAGACAGTAAGCGGCAGGTCGAACTGATCCGTGCCAGTAATCAAACCATGCGCAGCCGGCTACAACAGTTTAGCCAACTGCAGCAGCGCTGGCAGCAAGCGCTAACCCTGGACCATCAGGCACAGGTTGCCCCCGGCGTAAGCAGCAAAACCCTGCCAGCCATTCGCTGGTACCATTCCGCAAAAACCTTTAAGTATCTGCTGGCGCAACTTATGCTGTTGGTTGTTATGGGGTCGGCGTTATCTCTGCACATGGCGCGGGCCGGGTTGTCAATTATGCTGGCCGCTTTTATGCTCTGTGTCGTCGGCGGTATGCTGTACTTACTGCCAACTACGGTGCGCACCGTTAAAATAATGCTGCGGCATTTACCGATAGACGGTAGCTTAAAACAAATTGGCATGGCACTGACTGAGGCGCTGTGTCAAACCGGTCATGTCAGTACTCCTTTTAGACGGTTAACGGTAAGCACAGTTGAATTAGAATGCGGCAACGTCTTTCTTGCTCTGCAAGGCAGTACCTTTTACGAGTCCTCTTTGTTTGCTGATTGCCTGCACGAAATCCTTGCGCCAATCGATAACCCCAGATACCTGGTGATCCGGGCCGGTAGTTTTTGGGGCATGGCGCGTGACGATTATCATGCCGTCCCCCTGCGCCTGGCGGTAACGAAAGAGCAAGCCACTATTTTTTACCGTTGCTGGAGCAAATATGTCGGGCCGGGCGATTTAATTTACTGCCGCAGTGATAGCGGCAGAGACAGTTTGCTAAAGGCCCGCATGCAGGCGTTCTCGTCAGTGTTTAAGCCAGTAAGCAAACGTCAGGACCGCTGGTTATAGCGGTTAGTCTGCCAAAAACTGCTGCCATTCGCGCAGCAGTTTTAGTAAATCTTCCAAGCCGCACTGGCTGTGCATACCCTGCTCGTCCAGCTGTAAGTCGTCATCGGCTAATTTATGCTGCTGCCGCTCAGGTAATGGCTGTTCCACATTGAAAAACAAGGTGTTATGGCTAAGCGTTACCTCGCCGTTATCTACTTCCAGCAAAAATTCCTTACCCTGATACTGCATGCTCTGATGCGGTTTAAGTTCGCTTAACTGTTGCAGTAATGGCGAATACGCCTCGGCGTTCTGACCAAACTCATCCAGTAAAAAGCGGCCTAATACTTCATGCTCTGCAGCCAGCTTAATGCTGAACTGCAGAGTATTGCGGTCATAAATAAAATCGTATTCCACGCTAGTGCTCCGTTAGCGTTATATAACTGAAAGTGTAGCTGCTGCGCCTGTATTCGCGAGCAGAAAAAAGGCCTGCAGTTGCATAATGCCGGTCAGTTAAGCTGACCGGCATTTTTCTTTTTAACGGGATACTTAAGTTTGCTCGATTTAACACTTCTTG
>NZ_JALAAR010000016.1:0-110468 GCF_036984005.1 Rheinheimera muenzenbergensis
GTAAGTGTGGTTCAATAACAGGTAGTGGCTGAGAGCTCCGCGCAGCGGCTTAGTTCAACAGCTTATTCAAAGGATCAAAACCCGCGAGTTGCAAAATTAGCTCCAGTCTATGGCGCTAGCTGAATGTAAATCAAGCATTTTTACTTTGTTGCAATTTAGGTTGCTGCAAAATACGGGTTTTACGCCAGCAAGTTGCAGATAAAAAACTCAACGGCAAAACTGTGAATTTAAACAGCCATTTAGTGCAGATTTTAGCGAGGTATTATTGCACTGTGCAGCGTTTAGCATTACTTAGCTGTAATAACTCCAGTGTGGCGGTGGCGTCAATAATTGGGGCAACCCCATTTATAGAGATAGAAAGAAGCAATGATAGTGCCCTATACCTAATCAATAACACTGATCCTATTGATTATTTCCTTTCCAATTTTGAAAAGCGCTTACCTTATCGTATGAATCTATCGGTATGACGATTTCGCCACCACCAGACATTATGAAATAGTAGAGGTCGGTCGGGTGTTGGATCTCGGCTTGGTGCATCCGCATTTCGTCGATCATCTTGTTGACTTGATTTAGCTTGCGCTTGAGACGTTTGATCTCTTTTTCGATTTTTATTAACTGCTCCTTGATATCCTTTGCGAGCAAATCAATCTGCAGTAAATTCTGCTCGCTTATCGCAATCCCATCCTCAACGTCATCAAGTATTTCGTGGGCATCGATGATTAATAATTCGAGCTGAATACTATGTTCTTCAATTGATTTCGCAACTGCAAGCTCCATGAGTTGATCGACATGGTCATGAGCCTCATCAGGAGATTGGAAAGGTTTGACACTTTTATCGATGTAAATAGCCAATAACTCATTGCCGTACTCAATCGCACCAATTGCGGTAGATAACTTCTTTTTACCTACAGGCGTAACATAGAAACCAGGGCCTTTGCCGATGCCACGGCCTTTCCCAATCATTTCACGGCTTGGCCCGTCTTTGATTAAGGCTGCGCTTTTCTCTTTTGCATCCGTTTCGTGCACACCGAGTTTTTTAAGATTGCCAGACGACTCTGGAAATGACTCCCATCCAAAGTCGTCGGCCAGTATAGTGCGCTTGCTTTTACCACCACTTTGACTGGATGCAACATAGTTAGGCTGGAATGCCGTAAAATCAACATCATCATCCGAACTATAGGCAGCATCATCGTCCCACGATCCGCTATCGCTACTGCTATCGTCATCAAGGCATTCAAGAATTTGATCACAGTCGTCACGATGCTCTAGCTCAGATTTCAACGCTAGCTTCTGCTCATCGGTAAGAGCCTTGGATATACCACCAAATTTGCTCCAGCCGAGTACTTCCACAATTTTTCTGTAGGGAGTCGAGCTGGTAATGTCCACGTCACCTATGAGTACCCTTTGTACAATTGCTGTTGGGTTAAAGCGAATCAGGGAATTTTTAGCAGCCCCTTCTTTTCTTTGAATAGGGGGGCTTACATTCATGGCAGTTAAGCTGTTTAAGGCTTTTGTCTCAATCACATCCGCCTCAGTCTCAGTTTCTAACCCCACATCGTCATTAACTGGCGCATTTCCTATCACCTTCACCCTAGGCCTCTCCCGCCCTTGAGCCTGCTGTACTGCATTAGTGGAGGTTTGCGCGGTTGTATTTAATCGTTGCATCGCGGAGCTACTCGCCATCATTTGTGCAGTGGCTTTTAGTTTTTGTTGCTGCGGGCTGTCTGCCAGCATAGCTTGTAATGACAGTTTCGCAGTGGCGGGTTCCAGGTTATCGGAGAATGCCTTCTTGGCAACTTTGATGGAGTTTTGCTGATATTGCGCACGCGATTTTTCCTTGCGCTGGAAAACATATGCCATGACGTGTCACCGTTAAGTTATGTGATAGTAAACATAGATGACAATAGTACTGAACGATATGGATTTCGCTGAAAAAGAGGCGGATAAACGGGGTTAGTTGCGTTGGTATTTCTGTTATAACTATTGCCTACACCAAATCAATGCCACTGACCCTACCATTGAAGAATATAACTTGATTTGCTTTGTTCTCAGGGATAGATTGGTTCTATAAAAGGAATGAAGAAGTATTTCATGGATAAGATTTCCCTCTCCAAATCGAATTATTCTGAATGGGTCATTCGAAATAGCTTGTACTGGTTATCTTCAGTAACTGACTGGCAATTATCCGACTCTGATAGCTTTTGGACAATATCGCTGAAAGACAATAATGATCAAGTTGTAAGTCAACTGCATCGCCTACTAAACGATTATAAATTGCGTGAAATACTCGCACAAAAAACACAGCGTATAACTGACTCGATTGCTGTGAATGTACTGACAAGTATTGATAACAGATTGAAACTGCAATGAAATTGATGCCGTTTAATTTTGAGCGATTACACGAAAATTCATATTTTATTAGTAATGTTGCTGGCTTTAGCATGTTCATTAATTTTCAACAGTTAGAAAGCATTATTGATTTTGGTCAGACATTTATTCCTGAGCTTGATCATAATCTGGAAAATAAACTATTTATAAGCGCCCCATCTTCCATCAACACTGCCATCTCATCTTTAGCTTCTGCTCTAGGCAAACGAGTTGTGGCAGGGCTGGAATTTAAGCCCATATTCATGATCGTACCGACGCTGCGTTGTGATCATAGTTGCAAGTATTGTCAGGTCAGTCGTGCATCGATTAACGCTCAGGGTTTCGATTTGGACGAAAAGCTCATCCCAAAAATAATTGACGCTATCGCCCGTCTTTCTGAGTCACCGTATAAATTAGAGCTGCAAGGCGGCGAACCACTATTAAGATTTGATTTAGTTAAACTCATTTACCAGCAAGCTGAAGAAAAGCTTGGGGGTGATTCTATTGAAATGGTGATTGCTACCAGTTTATCGCTGGTAAGCGATGAAATAATAGACTGGGCTCGCAGTCGCAGTGTGGTATTTTCAGTCTCATTGGATGGCGATCAGCTAGTCCATGATAGAAACAGAATCCATCCTTCCGGAAACGCTTATCAGCTAGCTATCAACGGCATTAAGAAAATTCAATCACAGCTTGGCATGCATCGGATCTCAACCGTCACTACAGTTACAGATGAACTTATTAAGAATCCGCTATCGCTATTAGAAACCCACAAAGCACTGGGCCTTTTTGAATTGTTCGTCAGGCCTATTAGCCCATATGGTTTTGCCAATTCACGCTCCTCCGTGAATTACTCCATGCAGGAATATATGCGGTTTTACGCTAAGCTTTGGGATGGCATAAAACAATACCGGGCTGATGGATTGCCATTTGTCGAACATTCCGCCGCTATCCATATCAAAAAGCTTTTTGTTCCCAGTTTCTCCAGCTACGCAGATTTAAAGTCACCAAGCGGTGTAGTACTGAACTGTGTACTGTTCAATTACGATGGGCGAGTTTATGGCAGTGACGAAAGCCGTATGCTTCAGAAGGTTAATCCTCAGCTTGATTTCAGTGCTGGTACTGTTGATGAGATTTCCTTTGCAAATAGCGCTTACTATCAGAATCTAACTTCGGCGTCTTTTAACTTTCTGCATCCTGGTTGCGAAAATTGCGCATTTCTACCGTTCTGTGGCTCTGACCCTTGTCAGAATATCAGCATGCAAGGTGAGCCCATTGGTGACAAAAGCTTGTCCGCATTCTGTGAATATCATAAAAGCATGTTTAAGTTTCTGGTCAGCAAGTACAACTCCTCTATAGACGACAAATCTTTAATTGAGGACTGGATCCATGCTTGAGGTACTCAGAAATGATTTGTTTGAATGCGCTGCGGAGGAAAGCAAGCTTAGTGGGTTTTATGTACTGCGAAAATGCCAGCCACTGATTCCCGGTTTTTTACCTCAAGTAATTGTTTATGAGAATAGCGGCACCATAATAAATCCCGAGACTCCTGCTGTTATAAACTCTGAACTGTTCCGCGCCATTGAAGATGGTGATATTGCCAGCATTAGTCCCAATGGCAAAATCAGAGTTATTCTGTCAAGAAGAGCTAATCACAATACATTGTTGTTAACCGAACGCTGCGACAATCGATGTCAATTCTGCTCTCAACCGCCAAAAGACGGCGATGACAGCTGGCTGCTGGAACAAGCAATTTTAGCAATATGTGCATTTAACTTAGACGGGGAAATTGGTCTGAGTGGGGGCGAACCATTACTTTATCGTGATGATTTTATAAGGCTACTTGATACCACAATAGAGCACGCACCTCGAACCAGGCTGCACGTGCTAACTAATGGCCGGGCATTCGCTGATTTGTCATTTACCAAATCAGTAGCAAAACGCACAGAACATATCACCATGAGTTTCGGTATCCCTCTTTATGCCGCTAACAGTACGATTCACGACAAGCTTGTGGGTGCCGAAGGTGCTTTCAATGAGACAGTAAAAGGCATAATAAACGCGGGCAACTCAGGAATAAATATCGAACTTCGATTCATCCCTACCCGCCAAAACGCACAGGAATTGCCATTTGTTGCCGAATACGCCAATAGAGTTTTTACCAACATTAATCAAATTTCAGTGATGAATATGGAGCCTATGGGGTGGGCACGTAAAAACTGGGATGGGCTGTATTTACATCCCTTGGAGTACCCTTTACTACTTGAGAACGCAGCAAAAATATCACGTCAAAACAGCACACCGCTGTACTTATTTAATTATCCTTTATGCCACCTACCTGAACATTTACACGAGTTGTCGGTTCAATCCATTTCTGACTGGAAAAACTATTATCCGAAAGAATGTTCTTCATGTTCGATGAAAAACCAATGCGGTGGTTTTTTCGCATCAGCCAAAGGAAAATTTCTTCAATCACCTCAGAGGTATGTATGAAACGCTTGTTGAATTTAGCTGCTTTCTTACCTGGTTTTTTAAGTCTCAATAGCAACGCCTCTGACTTTGATTCAGGACCGGCAGCAGATAATTACCGCGATTTTGGCTTAGATAGCCTGGAGCTATCGCCCTTGAACAACGAAACGCCAATTTACATTGCCGGGCATCGCAGCCATCGCTCTCATAGCAGCCATCGAAGCCATAGCTCACATCGTTCATCAGCAGGTGGTTCTTATAGACCCTACACACCACCTCCGCCGAAACCAGCTGCGCCAGCCCCCCAAAAGCAAACGCCATCAACGCCAAGTAATACATCGTCTAATGCAGCGACTACAACCAATACAAAGCAAGCTGCGGATACATTGACCGACCAACAGAAGCGTAAATTACTGATAATGCGTGTGCAATTGGCTTTATATTCAAGTGGCCATTATTTAGGCGCAATAGACGGCATAATGGGCCCTCAATTAAGAAGCAGTATTAAAAAGTATCGGGCAGAAAACTACTTGATGGATTCAGACCAAATAGACGGTGGACTACTCAGCTCTTTGGGCGTAAGTGCCAACTAAGCTGTTCCTAATACTTATGCAGATTACTGAATTACAGAGATCAAGAGAGATTGAAAGGGCCAGTGTCATTCACATTTCTGCCAAGAAAATATGCGTATGCCGAATCAATGACACTGACCCTATTGATTCGTATATCAAAGTGCTGGCACAGGTTGTCAAAACTGTACCAACAAATGAGTATTTCGGAAATATCTATAATCTAAGCTTGTTATTCCTGTTGAGCTAAAAACAAACAAATGATACATTTATTTAACTTTAACAACTCAAGGAATGATAAACCATGTCAAAGTTACTCGAACCTTTCAGTGCTATGTTCGGCATTTTTACCGATAAAAGAAAAGCCAATAAAGTTTACACGAACCTAATGCCTTCGCTTGAATTTGTCATGACGATTAAAGGCCGTAACTCTGCAGAAGCCAGAGGCTTGCTGGCTATCTTGGCAGGTTTACCGGCCTCAGGAGCCAAAAGCGTAAACTTTGCTAAGAAATATTTGCATAACCCTGACGGATGGAAAGAGTTACCGGCAAATCCCGATGACATACCATTTGGCCACTGGCACTAAGGATCAATGATGACAAACCGCACCGGCTGGAAGCTGTTTTTTGTGCTAACAGTAATTTATTTATTGCTTGGCGTATTTAGCCTGATACAAGCAACACAACAGCCTGTCGCGATGACTAATAGTGAGATAGCCGGTTGGCTGTTTATGCTGGCTTTTGCTGTTCTTACAGCAATAGCCAGTTATGGTTACGCCTGGCGTAAAATTATAGGTTTTGGCAAATTCTGGTATCTGTTGCTCGCTGCTGCACTTTTGGCGGTTATTTACGAAGGTACAAATATGTATCAGAGCGCTGACACGGACAGCAGCGAAAAACTCTTTGTTGCGATAGTTGGCTTGGTGTATTTCGGCTTCTTTAGCCGCTTAATGCTTAACTACGCCGCTGAAGATCACAAGTCCTGAGCTAATAAAGTACTATTTTTCGTCACTCTCTGACGAGCCACGCTTTGCATTAATCATCTTGAGTAACTCCACCGTAGCGGTGGCGTCTGCCAGTGCGCGGTGGTGGTTGGTGAGTTTAATGCCGAACTCGGCGCACAGCTTGCCCAGGCTGTAAGATTGCAGCCCCGGGTAGTAGCGGCGCATATTTACTACCGTACACAACTGCGGCATATCAAACGGCAGTTCACAGCGGGCGAATTCGGCGCGGATAAAGCTGTAATCGAATTTGGCATTATGCGCGACAAAGACCGCGCCTTGTAAAAACGCACTGAGCTGGTTGGCGACATCGGCAAAGGTGGGCGCGTCGCTTACCATGTTGTTACTGATACCGGTTAAGCGGCTGATAAAAGTCGGAATGTGCCGCTGCGGGTTAATCAGGGTATTAAAAGTGTCTAATACTTTACCCGCCTGCACTTTTACCGCGCCAATTTCGGTAATGCGATCGGTACCGGCTTTGCCGCCGGTGGTTTCGACATCCAGCACCACGTATAAGCGGTTCGGGTCGACTATCCACTGCAGTTTTTCGATGCGGGCGTTAAAACCGGCATTTTGCAGTGCCAACAACCGGGCTAACTGATGGCGCTGTATTTTATCGCCCGGCGCTTTTACTTCGATAAACTGCAACTGCTGATCTTTGATTAACAACAGATCCGGATAGCCGCTGCTGTGGCGGGCAAAGTCTTGCGCCATGGCGCGCAATAGTGGCGCTAAGCTGTTTTCGCCGTTTACCTTGGGCGCATATTGCAACAGTGGTAACAGCTGCTGTGCCAGGTCGCTGTGCCAGTAAAACAGGCTATTGTTTTTGCCGTAATGCGCAGTAAGGGCACTTAGCAGCGCTGTGCTTGCAGTAGGCTGCGCCAATTGCGCCAGCTTTTGCTCGATAACAGCCTGAAACTGCTGATAAAAGCCACCGCTGGCTAAATTTCGCGGCCGCCGCTCAAACGGGTTATGCAGCGCACTGTCGTGATGCTCAAACAACTCATGCCAGAACCACAGGCCAAATAGCGCCAGCCAGAGGTTATTTTCGCCATGAAATACCGTACAACCCTGAGCCGCATAATGCGCCATTAAGCCCTGTTCGGCTTTGCCGAGGTACAACTCGTCTACGCCCACCAGCGGCGCATCTTGCAGCAACTGCGTAAGCTGCGAGCGCTGGCGGCCACTGCTGTGCTCAGCAAATTTGCGCCGGTAAAAATCTTCCGCAAACAGCCATTCTTCGTCGCAGCTGGGGTCGGCCAGTAATTGCTGCAGATACTGCTGACACTGTGTGAGCTGGCCCTGGCTGTAGTACAACCGTGCCAGCCGTTCACTGGCCGGAAAGCCGTTGCTGTGCTGATAAAAGGTGATAGCCAACTCGTTAAGCTGATACTGCTCGGCCAGCTTGCCCAACTGATAACAGCGCTCGCTGCGCTTTAGCGCCAGCGCATTGTCATCGCTTTGCGGCCATAGCGTTACCGTGCTCAGCCAGGGTGTTATCAGCAATGCCGCCTCATCGGGCTGGCGTTTAAGCTGTTTTGCCAGCTCTGCCAGTTGCTGTTTTGCACAGGCTAAAGCGTAGGCCAGCCGGGCCTGGGCTAAGTTGGTAAAGCGTGGAGTAAATTGCTGCTTAAACTGGCCGCTTTGGCGGATGCCTAAATCCCGTAAGGTAAACAGCGATAAATTTGGCTCGATGCGGCCAAAATAGAGAAAATACAGGTAGTTAAGCGCATCCTGGCGCTGCAATGCCACA
The DNA here is from genome assembly GCF_036984005.1 of Rheinheimera muenzenbergensis. Classification (NCBI taxonomy): domain Bacteria; kingdom Pseudomonadati; phylum Pseudomonadota; class Gammaproteobacteria; order Chromatiales; family Chromatiaceae; genus Rheinheimera; species Rheinheimera muenzenbergensis. The sequence goes on from NZ_JALAAR010000016.1 coordinate 8,159, forward strand.
TAGCGCTGCGGCAACTTATCGATAAGTGGCAGCCAGTTTAGCGGTAGCTTAAGTGCGCTGCGCAGTAATTCCGGCTTGGTCTGGCTTTTTTTTGCGCCACAGCTTACACCGGTTTGCGTCTCGGCCAACTGCAGCAGCTGCCACAGCGTATCTTTTGTTAACCGCAGCCAAAAGTCTTCAAGCTGCTGCTCGCTAAGCGCACTGACAAAGCCGGCTGTGTGCAGCGCGTCCAGCACCGGCCCTGCCGGACCAATTTCGCTGTAGCTAAGCTCGGTATCGGCAAACACTGTGCCTTTACGGTTTAACATCCGCACCAGCAATTGCTGCGCCGGCGCATTTAGCGCAGCAAAATCGGTTAAAAACTGCTGCGCATCGGCGGTTAAACACTGTGCATAGTGGCCAGCAACAAACTGCAGCAGCTCGTTAAAATGCTGCAGGTAATAGCCACTGTCGAGTTCCGGCTTTGCTGCGCTCATGCGTTAGGCAATAACGGTACTAACCAGATAACCGGTATAGGCAATAAACACCGCCAACAAGATGCCGCCCTCAATGCGGTTAATGCGGCCCTGCTTTTTATAGCCATAACCCATGACAAAGATAACGGCCGTTAATACCGCCATTAGCGTCCAGTCGCGGGTCAGTACTACCGCATCAACGGCCATGGGTTCAATTGCTGCTGCTATACCCACTACAGCCAGCGTGTTAAACAGGTTAGAGCCGATAACATTACCCAGGGCGATATCATGCTCGCCCTTTTTAATGGCAATTAACGAAGACGCCAGCTCTGGTAACGAGGTACCTATAGCCACAACTGTTAAGCCTATGACTAAATCACTGACACCTAAGCCCTGAGCAATAAACACCGCGCCATATACCAGCATGCGCGAGGCGACAATTAACAGCACCAGACCGACTAACAACCAGATAATGGCCTGTTTTAATGTCATTTGCGACTGGCTTGCTAAGTCTTCGTCCATTTCGGTGGCTAAGGCATCCTGCGGGTTGCGCATGCCCTGCCAGACAGACCAGGCCATAACGGCAAAAAACACCCCCAGCAAACACCAGGCGTCAAAGCGGCTTAACTGATGATCAAATAACTGCCAGCCGGCAAACAGGGTTACCAGCATTAATAACGGCAGCTCTTTGCGCAGCACCTGTGAGTGCACAGCAATAGGGCTTAGCAATGCCACCAAACCCAGAATAAGCGCGATATTGGTAATGTTAGAACCATAAGCATTACCCAGCGCCAGTGCCGGGTTACCATCGCTGGCAGCCATAGCTGATACCACCATTTCCGGTGCTGAAGTACCAAAGCCTACTATTAACATACCAATTAACAGCGGCGGCATACCGGCATAACGCGCCGTTGCTGCAGCGCCGTCAACAAAGCGGTCGGCACTCCAAACCAACAGGCCCAACCCCGCTATCAGTGCCACTATCGCCAATAACATATGGATTCCTTTTTAAGTCAGATATAGTGCGCTCAGCATAGCATGACGCCATTTTGCCGCGAAGCGACAGCGGCGGCTTTTTGAAACTAAAGTTAAAACCGGTTAAGCTGCGCCAGATACGTAACGGAGCCTTGTATGACAACCTTAATTACCATTTTAGCCCTGCTGTTTGCCGCCCTGTTTATCGTGGTAACGTTAACCGAAAAATACGGCAACCGCGATCCGCAGCAGACCGCTAAACTCAGCCGTTATATCTTGCCGCTGGTGGCCTTACTGGTAATAGCCCAGGTCATTAAGTTTGCCTTTTTTTCTGACTAGCTGTTTTTTTGCTTTAACACCGTAACCAGTAGCGCCGGTAAAAACGTTAAGCTGATGACAGTGGAAAACAGCAAACCGCACAGCACAATAATACCAACGCCGCGATACAACTCGGTGCCCTCGCCGGGTATTAACACCAGTGGTGCCAGGCCGAACACCGTCGTGGCGGTTGACATTAAAATGGGCCTAAGCCGGGTTGCTACCGCCTGTAATACCGCTTCTGGCACTGTCATATGGCCAGCGTGCAGGTTATGCCGGCTTTGGTCGACGATTAAAATCGGGTTATTTACCACTGTGCCCAGCAGAATTAAAAAGCCCAGCATGGTGATCATATCAAATGGCTGATAAAAGCCCCCCAGACCGACAAGGTTAAGCGCACTGCTAACAGCATTTACCGACGCCAGGCCAACCAGAGCGCCAGCCAGCCCCAGTGGCACCGTAGCCAGAATAAATAACGGATATCCCCAGTGGCTGAAAATGGCCACCAGCAACAGGTATATCAGCAATACGGCCACTGCAAAATTAGCGCCCAGCGCTGCACGGGTTTCGTCCAGCTGATCAGACGCACCAGAGATGTCCAGGCTGACATCGGCTGCGATAGCACCGTCCCGCCGCAACTGCGGCACCAATTGCTGTTGCACAATTTGTACTGCGGTTTCCAGCGCCACCGAGCGTGGCGCAATAATATACAAGGTAACGGTGCGCCGGCCGTCTACCCGGCGCAGGGTGTCACTGTCGGCGACTTCGGCCAACTCGGCCAGGCTGCCAAGCGGCAACACAGCCCCGTTTGGTGTCAGTACCGGTGTTTGTGCTAACTGCGCCAGGCTCTGCTGCGCGCCGGCGTTACTAAACAGAAAAATATCCACTTTATCGTCGGCGATAAAAAACTCATCCACAAAGGCACCGTCACTCAGTGCCGACACTGCATAGCCAAAATCGGCGGCACTAAAGTTAACTTCGGCCAGCCGCTGCCAATGCGGGCGAATTTCAATCAGCGGTTGATCCAGCGACAGGGAGGACGGCTCTGAGTTTAACTGTGGTTTATCAAATAACTGGCCGGCAGCAACATAGGCCGCATCGGCCGTAGCGTACAGCTTGGCCAGATCCGGCCCGGAAATATCCAGCGCCACCGCCCGGGTACCGCCGTCATTGCTGCTGATGATAGAACCACGCGATGAAAAAGCCCGCATGCCCGGATATTGGCGAAACAGTGCCGTCATCGCCTGCATCATAGCGTCGATATCCTGCGGCCGGTTGGGCTCGCTCAGCACCCGGATGCGGCCTACCGACACACTAAGCGAGTAATACTTCAGCGACGGCATAGTGGTTTCGCCACGGTCAAACAACGCCGGATCGGCATCAACTTTGGCGGTGAGAAAAGCTTTAATTTCTTCAGCAATAGCGGCCATTTCCGACAGGTTGTAGCCCGGTGGCGCAATCATCGACGAAAAAGCTTTGGGTTCTTCGCCTTCGGGCAGGTATTCAGCCGGTGGCAGCAAATACCAGCCTGCGCCCAGCGTCAGCAGCAAGGTTATGGCCAGGGTAAACAACCGGCTGCGTTGGCTGTGGATAATAGCCTGCACCATAGCCAGCAGTGCGCCCGGTGTACTGCAGTTGTCCGTTTGCGCTGACAGTTGCTGGCCAAAGCCGAGCCGGGCAATAGCCGCCGGCACCACAAACACTGCCACCAGCATAGAGGCAATAATGGCGGCACCAATGGCAATGGCGATATCGGAATACAGCTGACCGGCTTCCTGCTCGACAAATAAAATCGGCACAAACACCAGTACGGTGGTGAGGGTAGACGCCAGCACTGCCGGCCAGACATCGCGTACACCGCGGATGGCCGCTTCAATCCGGTCCAGACCCCGGCGGCGGGCCTGCTCAATGCTTTCCAGCACCACTATGCTGTTATCCATTGTCATACCAATGGCAAAGGCAATACCGGCCAGTGAGATCACATTAATAGTGCGGCCAAAAGCCAACAGGCCCAAAAACGCCGCTATGGTACAAATGGGCACGCCAATAACCCCAACCAGCGTGGCGCGGTTGGAGCGCAAAAACAGATACAGCACTAAGGTAGCCAACATGGCGCCCAGTGCCAGATTGGTCCAGACATTGCGGATCGAATCTTCAACATAGCGCACATCGTCGCTGATCAGCATCAGTTGCAGGCCATTGCCAGCCAGCATGTCCTGATTCAGCTGCGCCACCACCTGCATCATCTGGCGTTTAATGTCGATGACATTGGAGCCCGGTTCACGCCGTACCGACAAGCCCAGAGTGCGCTCGCCATCGGTAAAAGACAAATCGCGCACCTCAAAGTGATCCAGCACCAGGGTGGCCACGTCTTTCAGCCGTACCTGGGCATCGCCCTGCTGGGTTAAAATCAGGTTTTCTAATTGCGGTAATTGCTCAAAACGGCCCACCATGCGCAATAAATAGCGCCGTTTGCCACTGTCGATATCACCGGCCGAGCTGTCGCGGTTGCGGGCGCGGATAGCGTCACGCACGTCGGTCAGGCTAATGCCACGCTGCGCCAGCTTTGCCGGATCTACCAACACCTGTATCTGCCGCTCAGCGCCACCGCTTACGCCCACTTCCGACACACCGGGCACCCGCTCCATTTGTGGCCGCACATAGTCTTCAGCGTAGTCACGCAGCATGTCCATATCCAGCTGCAGCGGGTTACCGGCCAGCGGCATCAGCCGGAAATACATAAATGCATTATTTGAAAACGAGCTGCTGAACAGCCGCGGCTGGTCGACATTTACCGGATAGGCACTGACCTGGCTTAGCGCATTGCTAACGCGGATCAGCGCTTCGTTAACGTCAACCCCAAACGGAAATTCCAGCTCTATCTGCGCCGAGCCGGTGCTGGCGCGCGACACCATCCGTTTCAGGTTGGGCAAGGTGCGCAGATAGCGCTCCTGTTCAATCAAAATTTCTTTTTCGACATCCTGTGGCGTAGCACCGGGCCAGCCGGTTACCACACTGATGGTACGCACTTCCAGATCGGGGATCATTTGCACCGGAATACGTAGCGCCGCCACTATGCCCAGCACACAGATAATTAACACCGCCACCGTTAAGATGGTACCGCGACGAATTCCGGCATCCAGCATGCGTTACTCCTTGCTATCGCGCGGCGCACCGCTGGTGTCGTCGCTCAGTATCCGCACCGGTTGGCCGTCACGCAGGGTTTCGTTGCCGCGTATAACAACCGGCTGCTCAGCCGGTAAACCCGATAACACTTCTACGCCCTGGGCACTAACGCGGCCTAATTTGACATTGTGCCGCTGTGCGGTGTTATCCCGGATGCTAAATACACTGAAATTGCCATCCGGATGGCGCAGCAGCGCATCAGAGGGGATCACCAGCACGCTGGCATCATCACGGGCAAAGTACAGGCTGGCCGTGGCAGAGCTGCCGGGCAGCAAAGCATGCTGCGCATCGTCCACCTGCAGCCGGGCCAGAAAGCTGCGCGCAGTGGCATCGGCCACCGGCACGGCCGCCACCAGTTGGGCTGACAAACTCTGCTCGGGCTGCAGATCAGAACGCACCTCCAGCCGTTGCAAGGCTGGCAGGGCGGCAAAGTATTCTTGCGGCACCTGCACGTCCAGTAACAGCGGCGTTAAACTGACCAGCTGTAACACCGGTGCCCCCAGCGCCAGCCATTCACCGCTGTCGGTATAGCGCCTGACAATTACGCCGGCAAAAGGCGCCGTTAGGGTATGGCGGGCCAGTATTTCCTGCTGCAACGCCAGCGCTGCACTGGCCTGTTGCAGCTCAGCGTCCGCCCGTGCCAGCGCTGCCTGGCGCAGGCTAAGTTCAGTTTGCGGAAATAATTGCTGCTGTGTCAGCTGGCGGGCTTCGTCTACCAGGCGCTGCGCCTCTGTCTGTTGTACCCGGGCGGCATTAAGCGCGGCCTGGCGCTGCGCCAGTTCGTGTTGCGCCAGGCTGGTATCAAGTTGCAGTAAGGCTTGGCCCTGGCTAGCCTGGCTGCCGGCATCTACCAGCACCTGAGCTACCAACCCGGCAATGCGGCTGGATAAGCTGGCATCCTGTTGCGCGGTTAAACTGCCGCTTAATACCAGTTGCTGCGACAACGCCTGCTGTTGTGGCATCACCACGCGCACAGGTACGGCGTCGTTGGCCGTGACAGGTGTGGCAACCAGAGCAAACAGCACAGCGGCAAAGATAGGCCAGCGCATAGACATCCCCAACTAAATAAGAATTGTTCTTGTTAAGCTGCAGAGTATGGCGCAAAGCGCGCTTCAGATCACTTTTTTCTGTACAAGGTGGCGCTACCAGCTTAACGGGTTTAGGCGGTAAAAGCGGCTGAGTTCCTGGTACAGGCCGTTATGCTGCTGCGCCAGCGCTGATGGTTGTTCAAAAAACACTTCGCTTATCACGGCAAAAAACTCCGCCGGGTTAGTGGCACCGTAGTGATTAAATAAGCTGCTCTGGCCTAAACTGGCCTGCCGCTGCAGGGTGGCAAATTCCGCCGCCATAACACCGGACCAGCGCTGATAGTCGCTGCTACGCTCCAGCAGGGGCGCGCCATTGGCAATGCCTTTTTCCTGATCTAACTGATGGGCAAATTCATGGATCACCACATTACGGCCATCACAGGGGTTTGCGGCGCCTTCGAGCGTATCAGCCCAACTTAACACCACCTTACCCTGGCCCCAGGACTCGCCCGACAACACCCGGTGCTGTTGTTGCATCACGCCGGCGGCATCGGTGCTGTCCGTCCTGACGACAAAGGCAGCCGGATACAGCAATATTTGCTTTAACTTAGGGTAGTAATAATCTGGCCGGTTGAGCAATAACAAGCAGGCCTGTGCCGCTATGGTTACGCGCATTTCATCGCTTACGGTTAAGCCATCACAACCAATAAACTGCTTTTCGGCAATAAACACCTGCATATGTTTTTTCAGTTGCAGCTGTAAATCTGCCGGTAACGCCCGAAAATACGGCAGCCGGCGCTTTACTATATCGCGCCATTGCGCCGGAAAAGGCTTGGCCATGATTTTGCCACGCTGATAGCGGCGCCAATAGGGTAACAATAACACCAGCGCTATAATGGCTGCGCCGAGTAACAGGGTAATCAGGATAGCCAAGGGTCACCTCAGGCATTAAGCGCCGTATACTGTAATAACGATGATGGCAACTTAATGTGGCAGCCTGGCGGATTTTTCAAGCATGCTGCACTTAGCAATATCTGCCTGGAGAACTTTGCCGTTTACTGCGGCTCTAACCCCGGTTACCAATCAAGGAGCAGCGATGTTTCAGCTATTTAAAACCCTGTTGGATAAAGTAAATGATGGCCTGGCCTCGCCGGTGGGCAATAATAGCCGCTTCGGCCTGACTGAGACCGAGCTGGCCTGTGTTTCGTTAATGCTGATGGTGGCGCACGCTGATTTTGCCAGCGGCGCAGAAGAGCAGGCGTTGGCGATTGCCTATGTCAGGCGTGAGTTTAATTTAAACGAGGCCGATGCTGCGGCGGTGGTGGCACTGGCCGATAAGCAGGCCGACGCGGCAATATCACTGCATCAGTTCACGGCCAGCTTAAAGCAGTTAAGCTATGCTGCCCGGCTCGCCTTGTTGGATAATTTGTGGCAGCAGGCCTATGCCGACGGCATACTGGACCCGAATGAAGAAGCCATGCTGCGCAAAATTGCCGATTTATTGTTTATTCGCCACAGTGACTTTATTCAGGCCAAACTGGCGGTGTGTGGTAGCTAAACATTTAATCACTGAACGGAGAATCGGCTTGCAGCAGTTAATCTTCGCGCTTATGCAGCACTTCACCTTCAATGGTCTGCTGGTCATTACCGCTTTGGCGATATTGCCCCTGAGCTTGCTGCTGCCGCTGTTGCCAGGCTTTAACTTTGCCGCGGTGACGAAACAGCAGGATCGGAATTAAAATCCAGCTTAGCAGCAACATAAACACCAGCACTGCCATGCCGATAAACAGCATCAGCCCCAGCAGTAACCAGGCCAGAATACGCTGCAAGGGCCCGCCACTGCGGCCACGGGCAAACACCTGTTGCCACTGCTGGCCTTGCTGTTTAAACGAAGAAAACATAATTACCTCAAGCTGAGTCAGCGCCCAAGCGTGACAAACACAACATCCCGCCAGTGGGGTTTTCTGTTCGATGTCCCACGGTAAGATGTCACAATAGGCTATTAGTCAGGGCGGCCAGGCAGAAGTTCAACCCCCAAGTGGGAACTGGCTGCTATACTGGCTGTAATTTTAACCTGTTATTAACCGCTATGCTGGCACTCTTGCTCACCACTCTAGTACTGACACCACCAAGCGGCAATGCCTTGCTATTGGCATCGCACAGCCCGCACGGTACAGACGACAGTCACCGCCAGATGCAGTGCATTATGCAGCAATTACAGTTGCCCTATCAAACTCTGGCCATGCCATGGCGCCGCGCCAAACAGGAAGTGAAATACAACCGCATTGATGGCTACTACACAGCAATGGCCAGCGAAGAAATGCACGATACTGCGGTATTGTCTGCACCGCTGTTTTTAGAAAATTGGTACTGGTTTTGGCATCAGCGCAATGCCGGCCCCGACAACGGCGCTAAATTGCGCTATGGTGCAGTATTGGGTAGCCATCAGGCCGACTGGCTACGCAGCAACGATATTACCGCTGAAATTGAAGTGAGCGATATCGCCCAATTACTGCAACTGCTGCATATAGGCCGCATTGACATCTTTATTGCCGATCTGGAAGATTTTGACCAGGCCAGAGTGCGGCTAAAATTGCCGGCAGAAGATTTTCAGCAGCGCTTTTTACGCTATGCCGCTTTGGGGGTGTATTTCTCGGCGCAACGTCTGCAACAACACCCCGGGCTGATCCGCCAGTTTAATGCCGCCGCGCACCTGTGTGCTACCCGCTCTTTTGCCTTGTCAGATATCGAACAACGGCAGATTAGCGACCTGATGCTGGAACATGTACGCTCGCTGGCCAAATCAGCAGTGTTGCGCCAGGCCGTTATCCGGCAAAATCAGGCGGCGATGAGCATAGCGCAGGTTCAGCAGGCTGACCTAGCCTGGCAACAACAACTGGCGCAACCCGATGGCATGCCGACGCAGGCGAACACATTGCTGCAACATCCGGCGTCAGCCGCACTGCAGCACTGGCAGGCTAATTACCAGACGTTGGTAAATGAAGTGATCCTGATGGACAACCAGGGCGCCAATGTCGCTATCAGCCGGCTGACGTCAGATTACTGGCAAGGCGATGAAACCCAATTTCTCAGCGTGTTTCAACAAGCACTGGATTATTATATCGAGGTAGTAGAATACGACCAGTCAACCGGGCGCTTTCAGGTAAAACTCAGCGTGCCCGTGCTGGATGAAACCGGCGTACATATAGGCGCACTCAGCATCGGTATTGATGTTGAGCGCGCCCTGACTGCAACCGATTAACCGGTTTTGCTACCCGGTGTTGCTACTCGGTTTTGTTACTTAGCGCCCAACGCACTATTTCGCCCCAGGATGGCTCTTTACCATACATTTGCATGCCGCGTAAAAACACCCGGCCGGCCAGGCGGCGCATCCACCATACCGTTGCCAGCAACAGCAACAGCGATAGCAGCGGCTGCCACCAGGCCACGTCCACCATAGCCATTTTTACCGGCATAGCAGCAAAAGAGGTCAGCGGTAAAAAGCTCAGTAATGTCATGGCCCAGCCAGATGGGCTGTCGATGACCAAAAAGGTAAATACCATCGGCAGCCAGGTGATCATCATTACTGCGCCTTTGCCGCTGGTATTGGGGTCGTCAATTGACGCCGCAACAGCGCCCATAAAGGCCGCGCACAGCACTACACCCAGCAATGCAAACGGGATCAGCCACAACACCACACTGAGGTTAATCCAGCTTAAATCGACACCTTTTTCGCCAAACAAACTCACCACGGTAAACACCAGCACCATCACCAGTCCGGAGGTCACCATCGCCTTCAGCGCGCTAAAGCTGTGGCCCAGCACCTTGCCATCCATCCACTGTTGCGGTGTTAAAATGGCATACAGCTGCTCTGTGACCCGCTGCTGTTTTTCGCCGGTCACGCTAATCAGTACCTGACCAAAGGCGGTAGACAGACCAACAAACAACAAAATAAGTGCGCCCATGGCAATCATTTTTTCCGGCGTATCTTTGCCTTTGTAGTTTTGATCCAAAAAGTCTGTATCAATAGTTACTGGCTGCTCCAACCGCGCCAGCTGCGTTTCATCCAGCCCCATCTGATCGGCCGCAAGTTTACGGTAGTGTTGTTGCAACACCTGCTCCAGCTGTAGCAGCCACTTTTTGCCGGTAAGGGTATGGATCACTATACCTTCGGTTTGCTCGGTCAGCACCGCATGCCAGGAGTCATCGGTTTGCATTTGCGCCAACTGCTGCGGCAAACTGATACCTGGGCGCTGAAACTGAAACTGCTCAGTGTTAGCAATATTAAAACCGGCCGGCACCGCTATACGGTATTGTTGCCGGCTTTCATCGGTAAAATAGCTCCACAGCGCCACTGCAGCCATCACCGCCAGCATCAATAAATACGATATAAGTTGTTGTTTCCACTTAAAAAATCGTAAAAACTCCCACTTAGCCACTATTAAACTCTGCCGTGAAATCATGCTGCGGCCTCCGGTTGATGTTTTGCCATAGCCGCCAGATATAGCTGATGTAAGTCGGTGTTTTGCATTTCTACCTGTGTCAGCTCACCCAGTTGCAGCAGTTGTTGCAGGCATTGTGACACCGTGACCGCTTCAGCCAGTGTCAGTAACCAGTGCCGGCCGTCGGCTGTCGCCTCAGCGATAGCCGGCAGCTGCTGCAATTGTTCTGCGCTGACTGCGCCTTCAAAAGCCACTTTAAGCTGGCGCTTATCAACACTTTGACCGCGGATCTGTTCCAGCGTACCGGCCAGTACCACCTGCCCTTGTGCCATCAGTAACATATGGTCAGCCAGTTTTTCTACCATCGCCATCTGGTGGGCACTGAGTATAACGGTCATGCCGCGGGCTTTTAGTTGCTTTAAAAACTCGACGACTTTTTCCTGATTAATCGGGTCCAGCCCGGAGAACGGTTCATCCAGTATCACCAGTGCCGGCTTATGCAGCACGGCAGCAATCAGCTGCACCTTTTGCTGGTTACCCTTGGATAACTGCTTTAGCTCATTATGGCGCCGCTCGGTAAGCTCGAACACCTGCAACCAGGTGTCCATTTCAGCCAAAGCCTGCGCTTTGCTTAAGCCGTGCAGCTGGGCCAGATACAACAGATTTTTTTCAATGCTTTTATCCGGATACAAGCCACGATCTTCCGGCAGATAGCCCAGCAACCGGCGGGGCACATGGTCATAGTGCTGGTCCTGAAAACTTATCAGTATGCTGCCACTGTCGGGCTTCGTCATACCCACCAGCATACGGATAATAGAAGACTTACCCGCGCCATTTGGCCCCAGCAGCGCAAAAATGTCGCCACTATTGATCTGAAAACTTACCTTTTTCACCGCCTGCACATTAGCGTAGGCTTTGCTGATTGCGGTAACAATTAACTGCATTTTCGCTTCCTGCTTATTAACCTGCAGTTAGCTTAACATTGCGCCCGCCGGCATTGCCAATAGCAAAATGTCAGCAAATATAACCGGCCGTCAGTACGACTGACCAAACGACAGGTACACGGCATCCTGTTGTCCCGACTGGCCATCTTGTGCCAGACCGACTCCAAAATACAGCGGCCCCAGCGGTGTGTCCCAACCAAGAAACATGCTACCGGCCCATAGCCAGTCAGTGGCATCTACACCGCCTGAGGCACCAAACACATCTTTGCGCACCCGGCCACGCTCAACAGAAGCGCCAAAGTACAGCGGGCTATTGATAAACGAAATACGCGGCTGGTTAAGCCGGTACAAATACACCAGACTGCCAAACTGAATATCGCTACCATACAGCGAATTGGGCGCATAGCCGGATAAGTTAAGAAAGCCGCCCAGGCTGTATTGTTCTAACGCCAGAATATCGACCTGATCGGCCTGGTACTGTTCAACCTGCCAGCGCGTGCGCAATGTGTGGCGCTGCCAGCTTTTAGCCGCCAGCAGTTCGATACTGCTACTGTTACTGTCGGTGTTCTGACCTAGTACATCGTCATGCATAAAACGATAGTTGCCGCTCAGGCGTATGCCCCGGGTTGGAAAACTGCGGCTGTTCAGAGTGTCCCAGATAAACTCCAGCGACGGCCCCTGACGGCGATAATCAATCTCAGGCCGGCCCAGTAGTGTGGCATATTGGCCGGGTAACACATAGCCACCGTCGCGCCAGAGCCAGCCCAGCTGTAACCTGGCATGGTCAGAAATATTCCAGCCGGTAGCAAACTGCAGCGCATGTTCGTTGTTTTTTAGTTCGCCATCCGATAAGCCGTTTTCATCGCTTAATGCCTGCACATTGCGCTGCAGCTGATAATTAGCCAACGCATATAAACCGCTGCCAGCCAGCGGCCAGTACAGTTCTGTTTCGATAAACTTATTGCTACCCAGCGCCAGCTCCAGCTGCCATTCAGCGCCCCAGTCAGACAGGTTGGTTCGGGTATAGGACGCCGCCAGCTGATACAGGTGGTTAGTACGAAAATCATCTTCAAACATCAGCCGGAAGTTGGCATAACCCGGCCCCCAGCTTTTTTCGCTGGCACTGACATTTAACACGGTATTACCCGACTCATCGCTACTCAGTTGCTGGCTAACCCGTTCAAAGGTGTCCAGACCATACAACTGGCGTAAGCCACGGCGCAGGCTGCGTTCGGTGTAAGGCTGACCAGGGCTTAGCTGCAGCCTGTCCAGCAACAAGTCATCGTTCAGCCGCGATTGGTTTTGCAACGCTATACGGTCGATAGTGATCGCCTGGCTGTCAGGCTGTTGAAATCGGCTAAACCAGTCACGGTATAGCCGTTGTGGCTGGCTGAACCCGGCCAGCGCCTGCACAAAGCGGATGGCGCTTTGCCGGCCGGATACGATAGCCTTGTCGATATTGCCAAAATCCAGCGTACTAATGTCGACTAAGTCCGGCTGCAACAATAAATCCTTGTCTGTCAGCAACTGTAGCTGTTGCTGCACGCCGGCACGTACCAAAAAGCTGGTGAGTTGCTCGGTAATGCTAAAAGCCGATTGTATTTGCTCGCGCCGCAGCAACGGTGAGTCAATACTGACCGCGATAATACGATCGACACCAAGACCCCGGGCCACACTTACCGGCAAATTGTTTACTACGCCGCCATCTACCAGCAATCTGCCGTTGAGCTCCAGTGGCCGCACCACACCGGGAATGCTCATCGATGCCTGCACCGCCTGCACCAGACTACCGTCAGCCAGAATCACTTCTTGCTGTGTCAGCAGATCGGTGGCTACCGCCCGAAATGGCACCGGTAACTGATCAAAATGCTTAAGGTTAGCAAAGATGCCAAAGGTGCCTTGCAGGATCTCAGCCAGCGCCTGGCCGCTTAAAATCCCTTTCGGTAATTTAACGCCGTCGGCGGACACGCCTAAATCGAGATTAACCGGATAGTTGTCGCTTTGCTCTTTGCGCCTGAGCGGCATTTCATCGCGGTGCACCCGATCACGAAAACCTTCGGCCCAGGGGGTATGCTGCAGCTTTTGTTCAATTTGCGCTGCACTATGGCCGCTGGCATATAAGCCACCGATAAAGGCGCCGATACTGGTACCTACCACTAAATCAATCGGAATTTGCTGGCGCTCCAGTTGCTCGATCACCCCCAGATGCGCACCACCACGGGCGCCGCCGCCGCCCAATACCAGCGCGACACAAGGCCGCTGCTGTGCTCTGGCTTGCTGGCAAATATCGGCTGCCTGTACGTTTGTTACACTGCTTATCCAGCACAGCGTCAACAAAACCCAACCCTGACGTATTAACCCTGTCTTCATTTTGTGTCGGTCCGTCTCATGTTAACTACGCTAATACCATATTGTATTTGAGCCTGTCATAGCTTATTGCTATTGTTAACCAAATTGATAAGCACGATACCGCATATGGCAAAATTTTTCGTTATGCTGCTGTTTACCCCGCCAAGCCCATGTTGCATGAAGCTGGTGCTGCATAGCAACACCTTGCCGACCAACTGCCTGCACCTCCCCGGCGCCACCGCATGCGGATAACCTCGTTGCGCAGTAAGCTGGTGGTTATTTTTGTGCTGGTGTTAAGCCTGCTGGCGCTGGCCAGTGGCTTTGCCACATTAAATACCATGAAGCGGGACAGCCAGACACAGGCACGGCAGATCCTGACCGTTGCCAATAAAGTGTTACGTCAGGCGCTGGATAACCGCGCAGAGCAGCTAAGCGACAGTGTCAGTTTGCTGGCCGCCGATTTTGCTTTTCGCCGCGCTGTCGCCACCGCCGAACAGGAAACGATAGAATCGGTACTGCAAAACCATGGTAGCCGCATTGATGCCAGCCTGATGCTGTTGCTGTCTCCCGCTGGCGACTTATTAGTCAGCTCAGATACTACGCTAAGCATCGCTGACATCGCTCCCCTGTTCCAGCAAACGCGCGGCAACAGCAACAGCACTGTAGCCGATATCGTCAGCCTGGCGGGCCAGCCATACCAGTTAGTGCTGGCGCCGGTGAAAGCGCCGGCCCTTATTGCCTGGGTAGGCATGGGGTTCCCGCTGGATACACCGCTGGCGGAAAACATTAAGAGCATTACTGCGCTGGACATCAGCTTTGTCACCCGCCAGCACAGCGGCGTGCAGCTGAAAAGTTCAACACTGGACCAGGCACATCAGCAATTGCTGCCCGCCCTGGTGCCACAGTTAATTGCCCAGGCCGACACCGCCATTATTAATGCCGAGCAGGATTATATTTCTGTCGCGCTGCCACTGGATAAGCTGCAGCAGCTATGGGCGCTACAACATTTGCCCAACCAGCGCTGGCTGGCCAGTTATCAGCAATTCCGCCAACAGCTGTTACTGATTTTCAGCGCAGCGCTGGCAGTAGCCTTGCTGGTAGCAATAGTATTTGCCCGCAGTATCACCCAGCCGCTTAACACACTCAGTCAGTTTGCCAGCCGCATTGGTCAGGGCCAGGCAGACAGTGCGCCAACCATCAGCGGTAATGATGAAGTAGCACTGCTTAGCCGCACCCTCAGCACTATGCAGCAGGATATCCGCCAACGTGAACAACAGCTGCTGTTTAACGCTGAACATGACAGCCTGACCAGCTGCTACAACCGCACAGCCGCCGAACGTTTGCTGCAGCCCTGGCTCAGTTTGCAGGATGGCTGCCTGATCCAGCTGAATATTCAGCAATTTAAAAACATTAATGATGTCCTTGGCTTTAGTAACGGCGATCAGTTACTGCAACAGCTGGCCCAGCGTTTAAACCAACTTCACCCGGCAGCCGAACTGATAGCCCGGCTGGGGGCAGACGAATTTGTCCTGTTGTACAGCAGCCCGAAAGCCACTGTGCAAGTGCAGCAGCTGCTGCAGCAGTTACTCGGCGGTTTTTTACTGCAACGCTCGGTTATTAACCTGAAATTGCGCGCCGGGGTATTTAATTTCAGTGCCGGCGCGGCAACCGTTAATGATGCGCTGCGCCGGGTTAATATAGCGCTGGACAATGCCCGGCAAATGCCGGCCGGCATTGCTTTTTATCAACAAGGCCAGGATGAAAGCCATCAGCGTGAGCTTACTTTAATTCACGACTTACCGCTGGCACTGCAAAACGGCCAGTTTTATGTGGTGTATCAACCGAAAGTTGATATTCAGCAACAACACTGCCACAGCGCCGAAGCATTGATCCGCTGGCAACATCCGCAACTGGGTTTTATAGCGCCGGATCAGTTTATTGCTCTGGCCGAGCACGCCGGCTGTATTGGCCTGATCACCGACTGGATGCTGCGCCAGGTTATCAGCCAGGCCGCAGTATGGTGGCAACAGGGGTTACATCTGCAAATTGCCGTCAACCTGTCGGTGTTTGATTTGTTAAACCCGTCCCTTACTGACACTATCCAGCAGCTGTTACAACAACAGCAACTGCCCGCAGCAGCGCTGGCACTGGAAGTGACAGAAAGTGCCATTATGCACGATGCCGATACGGTTATTCAGCAACTCAGTCAACTGCGGGCGCTGGGCATCAGCCTGGCTATCGACGATTTTGGCACCGGTCAGTCGTCACTGGCCTATTTAAAACAACTGCCGGTACATGAAGTAAAAATTGACCGCGCCTTTGTCAAAGACATTGAGCACAATGCCAATGATGCCCTTATCGTGCGGGCCACCACGCAACTGGCACACAGCCTGGGTTTTAGCCTGACCGCAGAAGGGCTGGAGCATCAGGCCGGCTTAGCCCTGCTGCAGCAATGTGGCTGCGACAAGGTGCAAGGCTACTACTTTGCCAAACCCCTGCAGGCAGCGCAGTTTGCTCAGTGGTTAAACCAATTTAATGCCGATAGCCGGCCCTGGTTCAACACGGAGACTATTGCATGACAATACGCTTACTACTGACTCTTTGTTTTTTAACCAGCCCGCTGTGTCTGGCAGGCAGCAAAATTATCGCCACCGGTGGTGCCAGCAATATTGAAGGCAGCGCTGGCGGCGGCATAGTGCCATGGGCGGTAATTAATGGCTATGGCAGCAGTGGCGAATGGGCGGCCACCGCTTTTGCTACCCAGGTCGGCGTGGATGATTTTACCCTCAGAGTGCAGGGCGCCAGCGTCAGTTATGACAATAACTGGGAGTGGTCATTTGCCCGGCAAACTTTTAGCCTTGACACTATAGGCGGTGAGTTACGCCAGGACGTGTTTGGCATCAAATATCATCTGGCCGGCGAACTACTGTACACCGCTATGCCGCAACTAAGCTTAGGCCTGCAGTACAAAAAACACCGCGATTTTGCCCTGCCGCAGGCGGTTGGCGCCCGTGATAACAGCGGGATAGATCTGTATCTGGCGGCCAGTAAAGTGCTGTTTGATCAAGTCGCCGGCCGTAACCTGCTGCTTAATGCTACGCTGCGGGCCACCAAAGCCAACCAGACTGGCTTACTGGGTTTTGGTAACAGCAACAACAATGACTATCAGCTGGTTTTCGAAGGCTCGGCGGCGCTGTTGTTAAA
Organism: Rheinheimera muenzenbergensis; assembly: GCF_036984005.1. NCBI lineage: Bacteria > Pseudomonadati > Pseudomonadota > Gammaproteobacteria > Chromatiales > Chromatiaceae > Rheinheimera > Rheinheimera muenzenbergensis. The sequence continues at coordinate 25,060 of NZ_JALAAR010000016.1, forward strand.
TTACAACCTGGCGCTTGGCGTTGAATTTAAGCAAAAACCCAACGAACTGGCTTTTGCCAATGAGCAACACTGGCGCGATATTTTTGCCGCCTGGTTTGTTAATAAGCACTTGTCGCTGGTGGCCGGCTATGCCGATCTGGGCAGTATTGCCGGCCTTGATCAGCAGCAGGGTTATTATTTATCGATAGAAGGAGCCTGGTAATGCGGTTCAGTGCCATGTTAGCTATCCCGCTGCTGTGCAGCATCTTTGTGAGCAGTTGCAGCCACAACACTGCGCCCAGTTTATATCAGCAACTGGGCGGCGCCGATGGTATTGCCGCCATAACCGACGGCCTGCTGCGCGAAATAGAGCAGGATAAGCGCATCGTGCACCACTTTGCCGACACCGACATTGACCGCTTTCGCACCCTGTTGGCCGAACAACTGTGCCAGCTCAGCGGCGGGCCCTGCGTTTATAGCGGCGGCACTATGCAGGAAAGTCATACCGGCTTTAATATCAGCCTGGCTGACTATGATGCGCTGGTAGAAGGTTTAATTAAGGTGATGCAGCGGCAGCAGATCAGTATCAGTGCGCAAAACCAGCTGTTAGCCTTGCTGGCACCGATGTACAAAGATATCAGCTACCGCTGAGCCGGCCCTGTCAGGGCTGGCGCGTCAGTTTGCTGCTTAACTTGCGGCTTAACGGCGCAAAAATAAATACTAACGGAAAAGCGCAGGCATGGGCATACAGGTAGGCTTTTAACCAGGCAGCAAAAAAGCCGGTAAACCAGCCTAAGTTAATAAAAGTCAGGATGCCTGACATTAAAAATGCCATAAACCCCGACATGATAAAAGCAAACAGCACTGGCTGAAAACGCGCAGGAAACATAACAAACTCCGCCAACAGGACACCTGGTACAATTCAAAGGCGACTTTAACACAGTTTCACTGCCAGCCTATTTACACCGCGTCAGGACGCCGCTGCAGTGCGCTATATTGTTGGCATAACTACAGGATACAAGATGTCACAGATCGTTTTTCTTGATGCCGGCACCCTGGCTGACAGCGACTTATCAGCACTACAAGTTGATCATGCCAGGCTGCAATGTTTTAACTATACCGGTTACGCCGACATTGTAAGCCGGTCGCAGCATGCCAGCGTCGCCATTACCAACAAGGTGGAGCTGACAGACGCCATCATGCGCCAGCTGCCGGCGCTAAAACTCATTTGTGTCGCCGCTACCGGCGTAAATAATGTCGATCTTAACGCTGCCAGCGAGCTTGGCATTACAGTGTGTAACGTGCGCGGCTATGCCAACACTGCTGTACCGCAGCATGTGATGGCGTTATTGCTGGCGTTAACCAATAAAGTGGCCTTGTATCATCAGGCGGCGCAACAAGGCGGCTGGAGCCAGAGCCGGCACTTTTGCCTGCTGGACTACCCGCTGACTGAGCTGGCAGCAAAAACCTTTGCCGTTATCGGTTACGGCGCTTTGGGCCAGGCCAGTGCCAGACTGGCAGCCGCGTTTGGTATGCAGGTTATCATTGCCGAACAGCCCAATGCCCGCACCTGCCGCCCCGGCAGAGTACCGTTTTATCAGGCGCTGGCGCAGGCAGACGTGGTATCACTGCACTGCCCGTTGACGGCGGAAACCACCAGGCTGTTTAATGCCCAGGTGTTAGCCGCCATGAAACCGACAGCTCTGCTGATTAATACTGCCCGTGGCGGCTTAATTGACGAAACGGCTCTGCTGCAGGCGCTGCAAAACGGCCAGCTCGGCGGTGCCGCGCTGGATGTCCTGTGCCAGGAGCCGCCGGCGCCGGATAACCCGCTACTTAATGCCGGTTTAGCCAACCTGATTATTACCCCGCACATGGCCTGGGCAACAGCCGAAGCCCGTCAGCGCATGGTGGCCCAGCTTGCCAGCCATATCAGCGCTTACTTTGCCGGCAAGCCATTGCCGTCGCTATAGCTCTGGCGGCGATTAGCCGCTAAACTGCATCAAACTTTAAGAATACTGCTGCTATGCCAAGAATTACTGCTCTGTTATTGCTGTTATTTTCGCTGAACACTTTGGCTACCGAGACGTTGCAAACGCGGCTGACTGAAGCGGGTAACAATGCTGAGCAAGTCAGCAATGCCTTGCTGTCCATGCCCGCTGACAACCTGACCACAGAAGACTGGTTAGTACTGACCGAAGCCCAGCGCCGCTTGCGCAATAAAGAAGCGGCTCTGGACGCCGTTAACCGTGCCCTGCAAAGCAGCCGGCAACCCTTTTTACAGGCGCAGGCCTACCTGCTTAAAGCTCAGGTTTATGGCATTTTGTACCGCGATACCGCTATTGCCATTACCCAGCTGGAATTGGCAGAGCGTTTAGTACAACAAGCCGAAGACAATGACAGCCTGACACTGTACAGCGAGGTATTACAAAGCTTTGCCCAGGCGTATAACCAGTTAGGTGACGTAACGCGGGCCATACCCTATGCCGAAAAAAGCCTGGCGCTGGCGGTGCGTCAGCAACAAGCCGACGCTGAACTGAGCGCGCGTATTATACTGGGCCGTCTTACCCTGCAAAACAACGCTTATGGCCAGGCACACCAGCATTTACAACATGCGTTAGCCCTGGCAACCAGACTGAATAATACCGATGCGCTGGCGTCGATTCATTTTCGCCTCGGTATGGCGTATCGCAAAATTAATGACCACGTACAGGCGTTGCAGCATCTGCAACACGCCAAACAGTATTATCAGGCGGTGCAAAACCACTCCAGTTACGTTTACAGCTTAATTTACATTGGCGAAACCTATCTGGAAGACGCCAATACCGCCGAGCAGGCGGCAGCTTATCTGAATGAAGCACGGACCCTGGCCGAACAACAAAATGATCTGTTGCGCATCGGCATGGTGACGCTGGGTCAGGGCCGGCTGGCGGTATTGCAGCAGCAACCTGAACTGGCATTGCGCTATTTTAATGATGCTGTGCAGTTATTTCGCCAGCAAAATGTACAAACCTACCTGCTGGAAGCCCATCTGGCGCTGGCAGAACTTTTGCTGCAACAAGGCCAGCAGCAACAAGCTGCCCAGTTGCTGACCGAACACAGTGCACAGATGCCGCAGGCGGCAAGCTATCTGCGCTACCGCTATCATGATCTGGCATCACGTATTGATGCCGCACGCAACCAGTGGCCCGATGCCTACCAGCATTTGTTACAAGCCAGTCTGTTAAAATTTCAGCAGGTTACCGAACAAAGCGCTTTGCAGCTGGATATGCTGAATAAAAGCCTGACCAATGCCTCGGCCGATAGCCAACTGCAGCAGCAGGCGCAGCAGCTGCAGCACAAGCAGCAACAGTTGCAACACCAGCTTAATGTAAGCTGGCTGGCACTCGCCCTGGCGCTGTTAACAATGCTGATATTCAGTGCGTTGTGGTGGCGTAGCCGGCGCCAGCTGCTGCTAACTAGCCCCGGTATATCAAACTGGCAACATTTTTGTCAGCGCCTGCAGCAAAAGCGTAGCGATACCCTTTGGCTGCTGGCCATAACGTCAACGCACAGTCTGAAGCTTAAACAACATTACGGCGAACAGCGGTTGCAATTGCTGTTACAACAATATGTACAGCAGTTCGCGCCTGAGCTGGTATTGGCCAGCTGCCTGTCGGATGACGTGCTCTGGCTGGCGGTGCAAAGCGATGCCCAGACGATAAGCCAGCAGCAAACCGAGTTTTTATCGTTATTGCAAACCCGTTTCGTTGCCGCTGAGGCCAGCATACCGCTGCTAAGTCTGGCACTGCCAGTTACAGAACTGTTGGGCGCGCGCTGGCGTGCCAGCGACGTCAGTGCCTTGCGGGAAACCCTGTGGTTAAGCCTGGCCTGCTGTGAGCAGCAAGGCGAATTGTCGTATCCGCTGCTGCTTAGCTTGCGTGCTAATAAACCCCGCGCCTGTGAATGGCGCAGTAATCTGGTACGCCAGGATGTGCTAAGCGCACTGCAACTGGGAGATTTGAGCCTGCACTGCAATGGCCGCGTATTGCCAGCGTCCGGGTTTGAGCTAACCGACTAAAGCTGCAATAACCACAGCTGCGGCGGCACCTCAAACTGCTGCGGCTGGCGCCGGAACGGGCAATGAAAACTTAACCTAACGGCTTGCAGTGCCAGCCCGGAGCTGTCTTTATTGCCCTCGCCATACTGCGGATCCCCCATTACCGGATGGCCTGCCAACGCAAAATGCCGGCGTATTTGGTGCTTACGGCCGCTGATTAACGCTATATCTAACCAACTCTGTTCACGCACAGCATCGTAGTGGCGCAGGCGGAATTTGGTCTGACACGCTTTACCATCCAAAGCAAAATTCAATTCAGCCGTTGCCAGCAGCGCTGCGCCAAGCTGGCCCTTAACCCGGATCAGATAATCTTTGTTGATACGCCGCTCGCTAATCAGTTTGCTAAAAGCGGCGGCAGCGGCTTTGCTGTGCGCGATCAGCACCAGGCCACTGGCCTCCCGATCCAGCCGGTGCAGCAGAAAAACCGGCCGTTTAGCAGCAAAATGCTGCTCGGCAACACGTAGCAAAGCCAGATGATCACCCCATTCATTGCCCTGTGTCAGCATACCGGCAGGTTTAAACCAGACACTGTATTGCTGCTGATCACTGACCAGCAGTGCAGGTTCGCATTGGCGTGCCAGCAAATCGTCATCATAGTGCAGTTGCAACTGCTGGCCAGGCTGCAGCTGTGTCTGGGCACGGCGCAAACGTTTTTGCGGTTTGCTGTTTAACAACACCGCACCTTTGGCCATCGCATCCTTTAACCTTCCTTTGGATAACTCAGGTGCGCCCTGACAGAGTAAATCTATTGCCAGTATCGCCTTGTCGGCCGTTAGCTGTCTTACCAGTTTCATTGCTTTACAGATCCTTTACGTTAAAGTTCAGCCAAAATTCATCGCCGCAGCCTGTAATAGTAACAAAGCACAAGGAGATACTGTTATGAATAAAATTACCGGCTGTTTAATCGCGATACTGTGTTTACTCACTACAGAAGTGGCCGCGCAGAGCCAGAGTATCGAGCGCCGCGCCGAGCTGCGCGCAACTCCAACGGGCAACAACAGTGGCCAGAGCAGTATTCAAGCCTATCAAAGCCATGTGTGGTTTCACCGCATTGAGCTGACATTAAGCGGTGACCTTAATGACAATGGTTACTATCACCGGCTGGAAGTGGAATTTGATGCCGACACCTCGCAAAACTATCAGCAGGTATTTGCTGAGTTTAGTTTATTGCCAACCTACGGCGGCGAACGTATCTATTACACCAGCTCAGTCTTTGAATTGTTTAGCGACAGTCCCGGCGACTGGCTGGCTATCGACACCGTACTGGACCAGCGCTATGCGCCAGATACGTACCTGCTGACAGTAAGATTATTTGACGCTGCCAGCGGTTATTTGCTGGCGGAGATTTCTGGTTTTGATGATGTTAATCTTGACCTGCTGCCGCTGGAAGATTACAGCCGCGATAGCTACATCGACAGCAGTACCACCGTTGAAGTATCGGCCGGCATGACTGGAATTGCCGCCTTACTGGCATTATGCTTGCTGTTATGGGGCAGACAAAAAGCTCGGTGTGCATGAAAGCTGCGTGGTTAGTTGTGTTATTGCTAGTACCCTGGTGTCAGGCGGCACCGCTGCGCCTGACATTGCAGCAACAGAATGACATGCTGCATTTCAGCTATCGTTTTGCTGTCGGCGGTGAACCACAACAGCTCAGCTTTAGTTTGGAAAACAAGGCCATAAGTGAGCATTTCCGCCAGTTCAAACCCTTTAAACCCGCACTACTGCAACATTATTTATGGCGTGATATTCAGCGCCATGTCGCCAGCCAAGCCGGTGTAACGGTTAAACGCATGCCACGGCATGACCGGCTGGAATACCGTTTGCTAAGCACAGACGCCAAACAGCTCCAGCAACTGGCAGCAGAACTCGATGCATTAGAGGCAGAACAAACCGCGGCCTATTTACAGCAGGAATACTACACACAAGTACGTTTAGCTAACGGCCAACTGGCGGTGGTGCCGGATCATCCACGTTTAATGCAGCAAAGTCTGCCGGCTTTATTACCGGTTGCAACCGCCTTACATGCAAAATTGCAGCAGCTCGATGTGCGCCAGGCTATCGGTTATATCACTGAGTGGTTGCAGCAAATTCCGTATCAGGATTTATCAGACCGCTTACAGTCGTCCGGTGCCAGCTTCAGCCCGCCGCTGCGGTTGTTGCGTGAAAACCGTGCCGACTGTGATAGCAAAGCCGTGTTGCTGGCGGCGCTGATCCGTATGTTATTGCCGGATATTAAACAGGCGATCATTTATCTGCCGGGACATGCAGTACTGGCGGTACAACTGTCTGTGAAACAAGGTGATAGTAGTGTGACAATCAACGGCACTAACTACATCTTAATTGATGCCACCGGCCCGGCTTTATTGCCAATAGGCGAGATCAGCCCGGAATATAAAATATTTGCCCAGCCAGGTGGCTTTGCCTACCAGTTACTCTGACGGGGGTTGCCGCTGCAGCTGACAGATACGGTCAAACAACTCTCGCCACCCCTCCGGAATATGACGCACGCCATGCAGCTGGCCCTTCAGCAAACGATCGGTATGCACCAATAGCCGGTTAAACGCCGATAAAGTTCGTCGCCGGTAGCGGTATTGCATCAGCGCCAGCAGTGTGCCAAGCAAAACCAGATAAGTAAGCCAGTGCCAGAGAAAATCTTTGACCCCGGCGGCAAACAAACTGGTTTTTTGCTCCAGCAAGGCCACCGACCATGGCATGGTATTGAGCCGTTGTACCTGTAGCATATGGCCACTGATCATCTGCGGCGACAGGCTGGTAGAGCTGTGGATCACCTCGCCTGATGCATCCAGCAACATATACTGCACACCGTTATTTTGCCGCTGCAACGGGCTCAGCATAGTTTGCAGCGACAAGGCAAACACCAACCGACCCAGTCTGACGTCATCAACATACAGCGGCACCATCAACGCAGCCTGCTCGGGCAAAAACTCACTGTGAAACGTCATGTCGCTCTGATACGACATATCATCAGGTAGCTGCTGCAGCCATAAGCTAAACTGGTCCGCGACATAGTCGGGCCAACGGCTTTCGCCGTTCACAGCAAAACCCTGCTCTGATATGTAATACATGCCAACTAAGTGCGACTGCACCTGTGATGCCAGCTCAAAATAGGGCCATAACCGCTGCAGCATTTGTAGCTCATTTTGCTCAGCCGTTACCGTCAGGCTAGCGTTTTGCCGGCTGCTAAGCTGCAATACATTTATTTGCGTTTCGGTGGGCTCGGGCGGCAGTGTCAGCTTTAACAGCGCCGAGCGCTTTATTGCTTCGGCGAATGTCAGCACCGGAGTAAATTCAGCATCAATGCGCGCGCTAACATTAATTAACTGGTTTTTACTGAGCACAACTTTATCATCAACACTGCGCAGATAATGAATTGCAGCGCCGGTTAGCGACAGTAATACGATAAGAATGCAGCCAAACAGCGTACTGCGACGATACTCGTGATAGACAGGGTTATACATGCAACTCCTTTTGCACAGGCAGGTTTTATTGTTTTGGACCAAAAATAGCCTAGTTGAACTGTCGCAGTAGTCAACCAGGCTGGGTTAAAAAACGTCAGGTTTACAGGTTAGCTTCGGCAAACGATGCCAGCCGGCTACGCACAACGCCATTCAGATTAATGGTGGTACTGCCTTCAAAGTTCTTAAATCGCTCGACAATGTAAGTTAAGCCAGAGGTGACCGCCGTCAGATAGTTGCTGTCTATCTGCGACAAATTACCGGAACAGATAAGCTTTGTGCCCTCACCACAACGGGTAATAATGGTTTTAAGCTGGGCAGCGCTTAAGTTTTGGCACTCATCCAAGATCACGATAGCATTTTGAATGCTGCGGCCACGCATAAAATTGACCGATTTAAACTGTATATTGGCTTTTTCCATAATGTAATTAACACTGGCGTGTGGATGTTCATCGGTTTTATGCAGCACTTCCAGTGAGTCGGTTATTGCCGCCAGCCAGGGCGCCATTTTTTCCTCTTCAGTGCCGGGTAAAAAGCCGATAGACTCGGCAATTTCCGGCGTATTGCGGGTGACAATGACTTTGTCGTACATGCCTTTTTCAATAACCAGCTCCAGCGCTGCCGCCAGTGCGATCAGGGTTTTACCACAACCTGCCGGGCCGGTTAGGATCACCAGATCCATATTCGGGTCTAGCAGTGCCTGCATGGCCATCGCCTGATAGATGTTTTTCGGATGTATACCCCAGGCATGCCGGTGCATTAAGCGTTCATAGCCAAAATCGAGTATGCGGATTTCTTTGTCAGTAATCGCCACCACCTTGCCGGCGAAACCTTCCACTTCATCAATCAGGTATTCATTAAGATAGGCATTGGGTAACACACTGCGGTTTACAAAATGGAAGGTTTCACGTCCTTCATTTTCACTGCGACATTCACCAACCTGGCTCCAAAAATCACCGGGAAATTTATAGTAACCTTTGTATAAAAAGCGCACGTCATCAATAAGCTGGTCGGTACGGTAGTCTTCCACCAGTTTTAAGCCGGCCCCCTTGGCCTTAAGGCGCATATTGATGTCTTTGGTGACCAGGATAACTTTGGTCGGGCTCTTTTCGCGCTGCAGATACAGTGCGGTATTGATAATTAAATGATCGTTCTCGCCACCTGGCAGGCCGGGGATTTGATCAGAAATATGGTGGTCGTTAATGATAAACACATGGCCACCGCTACGCTGCTCGCCAGCTCGCGGTATCGCCACTCCTTGCAGCATTTGCTCCGGACTGGCGTCCTTTAGCACATCTTCCAGCGCGCGGATGGCCACCCGCGCATCGCGACTGACATCTTTGTTTCGGTCTTTTATATGGTCGAGCTCTTCCAGTACCGTCATTGGAATGACGACGTCATGTTCTTCAAAGTTCAGGAAAGCAAAGGGTTCGTGTAGCAGAATATTGGTGTCGAGGACGTAGATTTTTTTATCTTTACTTTTTCTTCGCGCCATATGGCTCTCCTTTTCGCCTGGCACAGGCCCCACCTGTGCCATAAAATAAGCATAGTGCACCAACGGGCTTTGCCCAGTTTAATTACAAAATTTACTGCTCATTCAGGTACTAATACTGTGACCTGCTGATATGGCACTAAGATGACAGCAGTTTTACCGCAATTACGGATGCAGGAAGGCGCGAATACTAGTACCATAGCGCCCCCAATTTCACTGATAAGGCTGAAGATGAAGTTTGCTCTGGGTCAACGTTGGATTAGCGACACCGAATCGGATTTAGGTTTAGGCACCGTAGTGGCTGCTGAAGGCAGAATGGTGACAGTACTGTTTCCGGCCAGTGGCGAAACCCGCCTGTATGCACAGGCTGAAGCACCGCTTACGCGGGTGCGTTTTAATGTTGGCGATGAAATTCGCAGCGCTGACGGCGCTAAGCTGCTTATCAGCGCGATAAAAGAGCAACACGACATTTTGCTGTACTGTGGCAGCAATTTGGATGACGGCAGCTATGTTGAATTACGCGAAACCCTGCTTGATCACTTTATCAGCTTCAATCAACCGCAAGACCGGCTGTTTGCCGGCCAGATAGACCGTTTTGACTGGTACACCCTGCGCTATCAAGCCTGGCAGCACTTGCATCACCAGCAACAAAACCCGTTGCAGGGGCTGGCCGGTGCGCGGGTAAGTTTGATCCCTCATCAATTGCATATTGCCAACGAAGTGGCACAGCGTCATGCCCCGCGTGTATTGCTAGCCGACGAAGTGGGCCTGGGAAAAACCATTGAAGCCGGTTTTATTCTGCATCAGCAACTCATCAGCGGTCTGGCCAGCCGGGTGCTTATTGTCGTGCCGGATTCTTTACAACACCAGTGGCTGGTTGAAATGTGGCGCCGCTTTAACCTGCGCTTTGCCATTTTTGATCAGGAGCGTTGCGAACAAGCCCTGCTGGATGCCAGCAACCCGTTTGAAACCGAACAATTGGTGTTATGCAGCCTGAGTTTTATCAGCCAGAATGAACGCTGGCAGCAATTGGCTGCGCAGTGTCAGTGGGATTTATTGGTGGTGGATGAAGCACACCACCTGCAATGGCACGAGCAAACGCCCAGCACTGAATATCAGTGCGTCAGCGCACTGGCCAGCGCCAGTGCCGGCCTGATCCTGCTAACGGCTACGCCGGACCAATTAGGCCATGAAAGCCATTTTGCCCGTTTAAAGTTACTGGACCCGGCCCGTTTTCACAGCTATAAGGCGTTTTTACAGGAAGAACAGCAGTACCAGCATATTGCCGCTATCGCCGCACCACTGCTGCACAATGATGCCCTGACAGCGGCTCAGGCCACGGCACTGACAACAGCATTAGCAGAGACTGATATCAGCGCTGAACTGGCCGTGCTCTGTGACACTACAGCCGCCGCTGACGCGCAAATTCAGGCGAAGCAGCAGTTATTACGCCAGTTACTGGATCGCCATGGCACCGGCCGTATTTTATTTCGCAACAGCCGCGCCAATATTAAAGGCTTCCCGAAACGCATTGCCAATATGACGCCGCTGGCATTGCCAGAGCAATATGCCAACGCGCTAAAGGTACATTTTAGTTTGAACCCACAGCTGACACTGGCGGAAAAAGTCAGCGCGCAGCTGTTTCCTGAGCAGGTGTTACAACAACTGGACGCCAGCAGCAACTGGTGGCAGTTTGACCCACGGGTCGACTATCTGCTGCAACTGTTAAAAACGCATAAACAGGATAAATTTTTACTGATTTGTGCCTCAGCACAAACGGCAATAGCGCTGGAAGAAGCATTGCGCCAACGCGAAGGCATTCGGGCCGCGGTGTTTCACGAAGGCATGAGCATTATTGAGCGTGACAAAGCGGCGGCCTATTTTGCCCAGGAAGATTACAGCGCCCAACTGTTATTGTGTTCTGAAATCGGCAGTGAGGGGCGTAATTTTCAGTTTGCCCATCATCTGGTGTTGTTCGATTTGCCATTAAACCCGGATTTACTTGAACAACGTATCGGCCGCTTAGACCGTATTGGCCAAAGCGAAGATATTCAGCTGCACCTGCCCTATTTCGCTAATCAGCCACAGCAGCGCTTGCTGGACTGGTATCACCAGGGCCTGGATGCATTGCAGCACACTTGTCAGACTGGCCGTAGCGTATACGAACAGTTTGCCGAACAACTGCTGCCGTTACTGGCACAAAGCGATATTGAGCACAGTGCGCTGACACAGTTAATTAGCGCCAGCCAAGCGCTAAACCTAACCCTGCGCCAGCAGTTGGAGCAAGGCCGGGACAGGCTGCTGGAGATGAACTCAGCGGGCGGCGCGGCTGCAGTGCAGTTGGCGCAGCAGGTAGCGGCTCAGGACAATGACACCGCCCTGCCAATGCTGATGTTTAAAGCCTGGGATATGCTGGGTATTAATCAGGAAGACCGCAGCGATACCAGCATTATTCTGACACCGTCCGAGCAAATGCAGGGCAGTTATCCGTGGCTTGGCGATGAAGGTGTCACCATTACCTTTGATCGCGCCACAGCGCTGGCCGAAGAAGATATTCAGTTATTAAGCTGGGATCATCCGATGGTACGCGGCACCCTGGATATACTCACCACAGAACCGCACGGCAGTACCTCGGTTGCGATACTGGCCAATAAAGCACTGCCCGCCGGCAGCTACCTGCTGGAGCTGAATTTTATTGTTGAAGCCAGTGCCCCTGCGCAGTTACAGCTAAGCCGCTATTTACCAGCCACCCCACTACGTGTATTGCTGGATAAAAATGGCAATAACCTGGCGGCTAAAGTCAGCTTTGATCATCTGAGCAAACAACTTAAACCTGTTGGCCGCCAAACAGGCAGCAAACTGGCCGGAGCCTTGCAGACGCTGCTACATCCACTACTTGGTAAGGCCAGCAACCTGGCCGAAGCCGAACTGGCCACTTTAGTGCAGCAGGCGAAAACGAAAGCCGATACTGCGTTAAGCAGCCAATATCAGCGTTTGGCAGCACTGCGCCAACAAAACCCATCGGTGCGGCAGGATGAGCTGGATGCGGTGCAACACAAACAACAGCAACTTGCCGAGTACATCAGCAAAGCCCGGGTGAAACTGGATGCTGTGCGCTTAATTGTGGTCAGTCACGACTGATATGTTATTGCACTATGCACCACCGCTGACGCCTTATCTGCAGATCCTGTATCAGGATGACGCACTGGTCGTGTTTAATAAACCCAGCGGCTTACTCAGCGTGCCGGGCAAAGCGCCAGAGCATAAAGACAGCCTGGAGTACCGTGCCAGGCTGGTTTGGCCCGGGATCCGGCTGGTACACCGGCTGGATATGGCTACATCAGGTATAGTGGTAATGGCGCTTAGTGCTGACAGCCAGCGCGAGCTAAACTGGCAATTTCAGCAGCGCAGCACCAGGAAGCACTATATTGCCCGGGTTGCCGGCCAGGTCAGCGCAGACTTTGGCAGCATTAACCTGCCACTGATTTGTGACTGGCCAAACCGGCCAAAACAAAAGGTCTGCTATACGCATGGCAAGCCATCATTGACACACTATCAGGTGCTGGAGCGTGACCACACTGGTAGCCGGTTAAAGCTGATACCGGTAACCGGCCGCTCACACCAATTGCGGGTACACCTGCAATGGCTGGGTCACCCGATCCTGGGCGATAAGTTTTATGCCACCGGGGTGGCAAATGATACCGCCACTAGATTGCAGCTGCATGCCGAACAATTGACAATACAACATCCGCAAACAAAACAACCTATGCATTTTGTTTGTCCCTGCCCGTTTTAATCCGCTAAAAATCATTTTTTTATTAACCTAAGGTTCATCTGCTTAAGATAACATCTGAACTATGCTGATTTAACAAGAAAATTGAACTACTTTTTTAAGGTTATGTATTAACAACTACATTAAATAATGTTGCTGTTAAATTGTTTTAGTCTAAGGAGATATGGATGAAACTTAACAAGACGTTTTTCGCAGTTGCTGTCGCTTTACCTATGTTCAGCGCCCCTTTAGTGGCCAATACTGTCAGTGCCGCTGATTTAAATGAACGTGTATTTGGTTCATTGTTTGCTGAATATTATATGCCTGACCGTGATAAAACCCGTTCTGCCGCCTGGAATTACATGGAAAAAGATGCCGGCTATGGTATCGAGTTAGGCTACTACCTGACCGAAAACTGGGCACTGCGCGCAGAGTTTGCCAAATTGGATTTGCAATCGAAACTAAACGGCTCGGATGCTGACGGTAACCGTATCGGTATAGATGCTTTATATCATTTACCACAAATGAAACCGGTCTATCTGGTAGGTGGTTTAAAGCGGATGGACGCGGTACAAAATAACACCGCTTTTAATATTGGTATTGGCTACAAACACTTTTTTAATCAGAATTTTGGCCTCTTCGCCGAAGCAAACCGTTATCAGGGCATTGATGATTCTTATGCCGATGCCGGTATCAAACTGGGTATGACCTTCCTGTTTGGCAGCGCTGCAGCTAAAGCTGCGCCGACACCTGCGCCAGCTCCTGCTCCGGCACCCGCTCCGGTAGTTGCTAAGCCGGTCGCTGTTGCTGATACAGATGCCGATGGTGTGCCAGACAACGCTGATCGCTGCGCAGACACGCCTGCCACGCACAAAGTCGATAGCAGCGGTTGTACAGTGTACGAAGAAACGATGGCATCGGTTGGCGATATTGATATTGAAGTACGCTTTCCGTTTGACTCAGCTGCAGTGCCAGCCAGTCAGCGTGTTGATGTAGAAAATCTGGGAGCCTTTATGCAACGCTTCCCGGAATCTACAGTGCTGATTGAAGGCCATGCCTCTAACATCGGTAATCCGGCTTACAACATGAAGTTATCTGAGCGCCGCGCGGCGACTATTGCGGATATCCTGAAGAATGATTTCAACATTGCCCAGTCACGCATTACCGCAATAGGTTATGGTGTTACCCGGCCACGGGTTGAAGGCAGCAGCCGCGAAGCCCATGCAGCAAACCAGCGGATTGAAGCCAAAGTAACGGCAAAAATTAAGCAACCTGTATTACGTTAAGTTTTTAAATACCGCAAAGCCGCTGATATACAGCGGCTTTTTTTTGCCTGCGTATAAAGCAAAAAAACCGGCTGCCAAGCCAGGCAAGGCTGTGCTAGGATTAGGCTCTAAGTTGTTGCGCATCCGGAGCCGGATGCCAGTTTTAATTCAGCAAGCGCCACACTTGGGCAGGATGTCGTAACAGGTGCAGCCTCAGCCGGAGTTTGTTATGTCCAGATACCCGTTACTGACCACACTGCCAGGTCTGTTATTCTTTGTCAGCGGCTTCACTGCCACAGCAGAACCAAACAACATTATATCGTTAAATGCCAACGCTCACGTCTGCAACAGTAAGGATGAAACCGCGCGCTTAGCAATAAACCCGCAGTTGCAGGAAATGGCACGGGCACTGGTAGAATTTAAACCGACAAAATTCTGTTTTATTCTGCCGGATGCCGCAGAGGTGGTTTTATTGCAGCAGCACAGCGGCTTTATTGAGTTCGACTACAAATCTCAGGTGTTGTATACCTTTAGCCATTATGTGGTTGAACGGGCATTAACTGCCAACAGCCATTAAAGCCCGCCGTGTAACGGCCGATAACCTGCCAATAGCGTGATATCGGCTGTGCGGAGCAAACAATGCGATTATACCCGTTACTACTGTTGCTGCTGTTTAGCGCCGGTTTACAGGCCGAACCCGCAGCCAGTCAGGAACAAAATAATACAGCCGACTTGACCCGACAGTTACCTGCAGAAGAAATACGCATGCTGGGCAGTCAGCCCCCCTTTCTGGTATTGCAGCGCAACTCTCTGACCGCCGCCACTAAAGGTACGGTTATTTTGGTCGCGGACGGCAATGAACATGCGGCCAGCGCTAAACATATCGATATCCTGCGCCAGCATTTAAACGAGTACGGTTGGAATACACTATCGGTAATGCCGCCGCCGTCAGAAGAATTGTTGCACACCAGCGAAGCATTGCAGCAGTATCAAAGTGCGTTACAACAACGGCTTAGTGCTGCAGCAGAACTGGCCAGCCAGCAGGCTGGCAGCATTATTGTTATTGCTCAGGGTAACAGTGCTGCTGCACTTAATCATCTGTATGCGGCTGGGCAACTAACCGAACCGGCTGCGCTGGTATTGTTAGGTGCCTATTTACCGGATGAACAACTTAACAAAGCGCTGGCCAATGCTATCGCCAGTCATCAGGTCCCCACACTGGACATCAACCTGCAATATGACAATCGTTTTGTGGTTTCACAGTTAAAATTACGCCGGCAACTGGCGAATAAATTATTTAAACCAGTATACCGCCAGCGCTTGCTCTCCGGCTCTGGCTACAATAACGATATGCAACTGTGGGTACTGCAGGAAATTTATGGCTGGTTAACCTCAGTCGGCCTGTAAATTAGCGTTGGCTTCGTTGTTGTTTGATCATTTCGTATGCTGCCTGGATCTCCTGGGTACGTTGTTTGGCTAACTCCAGCATTTCTGCAGGTACGCCTTGCGCCATCAGTTTATCCGGATGATGTTGTGACATTAGTTTACGATAGGCCTTCTTCAACGCCGTGTCGGTATCCGTTGGTTGCAATCCTAATAGCTGATACGCATCCTGCAATCTGTGCTGCATGCTATGTTGCTGCTGTTTGCGCGATGAAAACCGGCTATGCGCCTGGTACGATTGCAACAGCAGTTCTAACTGCGCCTGGCTAAAGTTCAGATAACCGGCAACCTGTTGCAGTATCTGGTATTGCGCCGCGGTAATTTGACCCTGCACACTGGCAATACTGAGCTGGATTTCGACAAATAATTGCAACACATCCTTGCGTCGCCGGTAAACCTGATAAAACTGGCTTAATTGCTGACGCAGCGGAAAACTGGCTACTTTGCCGTCACGAAAGGCGTCTTGCGCTTCTTTTTGTTGTGCTGCGCTCAGGCCCAAATCAGCCATAAAACGGCTGGCCTGCTGAATATGTGCCGGCGTGACAACGCCGGTTGCTTTGGCCAGATGGCCCATAGTAGCGAAAGTCGTGTAACGAAACAGTCCTTGTTCATCTTGCTGGCCAAACAAACCGGCAAAACCGCCGCTACTTTCAAACTGCCGTCCCCAGGCCTTGTCAAACCAATGGCCGAGTAAGATACCTAACAGCAATCCCGGCAGCTTTAATAATGCCAGACCAAACAAAGCACCGAGTATTTTACCCCACACATCTTCACCTTTAACATCATCTGTAACTGGCAGCTAATTTATACTGCGTATGCGCAGCACTATATCGGATTAGCAGGAATTCTAAAATTGATTTATTATACCGGGTCCGCTGGTGTACATAATGTCAACAGAATAATGAGTAAGGCAAGAGTGGCTGCATGAAGCATGGGTTAGCTGTGGTATTTCTTTTTCCAATCTTTAACGCCACTGTGGCTCAGGCTGAAGCTGTCTCTGCCTGTTACGTGCCCTTAGCCGTGCCGGCCGAATTGTCGCAACTGGATGTAAATGATCCGGCGATACGCATTGCATCTGACCATGCTGACATGGAAGCCAATTTGCGTACCCGTTTCAGTGGGCAGGTGGAAATCCGTTACCGTGATACCTTATTGCTGGCACCGCAGGCAAACTTTGACCGGGACAAACAAACCATCAATGCCGATGGCGGCATTCAATATTATAACCAGAGCGTGCAGGTACAGGGCGCACAGTTTAGTGCCGACCTGCTAAATAACGCAGCCCGTTTAGATCAGGCCAGTTATCACTTTCTGACACAGGCCGGCCGCGGTGATGCCAAGCGCCTTACCGCCGGTGATCAACAGTTACTGCTGGAAAACGCCTTATTTACCACTTGCCCGCAAAGTGACAACAGCTGGGGCTTGCATGCTACTAAGATCAATATTGAAGCCGGTGAAGGCTGGGGCGAAGCCCATCATGCGGTGTTTAAGATAAAAGATATTCCGGTATTTTATCTGCCTTATTTAACCTTTCCGGTTACCGAACAACGCCGCAGCGGCGTTTTACTGCCCAAATTTGGCAGTTCACAAAAATTGGGGGCAGAATTTGAACTGCCTTATTACTTTAATCTGGCGCCAAACTACGATCTGACTCTGACACCACGCTATATGAGTAAACGCGGTGCTCAGCTTAAATCTGCCTTTCGTTATTTAACTGAGCAACACCAGGGCACATTGCAGCTGGAATATCTCAACTCTGACAATGATAAACCGGACAATTTTGGTCAGCGGTATCTGGCGCATATCAGCCATGTCAGCGACTTTACCGAGCAGTGGCGTGGTTTTATTGATCTTACCGACGTCAGTGATGATGCCTACCTCAGTGAACTGGGCTCCGACTACAATAATCAAAGCGACACCCAATTGCTGCGCGAAGCTAACCTGAGCTACTACGGCGAGCAGGTGCATTCACAGTTAAGGATGCAGGGTTTTGAAATTCTGGGTAATTACAATAAAGCTTACAGCACTTTACCCGAGCTGAGTTTAGCCTCCGCCCAGCCGCTATCTTTATTACCTGGCATAAACTTCGATTGGCAGGCGCAATATGCCCATTTCAGAAATGATCAGGCCGATATCCGCGATGCTGACCGTATTCACCTTGAACCCAAACTGGTGGCACCTTTTATTACTCCGGCGTTCGAGCTGACCGCTGAAGCCAGTTTGCTCTACACCTATTATCAGCAAGACGCTGCCGATGACAACACCGCTGTAGCCTCGTCGGTCAGCCGGACTATCCCGAAAGTCAGATTACATTCCAAACTTAATCTGGAGCGTGAATACGACTGGTTCGGCGAAACCGGTTTGCAAACCTTCGAACCTCAGTTGCAATACCTTTATATTCCGTATCGGGATCAAAGTGCTATTGGTTTGTATGACACCGCCCGCCTGCAGGATGACTACTATGGTCTGTTCCGGCAAAACCGTTACTCAGGGTTAGACAGGATCAACCAAGCCAATCAGCTGACCGTCGGTTGGACCAGCCGGTTTTATGACAATATCGACAATGAGTTGTTTCGGTTTAGTCTGGGACAGATCTTTTTCCTCGATACGCCTGTGATACAACCGGGTGAAACCGACGATTTAAGTCCGGCAGAGTCGATGCTGGCTGCAGAATTAATCTGGCATTGGTTTCGCAAATGGTATTTCAGCTCCGCCGTACAATATGATATCGATAACGATCAGGTAATCAAAAGCAGTGCTTCGCTGGATTACCGTGCCAGCGACAAAAGCCTGTTTCAATTGAACCATCGATACAGCCGGGCAGTCTCAGGTGTGGAAATACAGCAGCTTGGCATGTTGGGCACCATGCCGGTGTCCGAGCAGTGGCAATTGGTCGCCAGTTACTACCGCGATTTAACGAATCATCGTATGATAGATGCCAGTATAGGTATGCAATATGAGTCCTGCTGCTGGGCCGTCAGACTGATAGCAAAGCGGCAACTGTTAACTGATTTAGAATTACCGGTTGGTAACTTTAATGATTACAGCCGTTTAGATACCAGCATTGGCGTGCAATTCGTGTTAAAAGGTTTTGGTGACAGTGCCGGCTTTGGTGTTACCGATATGCTGTCTAACGGTATTTTCAGTTATCGTCGGCCATTTTTATTAACTAATTGATGTAGGAATTTATGAAGTTATCCCAACTTATCGCGGCAACCCTGCTGTGTTGTACCAGTATCAGCGCTGTCGCTGCTGAACGCGAAATTGATCGGGTGGCCGCTATCGTTGATAACAGCGTCGTGCTAGAAAGCGACATCGTCGATATTGTCGAGCGGGTTAAGCGTAATGCCGCAGCCCAGGGGCAAACCTTACCTTCAGATGCTGCGCTGCGTACCCAGGCCACTGAAAGGTTAATTTCAACTAATCTGCAGTTACAAATGGCTCAGCGTATGGGCATGCAGATCAGCGACTCCCAGCTGGATGATACTATTCGTAATATTGCCGCCGGTGAAAAGCTGTCACTGGAAGCCTTTCGCCAACAGGTCGTCGCCGAAGAAGGTAACTACGAGCGCTTCCGTGAGCGGCTACGTGAAGAAATGATCACCAATGAAGTCGTTCGCGCCAACGTTCAAAGACGCATTTATATCAGCCCGCAGGAAGTCGATAGCCTGATCAAATTGATGGAAGAACAAGGCGCCAGCAAAGAGCAATACAACCTGGGGCATATATTAATTGCCATACCGGCTCAGGCAGGTACTGATGATGTAAACCAGGCAAAAGAGCGTGCCGATAAGGTAATGGAATTATTGCGCAGTGGCAGTGATTTTAAACGCATTGCGATAGCGTCTTCCTCCGGTGCCAAAGCTCTGGAAGGCGGCGACCTTGGCTGGATGAATATCAATGAGATGCCGTCGCTGTTTTCTGAAGCCATCCGGGGCCGGAAAAAAAGCGACATTATCGGCCCGCTGCGCTCTGGTGCAGGTTTTCATATATTGTCTATCTTCGACATTCGTGGTGACAATGTTGCCGATATAAAAGAAGTCAGATCCCGTCATATCCTGCTAAAACCGTCCATCATTCTCAGTGAAGAGCGGGCCCGTACTATGCTGGCTGAGTTTGCCGCTAAATTACGCCAGGATGACAGCGACTTTGCTGAGCTAGCCAAACAACATTCTGAAGATCCGGGCTCAAAATTAAACGGTGGCGAGCTGGGTTGGGCCGAAGCAGACATTTTCGTACCGGCCTTTCGCGATACGCTAAACCGGTTAGAGATAAACGAAATCAGTGAACCATTTCGGACTGAACATGGCTGGCACATCGCTCAGGTTATGGAGAAACGCACTGTCGATGCGACCGCAGATAAAAAGCGCGAACAGGTCTACCGCATGATCTTTAACCGTCGTTACGGTGAAGAAGCCACCAACTTCCTGCGCGAACTGCGTGAAGAAGCGCATATAGAAGTCATGTCGGAGCAATAAATGAGCATGCGTATTGGCATTACTCCAGGCGAGCCGGCAGGCATAGGGCCGGATCTGGTGATCCGGCTGGCACAACAGGACTGGCCGGTTGAACTGGTGGTATGCGCTAACGCCGCCTTATTAACCGAACGTGCAGCGCATTTGCAACTGCCGCTAAAGTTACTGCCATATGATGCCAGTAAGCCGGCCAGACCACAGCAAGCCGGTAGCCTGACAATAGTTGACTTTGCGCTGGCAGAGCCGGTGCAGGCTGGCCAGCTGAACGCTGCCAATGGCCGCTATGTTGTTGATACGCTAAGCTTTGCCGGTGAAAAATCGATCAGTGGTGAGTTTGCAGCCATTGTCACCGGGCCGGTACATAAAGGCATTATTAATAAAGCAGGCATTCCCTTCAGTGGCCATACGGAATTTTTTGCGCTGCAATCCAATACACCCTACGTCGTTATGATGCTGGCTACCGAGGGGTTACGGGTTGCTTTGGCAACGACACATATTCCGCTGGCTTATGTCGCCAAGGCCATTACCGCTGACCGGCTTACCAAGGTGCTGACCATCCTGCATCAGGATCTACAACAGAAGTTTGCTATTGCCAAGCCGAGGATCTATGTCTGTGGCCTGAACCCGCATGCCGGGGAAGATGGCCATCTGGGCCGCGAAGAGCTCGACATTATCAACCCAACCTTGGCACAACTGCGTGAAACAGGTATGGATTTGGTCGGGCCTTTGCCAGCAGACACGCTGTTTCAACCCAAATATCTGAATGACGCCGACGCTGTACTGGCGATGTATCATGATCAGGGTTTACCGGTACTAAAACATATGGGCTTTGGCCGCTCGGTTAATATTAGCCTGGGCCTGCCGTTAATCCGCACTTCAGTTGACCATGGTACTGCGCTTGAATTAGCCGGTACTGGCAAAGCAGATGCCGGTAGTTTTTTTCATGCTTTAAATCAGGCTATTACACTGGCCAACCAAACGACGAATTAATATGACTGACAATGTACATCAAGGCCACAGAGCCCGTAAGCGCTTCGGGCAAAACTTTCTGCATGATCCTCAGGTTATTGGCCGTATTGTCAAAGCCATAGCGCCCAAGCCAGGCCAGACACTGGTTGAAATTGGCCCCGGCCTTGGCGCGTTAACTGAGCCGGTAGTCGAGGCCGCCGGACACCTTATCGTCATAGAACTGGACCGCGATTTAGCGCAACGGCTAAGCGAACATCCACAGCTGGCTGACAAACTGACGATTCATCAGGCCGATGCGATGAAGTTTGATTTTAACAGCCTGCTCAAGGATGGCCAAAAGCTAAAGGTATTCGGCAATCTGCCCTACAATGTGTCAACGCCGTTACTGTTTCACCTGTTTAGCTATGCCGACCAGATTGAAAACATGCATTTCATGCTGCAAAAAGAAGTCGTACAGCGCATGACAGCCAGCCATGGCAGTAAAGCCTATGGCAGACTGAGCGTAATGACACAATATTATTGCCAGGCCATGCCGGTAGTAGAAGTGGGCCCGGGAGCCTTTAAACCGGCGCCTAAGGTTGACTCAGCCGTCGTGCGGCTGATCCCCAAAGCCATTGCGCAACGGGCCGATGTACCGGCGGAAGTGTTAAACCGCGTTTGCCTGGAGGCCTTTAATCAACGGCGTAAAACCATTCGCAACTGCTTTAGCAACATCGCCACCGCCGAACAACTGGAGCAATTGGGCTTAAACCCGACCTTACGGCCTGAACAGTTGACGGTAGAGCAATTTGTACAGTTAGCACAGTGGCTGCACCAGCAAGAGTCTGCAGTATGACAACACAGTATAATATCGCAGTTAGCGTAGATACCTTTTATATCGCTGCACAATCCGACCCCAGCGCCCAGCGCTATGTGTTTGCTTATACCATCACTATTCGTAACCACAGCAACGAGGATGTGCAGTTGCTCCGGCGGCACTGGTTAATTACTGACGCTAATGGCAAACAAACCGAAGTAGACGGCGACGGTGTTATCGGTGAGCAACCTAAACTGGCCCCCGGCAGCAGCTATCAGTACACCAGCGGTGCAGTATTGGAAACCCCGGTAGGCACCATGCAAGGCCATTATGAGATGGTGACAAAGCAGCAGGAACAGTTCAATGCTGCTATTCCGCTTTTTCGTCTGGCCATGCCTAATATTCTCAATTAATGGCTACTTACGTCATAGGCGATTTGCAGGGCTGTTACGACGCACTGCAACGTTTACTGCAGCATATCGGCTATGATCAGCACAATGATACCTTATGGTTTTGCGGCGATTTAGTTGCACGTGGGCCACAATCGCTGCAGTGCCTGCAATTTGTCAACAGCCTGGGCGATAAAGCCGTTACCGTGCTAGGCAATCATGACTTGCATCTTATTGCCTGTTATTACGGCATTAGCAATGTTAAAGCACAAGACCAACTGCAACCGTTGCTCGACAGCCCGCAGCTGGATGAACTAATACACTGGCTATGTCAGCAACCCTTGTTGTATTTAAGCCCCGATCAGCGCCACCTAATGGTGCACGCCGGCCTGGCGCCGGAATGGTCACTGGCGCAGGCTATCGCAATGACGGCAGAAGTGCAGCATCAGCTACGCACCAATCCTCAGCCTTTACTGCAAAGCATGTATGGCAACAAGCCTGAGCGATTAACCGATGCCATCAACCCGCAGCAGCGCTGGCGATTTACCGTTAACAGCTGCACACGCATGCGTTTTTGCCGCCAGGACGGTTCACTTGAGCTAAAAGAAAAAGGCCATCCCCGTAATCAGACCGTGCTGGTACCCTGGTACGAATTCTGGCGCAACCGTTTGCAGGCTGAACTCTTTTTTGGCCACTGGGCAGCGCTAAACGGGTATAGTCCTATACCCAACATCCATGCTCTGGATACCGGCTGTGTCTGGGGTAACGCATTAACAGCCTATTGTATAGAAACTCAACAAAGATACAGTGTGGCAGGTTTGGCCCGCTCAGGGTATAGTTAACAACTTAAAAGTGTGGCCTGATGTCAGCCCAATGCTGAGCTGACCAGCAGTACTGAGTTCAGTAACAATTGGAGTTATTATGAAGTTAACCGTTGCATTACGGATTATGGGAGGCTTTGGCGTTATTTCGCTACTGCTGCTGATCATTGGCACCACCTCCTACAACAGACTCAATACCATTAGCAGTGCAACCACTGAAGTGAATAAGGTGTCTATTCCTGCACTGGAAAACAGCGCCTTAATGAAAAGTGAGTTTGTCATTATGAGCAAACTCAGCTTACAGGCTTTTAATGCAATCGAGCTCAGCAGCATTGCCAGCTTTAAAGCACAGTTTAATAAAGAACAACAAGTCTATGAGGCTGCTGCGCAAAAGTTAAGTACCGCAGTCAGCAATGAGACAACTTTAAAAGCAGCTGCAGCCTCTGTTGCACAGGCCTACAATGAATTTGTACCAGTAAGCAGCCGGCTGTTTGACCAACTTAGTCGCGGTTTAACGCTGCGCGATAGTATAGACAGCAAGCTGGCTGATTTAGAAATGCATGCTGATGATATGGCGTCGCTGATTCTGGATTTTACCGACGTACGCGACGTACAGCGCCGCTTTCCCCGTTCATACACAGCGGCAACTGCGCTGGAAACCGGTATAAATACGCTGATCAGCAATGTCGTTGATTTAAACCGCACCTTGTCTGACAGCACTGCCAACACCATTAGCAATGAAATTGCCTTTCGGCTGAAAGATTTAAATGAACAGTTTGCTACCATTAAAGCCGAAGCAGGCGCTCAGGTAACGCTGGTCGCTGATCTGGAAGAAAAAGTTAAGGCTATAAACGAGCTACTGCAGGGTGCTAACGGTATTCCAAGCATTAAAGCGGCCCGCTTACAAAGTAGCGCCGAAGCGACAACCTTGTTAGCCTCAGTTGAGCAGCAAACCACCAATGCTATTACCGTGCTGACCGGTCTGTTAGACGAAGCAAGCTCAGCAGCAGAAAGCATACAGCAGCAAGCTACACAAAGCGTGTCAAACGCTATTACTATTATCTTTATCGTGATGCTGGTATCGATACTGTTAGCCGTACTGATCGCCGTTATTACTGTGAAAAGCATTATCAACCCGCTGGCAAAAGTTAATGATATTCTGGGTGTGGTGGCTTCCGGTGATTTAACGCAAAAACTGGATGACAGTGCCAAAGATGAATTTGGTGAGCTGGCACGTAACTGCAACAAGGTTATAGCCAACTTACAGCAGCTTATCCAGGGCATTATTTCACGCTCAACCCAGTTGGCTGCTGCTTCAGAGCAGACCTCAGCCATTACCGTACAAACAACCCAGGCCATACGCGAGCAAAAATCACAGGTTACGCAAGCAGCCACAGCGACTACTGAAATGAGCAGCACCTCACAAGGTGTACTGCAAAGTTCAAATGATGCAGTTGCAGAAATAAAGAATGCTGATAACGAAGCCGAGCGCGTAAAAGGCATTTCGCTGGAAAACAAAGCCATTATTCTGCAGTTATCACACGAAGTTGAGCAGGCTTCCGTAGTCATTAACAAACTGCATAAAGACAGCGCCTCCATCGGCAGCATACTGGATGTGATCCGCGGCATTGCCGAACAAACTAACTTACTGGCCCTAAATGCGGCTATTGAAGCGGCCCGGGCTGGTGAACAAGGTCGTGGCTTTGCGGTTGTAGCAGATGAAGTGCGCTCACTTGCCAGCAAGACACAAGCCTCTACCCAGGAAATTCAGGCGATGATCCAGGTGCTGCAAAGCGGTGCCCATGCTGCAGTTGAAGCCATGAACAAAGGTAAAAAGCAGGCAGAAAATTGTGTGGCAAAAACTGAAGTGGCTACCAAGGCGCTGGACTCTATCACTCATGCAGTACATTTAGCCCATGATATGAGCGAACAGATCTCCAATGCCGCCAAAGAGCAGAATCAGGTATCGCACGAGATCAGCCAGCTGCTGGAGTCTATCGTATCGATCGCGGAAGAAACCGCATCTGGCGCCGAACAGACATCAGAGTCAAGCCATGAAGTTGCCAGACTGGCAGAAGAGTTACGGGTGTCGGTAGACCAATTTAAGGTTTAACCCCATCGGGTTTGGATACAAAAAAACCGCCAATCGGCGGTTTTTTTTCAGACATTAATCGCCGCCACCGGCGCGATCTTTTAACACAGCCAGCAATGGTGAAGCAGCAAAACCATTGCCTTCAGCCCAGCCTATATCGCCCGATGCAGCAACAGCTGAACCCGGTAATTGCTTTACAATAAACTCACCGACATCGTTAGCGTTACTTTTAAACGCGTGGCGGATCAGGTTTTCACCGTTGCAGACCACACCATCATAAATGTTGCGCAAGCGCAGGCGATAATCGCTCAACACTTTACGCAGACGGTTTTTGTCATCTGCAGCAACGTAATCACACATAGAAGCAGCCAGCTGATCATCGGCTACCGCTGCAGGCGCAGCCACCAGGGTTAATGTTACTGCGGCACCACATAATAATGTTGGCAATAATCTCATCTACTACTCCTCGCTGAACTTAAGCTAAACCATCTTAACAAGATGTTTTGGCCGGTGCAAACCAGCTGCATCTCAGGCCAAACGTTCAAGTGTGATAAAACGGCAGTTATACCGGTTTTGGTCGTCAGCCGAATATAGCACGTCTTCTGTCAGTTGCCACTGCCCGCTTTGCTGATAGTCGGGAAAGAAAGCATCGCCTTCAGTTTCCAGTTCAATTTCAGTCAGATATAAACGCTGCGCCAGAGGCAAACACTGGCGGTAAATTTCACCACCACCTATCACCATTACCTCAGGCTGTTCTGCCAGCAAGCTTAACGCCTGCTCCACACTGCTTACCCATTCTGCGCCTTTGCTATCGACAGGCGCAGTGCGGCTTATTACTACATTGCGCCGGCCAGGCAGCATCCGGCCGATAGATTCAAAGGTTTTACGGCCCATGATTACCGGCTTGCCCAATGTGACCTGCTTAAAATGGCGCAAATCTGCCGGTAAATGCCAGGGCATCTGATTAGCTCGACCAATAACACGATTGGCAGCCATAGCAGCAACCATTGAAATGATCATACTGCGGCCTTAGCGCTGATAAATAACTTCAACGTCATAGTCATCATCGTCAAAATCATCGTCGTCATCATCTTCATCAATAACCGGCTGCACTTCGTTTGGTGAATCATCCCACTTAAAATTAACCGGATCAGCGATTTGCTCTGTCACTTGCTCAACGGGTAGCAGTTCAATGTAGTTCAGAATGTCTGCCGCCAAACGTTCGGTGTTATTGCGGCTGGCTGCGGCAATACTGAAAACCGGACCATCCCAGTCTAACGCTGCGGTAACTTTGGCAATAGTGTCTTCCAGTTCATCTTCTAACACTAAATCCAACTTATTAAATACCAGCCAACGTGGCTTGCCAGCCAGCTTTTTGCTGTATTTCGCCAGCTCGTTGACTATGGTCACCGCATTTTCGGCCGGATCTGAACCGTCTGCCGGAAGCACATCCACCACGTGCAATAACAAACGACAACGTTCTAAGTGTTTTAAAAACTGAATACCCAAACCGGCGCCTTCGGCGGCACCTTCGATCAAACCCGGTATATCAGCAATCACAAAAGAACGGTGCGACTCAACCCGCACTACGCCAAGATTTGGTACCA
This sequence comes from Rheinheimera muenzenbergensis, assembly GCF_036984005.1. Lineage (NCBI taxonomy): Bacteria > Pseudomonadati > Pseudomonadota > Gammaproteobacteria > Chromatiales > Chromatiaceae > Rheinheimera > Rheinheimera muenzenbergensis. The sequence continues at coordinate 51,735 of NZ_JALAAR010000016.1, forward strand.
GCGTAGTAAACGGATAATCTGCAACTTTGGGTTTTGCGGCCGAAACAGCGCGAATAAGCGTTGATTTACCGGCGTTTGGCAGACCAAGCAAGCCAACATCCGCCAGCAATAACAATTCCAGACGGATATTGCGTATTTCACCTGGCGTACCATTGGTTTTTTTCCGTGGCGCGCGGTTCGTGCTGCTGGCAAAACGGGCATTACCCAAGCCATGCCAGCCACCTTTGGCAATGCGCAAACGCTGGCCGTTTTTGGTCAGATCACCTATGACCTCATCAGTATCAACATCGACAGCTCTGGTACCAACCGGCACCCGTAACTCTAAATCCTTACCACGCTTACCAGTACAGTTTACACTGCCGCCATTTTCACCGCGTTCTGCCTGGTGATATTTTTCAAACTGATAATCAACCAGCGTATTTAGGTTTTCATCTGCCAGCAGAAACACATCACCACCGTCGCCACCATCACCGCCGTTTGGTCCGCCTTTAGATACAAATTTTTCTCGTAAAAAACTGATAATACCGTTGCCGCCGTCGCCGGCCTCTACGCGGATTATCGCTTCATCAACAAACTTCATGTGGGGTGTCCTGATTACGCAGATTAAAACCAGTTAGTACTTATTGGCGATAAGTATAACTTAGGTTATTGAATGATGTCGGAAAATCAGCCCCGACTGGCTCATGCTAATAAAAAACCCCGCACCAGGCGGGGTTCTTCAGAAACGAGTTAGCTTATTCGCTAACTATACTGACGAACTTACGGTTGTGCTCGCCTTTTACTTCGAATTTCACTTTACCTTCAGTTAAAGCGAACAAAGTATGATCTTTACCGATACCAACGTTAGTGCCGGCATGGAACTTAGTACCACGCTGACGCACGATGATGCTACCAGCTAAAACAGATTCGCCACCGAAGCGTTTAACACCTAAGCGTTTAGCTTCTGAATCGCGACCGTTACGAGTGCTACCTACACCTTTCTTACTTGCCATGTGTCGATACTCCTGTTACGCGCTGATGCTGGTAATTTTCACTTCAGTGAACCACTGGCGGTGGCCCATCTGTTTACGTGAATGCTTACGACGACGGAACTTAACGATTTTAATTTTATCGCCACGGCCATGAGTGACCACTTCCGCTACTACTTTACCACCTTCAACTAAAGGTGCACCGATAGAGATGTCTTCGCCGTTAGCGACCATCAACGGTGTAAATTCGATTGTTGCGCCGGTTTCTAAGTCTAGTTTTTCTAGACGTAGAGTTTGACCTTCCGTCACACGGTGCTGTTTGCCACCACTTTGGAAAACCGCGTACATAGTTAACTCCGTACAAAGCACGCCATCGCTTGGTTAAGGGGCGTGTTAATTCAATTCACAGGGCGCGAATTGTACGCAATTTCCCCTACCCCCGCAAGTAGTAATATAAAAAAGATCATTGATACCAGAAAAGGATCCGGTTTTGCTTTGGGCCGAGCCCTGCCTTGGTGTAGAATTAGCGCCATTCTAAGGTTTAAGCAGTTGTTTTTCATGACGCTCGAACAGATCCAACAGCTATCCTCTGCGGATATGACCGCTGTTAATCAACATATTTTTTCGCAGCTAAACTCTGATGTGGCGCTGATAAATCAATTAGGCATCTATATAGTCAACAGCGGCGGCAAGCGTTTACGCCCTCTGCTGGCTGTGTTAGCCGCCCGGGCATTAGGTTATCAGGGCAAAGCCCATATTACTGTCGCCGCTATTATAGAGTTTATTCATACCTCAACCCTGTTGCACGACGACGTGGTTGATGAGTCAACTCTGCGCCGTGGCAAACAAACTGCCAATGCGGTGTTTGGCAATCAGGCCAGTGTATTAGTCGGCGACTTTCTATATAGCCGGTCATTTCAAATGATGGTATCGCTGGACGATATGCGCATTATGCATATATTGGCCGACGCCACTAATATCATCGCCGAAGGTGAAGTATTACAGCTGATGAATGTCAATGATGCTGATACCACCGAGCAAAGCTATATGCAGGTTATTTACTGCAAAACCGCCAAACTGTTCGAAGCAGCCACACAATTAGCCGCTATTATTGCCAAGCAACCTGAAGCTGTCGTGAACAGCATGAAGCTGTACGGTATGCATTTAGGCACGGCCTTCCAATTGATAGATGATGTGTTGGATTATCAGGCTGACGCCACCGAACTTGGCAAAAATATCGGTGATGATCTGGCAGAAGGCAAGCCAACGCTGCCGTTAATCCATGCCCTGAAGCACGGTACTGCAGCACAACAGGCACTGATCCGCGAAGCGATAGAACAAGGTAATGGCATGGCACAGCTTGATGCTATTATGGCAGCACTGCATGAAACCAATGCCTTTGGTTACACCAGACAACTGGCCGAAGCTGAGGCAGGAAAGGCCCGCCAGGCGCTGGCGGCCGTACCTGAGTCTGACTACAAACAAGCACTGCTGGCACTGGCTGATATAGCGGTATCGCGGCGCCACTAAAGGCTGTTATCTTAGCTAACAAAAAAGGCGCCGCAGCGCCTTTTTTAATGTGCCAAATAACTTAGTTATTCTTCACAAATTCTTCGCCTAACGTGATATCGGCTTTTAACGTGCCCAGCATATCATTCATGGCTTTTTGCTCATAAGCACTTAAAGTACCAATTGGCAGTAATGCTTCTACGCCATTTTTACCCAAAGTAATGGGCTGAGCAAAGAAACGCGCATGCTCGCCATTGCCTTCAACGTAAGCATATTCAGTTACTGCTTCACCTTGCAGACCTTTGATCAGTGAAATACAAAAACGTGCAGCAGCCTGGCCCATAGACAGTGTTGCAGACCCGCCACCGGCTTTAGCTTCCACAACTTCAGTACCGGCATTCTGGATACGGTGAGTCAGAGACGCAACTTCTTCGTCTGTAAAGCTAACACCAGCCACCTGAGACAGTAATGGCAGTATAGTGGTACCACTATGGCCACCAATTACCGGCACTGCCACCTCTGTCGGGTTTTTACCTTTTAACTCACCCACAAAAGTTTCAGCACGGATCACATCCAGCGTTGTTACACCAAATAAGCGGCGCGGATCATAAGTACCAGCTTTCTTAAATACATCAGCAGCAATAGCTACAGTAGTGTTCACCGGATTAGTAATAATACCGACCAGCGCTTTTGGACACTGTTGAACAATTGCCTCGGCTAAAGTTTTTACTACGCCAGCATTAATATTAAACAGATCTGAACGATCCATGCCCGGCTTACGCGGCATACCGGCGGGGATCATAACAATATCAGCACCTACTAAGGCTTTATTCAGATCTTCTTTACCAAAACCTGTTACTTTCACAGCTGTCGGGATATGGCTCAAGTCTACCGCAACACCCGGTGTAACAGGTGCCAGATCATACAGCGCTAAATCCGTGCCCGCAGGTAAATCTAATTTCAGCAATAACGATAATGCCTGGCCAATACCACCGGCGGCACCTAAAACGGCAACTTTCATGATTATCTCCCTTGAGGACGTTTGAATAAAAGCGCGCCAACAATACTGAAACCGCGCCGAAAATACAAATAGCTTAAGCCTAAAGTCTAAGCATTTTAGCGAATTTTAGTGTACTTTACTGCACTGAGTGTCAGACGCATTCAACTTTGCTAACATAACCCGATAGACTAACAAAATAAGAGCCAGGCATGACTAAGCAAGCCAAACAGGAAGCGTTAATTCAGGCGTTTAAAGCACTGTTAAAAACCGAAAATTTCGGCTCCCAAGGCGAAATTGTTGACGCCTTAAAGCACGAAGGCTTTGATAACATCAGCCAGTCTAAAGTATCACGCATGTTAAGCAAGTACGGCGCGGTACGCACCCGCAATGCCAAGCAAGAAATGGTATATACCTTGCCACCAGAGCTGGGCGTACCGACCACCAAAAGCCCGCTGCGCCAGTTGGTACTGGATATTGAGCACAACGACGTGATGATTATTATCCGCACCAGTCCGGGAGCGGCACAACTGATTGCCCGCCTGCTGGACTCTGTAGGCAAAGCAGAAGGTGTACTTGGTACCATCGCCGGTGATGATACTATTTTTATCGCACCGCAAAGCGTGAAAAACATCAACTTTACACTGCAAAAGGTCACTGAGTTATTTGAAAAGGTCTGAACGCAGTTTCAGTTCTTTGCTGACAGCTCCAAAAAACTGATTGAAGGCGCAAAAAATGCTGCCGTTAATTCTATCCGGTGATAATTAAGTAGCAAATCATGGCCGCTGCTGTGGGCAGACATACCGCATCGATAGCTTAGCTGGCGATGTAACGCCTGCGCTGAGGCGGCGTAAGCCAATTGGATCAAACCTTGCTGTTTTACCTGATAACTTGGCATATTTTGCATTAGAACCTCAGGCGCATTCAGATCCGGCTGCATCATCAGCCGGTGACTATCCGGTAATATTCTGTGTTCTTCCAGTGGCCGGGCACTGACTTTGTCATAGCCCATAATATCTTCCTGCTCGGCTAAACTAAGCTGATGCCAACTGAGGTGATCAAACACCAACTGTTGCAGGTACATATAGCTACCACCGGCAAACACCGGCTGTTCAGTCGCATCAATCAGACTTACCTGTCTGCGGTTACGTGCCTTAGGGTTCCAGGGTACATCAATAAAGCCTGTCAGGTTTCTTCCATCCAGATAGCGGCAACCTTGCAGCTGATCCTGGATCTCAACGTGGCTGTCCAGCATTTGCAGCACCTGCTGGCAGCTAATAATATTGACGTCTAACCGGTCCGAGCGGATTTGGATCAGAATATCCACCGGTACCGCGGCTAACTCTATATCTGCAGCTGACAGTTCAGGCAACATGCTTAAGCCAACGGGCCGGGCGCCCGGATATAGCAAATCCCAATAGTTGCTACCAATTGCGACTACTCCGCTAAGCTGTGCTTCTGAAAAATGTTCAGCCAAACGGTCAAATAATAGCGGCAAACGCGCCAGTTTACTGCGTAGTAATCGCTCATGCCCCTCGTGCGCATTCAGCAACAAATAACTGCCATGCAAATTCGCTTCAGCGCAAACACCCAATTGTTCCCGGGCCATATTCTTCCTTTTACTCCGTTCTGCTACAGCGGCAGTAAGATAATGCTCCGTTTGAGCCGCTTCAGTTGTGAGATATATCTCACAAACAAGTAAGTTTAAACGCTATTTGTGCGTTGCACTACAACACAGAATAATCAGTAACCATTTGATAATATACACAATTAGCGAGATGCTCGTCGCTTTACAATAATATTACACCAGGCTTTTTTCGTAAAAGCCATGCCGCATTCAGATAACTCAGTACATAATTACCTTGTCGGCACAAAGACGCTCTGACAGGAAAGCAGAGCACAACGCAGGATGCGGTGCAAGCTAGGATAGCACAAGGACGATGGCACGACACGTTCAGGGTGAACAGCAGGAAACTGTCACTTCACAGGCGCTGAAGTATATAGGGAAGTAGTAAGGAACCTCACAGGATGTGAGCGCGTTGTCAGGACGACAATGCAAAGGAACTCAGGACAGGCCAGGACGCCTTTAGGAACACTCCGGGAAGGAGCCAGGGATGAAAAGCGACGGACAGCTTCGACAGGATGACGAAACAGGACCTTAGGTGGCCGCGCAGTTTGCGGCCTACCTTCTTTCCCCTACAGCCTTTGCTGTGCATTAACGGTTATCCGTGCATCAATTTTCAATTGCCGCTACACTAGGTTCGAGTTGTTCAGAAGGAGCCTGATCTATTATGCATTGCCTCGGAAAACATGCGCTTTACTTCATCTGTTTATTTGCTCCGGCAGTGAGCTTAGCCGGCCCCGACGAAGATTTTGAAAAGGCGATTCAGGCGTTTAATCAAACTGAAGCCAATGCTGCGTACATTCACCTGAAAAATGTTCTGCAACAAGCGCCAGAGCATATCCCAGCTAAAGTTCTGATGGGCAAAGTACTACTGAACAAAGGCTATTTCAACGAAGCGATCACCGAATTTGAAGAGGCATTGGACAGCAACGCCGACATAGCGTCGATGCTTGAAGAGTTAGCCACCGCCTATTTATTCGCCGGTAAAAATGAACAAGTGCTTACCTTGGGTCAACGCTACCAATTAGCACCAGCGCAACGCTTTGACTGGCATCTGTTATCGGCAGCTGCACAATTGAATATGGGTAATATTGACGCTGCTGAAGCCCAATACACCGCAGCCAGTAAACTGCAAAGTGAATCTCTGCGTCTGCTTAACAGCAAGGCCGCACTTCGTTTAAAACAGCGCAATTACGACGAAGCCAATGATTTAATTACACAGGCGCTAAATATTGATGCCGCTAATCCGCAGAGCCTGCAATTGCGGGCAGAATGGTTACAACTAAACGGCAACGCCGCCGCTGCTCAGCAATTTTACGAACAAGCCACTGAGCTAAGCCCGCAAGATCCCTTGCTGCGCCGGGCGCTATTGCGCAACTATGTCAGCCAGCAAAAACTTGATTTAGCTGAGCAGACTATTCAGCATATCCTGCAATTTACACCTGATGATCCTTACGCACTGTTGCTCGCAGCCTGGTTGTCAGCCATCAAACCGCAAGCTGCTGCCGCAGAAAATAGCGGCAAGCAGCTAAGCGATTTACTGTGGAAAATGTCACGGCAACAGATAGAAGCCCAGCCTTCCCGGCTCTATAGTCGCGCGTTGCTGTCCTATGTGGAAGGCAGCTATGAGAAGGCCCGCAGTGACCTGCATGCCTATTTGCCGTTAGCACCAGCCGATTTAAACGCTGTGGCGATTTTGGCGCGCATCTACATGCGGCAAAATGATGTTAATGCCGCCATACTGCTGCTAGAACAACATCTGAGCAACCTCAATGCCATGCCGGAGCTGGCGCAGTTGTTAACAACATTGTACATAACGACCAATAAAACCAATAAAGCAGAACAACTTATCGCCTCTTTACGCCTGCAGTATCCTGACAATGCTGAATTTGCTGTACTGCATGCTGCGGTACTGAAAAAACTGACGCAGAACCCACAGGCACAACAACTGATCGAACAGTTTGAACAGCAACATGGGGCCTCTTTACTTATTACCACTAATCAGGCTTTATTTGCGCTGGAAAGTGGCGACTTTGATACTGCATTGACTCTGGCCAATCAACTGCTGCAACAGGCTCCGCAAAACAGTGGCTATCTTAACTTCAAAGCAGCGGTACTAATAAAGCTGCAACAAGCCGACGCCGCCAAAGTGCTGTTGCAACAGATACTGCAACAGGAGCCCGGTCATTTGGCTGCACAGTTCAATCTGGCACAGATAGCACTATCTGAACAAAATAATGCAAGCGCTATTGCACTGCTGGAACCGGTAGTGAAGGCAAACCAAAGTTACAAACCGGCACCGACCTTACTGGCATTGGCGTACATCAGAAGCGGGCGCCTTTCAGACGCCGAAACACTGCTGTTAGACACCACAGCTGTAGTGCCGTACCCGCCAGCTGACAGCATGTTATTTGACCTGTATATGCAACAACAAAAGTACCAGAACGCTTTATCTATAGTTGATAAAGGCTTGGAGCGTAAGTTTTTGCACGAACCCTTGCTGTGGAAAAAAGCCCAGTTGTTAAAACTGCTGTCGCGCAATGACGAAGCTATTTATCAGACCGAATTACTGCAAAGCTTGGTGCAGGATGACGCAGATAAGCTGCTACGTCTGGCGTTACTGCAACGTGAACTGGGAAACAACAGCGCCTCTGAGCAAAGTTTGCTGGCAGCCCAGCAAAGCAATGCAAAATCCAGACTGATTCAGTTAGAGCTGGTGAATCATTACCTGTTAACCGAGCAACCACTACAAGCTGAAAAATGGTTACGCCGATTGCAGCCTTATGCCGCAACAGATGCCAATATTACTATGTTAAGCGCTGATCTGGCGCTGCTAAACAAAGATACCAACAAGGCAGTGTCATTGTTTAAGCAAGCTTTGCGGCTCGATCCGGCTTTCCAGCTGGTGTGGGTAAAGCTGTACCAATTAGCCAAAAACGGTGTTGACGCCAAGGGTTTTAGCTTGCTGGCGCAAGACAACTTAAGAGAAAACAAGGATTTTAACTGGCTACGCCGGCTTCTGGCCGAGCATTTTGTCAATCAGCAACAAGTTACGGAAGCGATACAGCAGTATGAAATTCTGTTAGCGGCAGGTGCTTATAGCGATGATGTTGCTGTACACAATAACCTGGCGAATCTGTACCTGGCAACCGATGCTAAAACCGCGCTTAGTTATGCCGAAACAGCAGTTAAGCTTGCGCCGAAGCATGCTGCTGCCTTGGACACCTATGGCTGGATCCTGACTAAAACCGGTAGCTATCAACAAGCACTGGCCGTACTACGCCAGGCGAATACTCTGGATGCAGCAGAGCCGGCAACCCGTTTTCATCTGGCCTACACGCTGGCGCAGTTGCAGCGCAAAGATGAAGCAAAAACCATACTGCGGCAACTGCTTGCTGATACAGCAAGCTTCAGTGAAAAAGATGCTGCTGAGGCACTATTGCAGCAACTTTAATATCGCCGACTGCAGCTGACTAATCTAAACGGCGCTGGTACGGTGTAAAATCCGGCACTTCACGCTGGTAATCCTGCTGATACAGCCTGGAATGGACAATAAAGTCAGCGGTAGCCTGATTACAGGCTACCGGGATATTCCATACTACCGCTAAGCGGATCAGTGCCTTCACGTCCGGATCATGTGGCTGAGATGACAGCGGGTCCCAGAAAAATACCAGCCAGTCAATTTTTTGCTCGGCAATCATAGCGCCTATTTGCTGATCACCGCCCAGCGGGCCGCTTGCCAGGCACAAGACCTGTTGCTGCAATGCATCGGCAACTAATTTGCCAGTCGTGCCGGTAGCCACCAATTGTTTATCTGCAAAAAATGCCTTATGCGCCACTACCCAACTTAACAACGCTTGCTTTTTACCATCATGGGCTACCAGGGCGATCGTTTTCATCTGGCTGTGCTCCTGTAATAAAGGTCCAGCTTAACGCGAAAAAAAAGCCCTGCATAGCAGGGCAAAACAACCAAGGTCCACGTATAACATCATTATTGGTCAGCTCACTTAAGTGCTTCTGGCGCCATAAGTGAGCTATAACCACATCATTCTTTCGGTTATTGCGTCGATTCCACTATGCGTTTCATCGCTGTCATATAACCACGTAATTTTTTACCGACCGTTTCTACCGGATGCTGACGGATAGCTTCGTTAACTGCGATCAGCTTCAGGTTATCGACGCCATTGCTGCCGCTGCTACCCTTGCCGATGTATTCACTGCCAAGGCCGTTCACTATGTCTGTTAACAAAGGTACGGCTGCATGCGAAAACAGATAGTTGCCGTATTCTGCGGTATCAGAAATTACCACATTCATCTCATACAGGCGTTTACGCGCTATCGTATTGGCAATCAAGGGTGTCTCATGCAGCGACTCATAGTATGCTGACTCAGCAACGATACCGGCATCTACCATGGTTTCAAATGCCAGTTCAACACCGGCTTTCACCATAGCGACTAACAACAGGCCGCGGTCAAAATAGTCTTGCTCGGCAATTTTTTCATCCGACACCGGTGCCTGCTCAAAACCGCTGCTGCGTGTTTGCTCACGCCAGTGCAGCAGATTTTTATCATCATTGGCCCAGTCTGCCATCATAGTGCGGGAAAACTCGCCGCTGATGATGTCGTCCATATGTTTTTCAAATAATGGCCGCAGTGTGGTTTTAAGCTGTTCGGCAAGATCGAATGCTTTGATCTTGGCCGGGTTGCTTAAACGGTCCATCATATTGGTAATGCCGCCATGTTTCAGCGCTTCCGTTACGGTTTCCCAACCGTATTGGATTAACTTGGCGGCATAGCCCGGTTCGGTACCATCAGCAACCATTTTATCAAACGCCAGTATGGCACCGGTTTGTAGCATGCCACACAGGATAGTCTGCTCACCCATCAGATCGGATTTTACTTCCGCCACAAAAGATGACTGCAGTACACCAGCCCGGTCTCCCCCCGTTGCCGACGCATAAGCTTTGGCAATGTCTAAGCCTTGTCCTTTGGGATCATTTTCCGGGTGTACCGCAATTAATGTCGGTACCCCAAATCCTCTTTTATATTCTTCCCGCACTTCGGTACCCGGGCATTTTGGTGCCACCATCACGACAGTGATGTCGGGCCGGATCTGCTTACCTTCTTCAACAATATTAAAGCCATGTGAATAAGCCAGAGTCGCACCCTGCTTCATCAGCGGCATAACGGCATCAACCACACTGCTATGCTGTTTATCCGGCGTCAGGTTTAGCACTAAATCAGCGCTCGGGATCAATTCTTCATAGGTGCCAACGGTAAAACCATTGCTACTGGCTTTTTGAAATGACGCACGTTTTTCAGCAATAGCTTCGGCACGTAAGGCATAGCTTATGTTTAAGCCCGAATCACGCATATTCAGGCCCTGGTTTAAACCCTGAGCACCACAGCCGACAATAACGATGTTCCAACCTTTTAATAGCTCACAACCGTTGGCAAACTCGGCTTTGTCCATAAAACGACATTGGGCTAATTGGCCCAACTGCTGGCGTAAATTTAATGTATTAAAGTAATTTGTCATGCTGCATCTCTGAATTTGTGTTAACCGCCCTGCACTGTTGGCAGAGCCTAAGCAGTAGTCATTGCCTGCTTTAATGTCCTAATACTAGCTACTGATTTTAATTGCGTGAAGTGATATATTTACAACTCTGTATTTCATTTTTTGAAATAGACATGGATAAGCTATGGATATTCGTAGTGCTCAGTTGTTTCAGCATCTGGCCAGTAGTTTGAATTTCAGTAAAACCAGTGAGCAAATGTATGTTAGCGCGCCTACCTTAACCCGGGTGATCCAGCGACTGGAACAAGAGCTGGGCGCAGAGTTGTTTTTCCGTGATAAAAGGTCCGTCAGACTAACTCCCGCCGGCGAGCGCTTTGCCGGCTTTGTTCGTAACTGGCTGGATGAATGGCATCAATTGCAGATAGACTTACAACTGGCCAGTGCTGAACTGAGCGGCGAAATTCGCCTGTTTTGCACTGTTACCGCCAGTTATAGCCATTTACCGGCGATTTTGGATCGTTTCCGTCTGAGTTGCCCGAAAGCAGAGATCAAGCTAACCACCGGTGATGCCGCCTCAGCCATTGAAAAAGTACGGTTGGATGAAGTCGATATTGCCCTTGCTGCCCATCCGGCCTATCTGCCGGCTAATCTGGCGTTTCGCAGTATTGCCAGTTTGCCCGTGATGCTGATAGCCCCAACAATACCTTGCAAAGTTAACGACCTACTTCAGCAACAGCCTATCCCCTGGTACAAGATCCCGCTGATTATGCCGGAGCACGGCCCGGCACGCAGCCGCTTCGACCGTTGGTTACAAGATATGGCAATATCGCCACAGGTAGTGGCAAAAGTTGATGGGCACGAAGCTATGGTATCAATGGTGGCTTTAGGTACCGGCGTTGCGTTAGTCGCTGATGCGGTGGTCAGTAACAGTCCGGTGAAAGATCGTGTCCGCACCCTGGAGCTGGACTACCGCTTTGAACCTTTTGACCTTGGTGTCTGTATGCTAAATAAGCGGCTGCACGAGCCGCTTATCAAAGCATTCTGGCAATTGGCTACAGCAAAAAACTAGTGCCGAAGCCAGCTAGCTGGTTGGGCTATTTGACCACTTTCAAATGTGAAACTTTTTTCGTCTTCGGCGGTGTTGGTGGCTCTGGCTCGTCGTCCAACGCCTCGGCATATAGCTCAGCGTCATCCTCTTCTTCTTCCAGGGTAAACACTGTGCCGGCGCCGTTTTCGCGGGCATATATTGCCAGTACCGCTTGTACAGGTATGTACAGCGCAAAAGGCTGGCCACCAAACCGGGCATTAAAGGTAACCGCATCATTGCCCAACTGCAGGTTTCCTACAGCAGAGGGGTTAATGTTTAGTACTATCTGGCCATTCTGCACAAATTGCACCGGTACCTTAACCGTCGGGAAAGTGGCGTCAACAACTAAGTAAGGTGTACCCTTGTTGTCAACAATCCATTCATAAAACGCCCTAAGTAAATAAGGGCGGTTTGGCGTCATCTTCATTACAGCTTCATTCCGCGGCGGATTTCACGCTCTGCATCACTTAACGATGCCTGAAATGCGTCCCGATCAAAGATGCGTGTCATATAGTTTTTCAGCTCTTTGCTACCCGGGCCGCTCAGCTCTATATTCAATTGCGGCAAACGCCACAATAATGCAGCCATATAGCAGTCGACCAGGCCGAATTCTTCACTCATAAAAAACGGCGCTTCGTTAAATAATGGCGCTATTGATAACAAACCTTCTTTCAGCTCCTGCCTTGCAGCAGCTGCCTGGTCATCACCACGCAAAATACTGCCGGCCAGACGATACCAGTCGTGTTCAATGCGGTACATCATCAAGCGTGCCTGGCCACGGGCTACAGGATAAACCGGCATCAACGGTGGATGTGGAAAACGCTCGTCCAGGTATTCCATAATAATATTGGCCTGGTACAGCGCCAGCTCGCGATCCAACAAGGTTGGCAGGCTGCCGTATGGGTTCACTTCATACAGATCTTCCGGCAGGTTATCCTGCGTCACTTGCAGTATATCGACTGTTACGCCTTTTTCAGCCAGTACGATACGTACCTGATGGCTGAACATATCATCAGCAGCTGAGAACAGTGTCATCACTGGACGTTTGTTGGCAGTAATCGCCATGTTTTCCTCCGGAAAATTTAAAACGGCAAAGGGGCGCTAAGGCCCCTGTAAACATAACTAGTTGAAATAACTAATTAATGTACATCTCTCCAATATTCTTTCTTCAGCAGGTAAGCTAAAACGAAGAATATCAGTAAAAACACCAGCACTTTAACGCCAAGCGCATGGGCTTCCAGTTTGGTAGGCTCACCAACGTATTCCAGATAGTTTACCAGATCTGCCACGGCGCGATCATACTCTTCGCTGTTCATTTCGCCGCTGCCGTCAGTTTTTATACCAACATAGACCTGCTTTGCTTCACCATCTACCAGCCGGGTTTCGTAGGCTTTGTAAGGTTTGCCCTGCAGCTCCTGCAGCACATGCGGCATCCCCACCATTGGAAACACATCATTATTTACGCCGAAAGGACGTGACGGGTCGGCATAAAAACTGCGTAAATAGGTGTAGAGCCAGTCCGGGCCGCGCACACGTGCCACGTTGGTGAGATCGGGCGGGGTAGCACCAAACCATTTCTCACCATTCTTAGCAGACATGCTGTTAGTAATATGGTCACCGACTTTTTCACCGGTAAACATTAAATTCGCCATCCCCACATCTTCCGGAATATCCAGATCACGGAACGTACGGATATAACGCTGATACTGCATTTGGTGGCAACCCAGACAATAGTTCTGGAACAGCTTGGCGCCGTTTTGCAGTGACACCTTGTCGGTCAGATCAATAGGTGCTTTGTCCAATGGGACCGCCGGGCCAGCTGCCATCGCCAGTGACGATGCTAATAATGCTGCAGCAGACAATAACTTTTTCATCATTAGGTTAACCTCACTGGCAGTGGTTTAGTCGCTTCATTTTTACTGTAGAAGAACAGCAACACAAAGAAACCGAAATAGGTAAATGAGAACGTCTGTGACAGTAAAGTGTAGGTCGGCGTTGCCGGCAGTACACCTAACACACCCAGCGCCACGAAGCTAACACAGAAATTAACCAGATTTATCTTGTGCAGGTTACTGCGGTAGCGCACTGAACGCACTTTGCCGCGATCTAACCAGGGAAGCAGTGCCAGTGCCAGAATAGCGGCAAACATCGCTACAGCGCCCATAAACGGATGCGGGATGGCGCGCAAAATCGCATAGAAAGGCGTGAAATACCACACTGGTGCAATGTGCGCAGGGGTTTTCAACGGGTTTGCCGGCTCGAAGTTAGGTGGTTCAAGGAAGAAACCGCCACCTTCCGGGAAGAAGAAAATAACCCAGGCAAATACCAGTAGGAAACCGGCTACACCAACCATATCTTTCACCGTGTAATAAGGGTGAAATGGTATCGCATCGACAATTATCTTCTTACCACCACGAGTAAAGTACTGATGGAAGGTGAATTTTTTGTCTGCTTCAGTTTGCTCAACAGTACCGTCGTTGTCTTTTTTAATTTCGATACCATCCGGATTGTTCGAGCCGACTTCGTGCAGTGCCATAATATGCAGGAACACCAGGATAACCAGCACCAACGGCAGAGCAATGACGTGCAGCGCAAAGAAGCGGTTTAATGTCGCACCAGAGATAACGTAGTCACCGCGGATCCACAGTGTTAAATCTTCACCGACAAAAGGTATAGTACCGAAAATACCGATAATAACCTGGGCACCCCAGAATGACATCTGGCCCCACGGCAATAAATAGCCCATAAAGGCTTCTGCCATCAGCACCAGGAAAATTAACATACCGAAAATCCACAACAGCTCACGTGGTTTTTGGTAAGAGCCGTACATCATGCCACGCAGCATGTGTAAGTACACTACTACGAAGAATGCCGACGCACCGGTGGAGTGCATATAACGCAACAGCCAACCGTAATCAACGTCACGCATGATGTATTCAACAGAAGCGAAAGCTCCATCAGCTGAAGGTACATAGTTCATCGTTAACCAGATACCGGTCAGGATCTGGTTAACCAGCACTAACATGGCCAGTGAGCCAAAAAAGTACCAGAAGTTAAAGTTTTTTGGTGCCGGATACTGCATAACATGGAGGTTCATTTTCTCCATGAAGGGTAAACGGTATTCAATCCAACTCATCAGATTTTTAAACATCAGACAGTCCCCTCATCTTCACCAATTACGATGATATTGTCGTCAACGTACATATACGGAGGGATTTGCAAATTCTTTGGCGCCGGCACACTTTGGAAAACCCGGCCAGCCATATCAAACTTAGAGCCGTGACATGGACAGAAGAAACCAGAACTGACACCCTCAACCTGCGCTGAAAAATCATCTGGCAGATAACTGGGTGAGCAGCCTAGGTGGGTACAAATACCTACAGCAACAAAAATTTCAGGCTTTTTGGAGCGATGACGATTTTGTGCATAGGCTGGTTGTTGCGGTACCACTGATTCAGGATCACGTAATTTGTCTTCGTGATTCGCCAGTGCGTCCAGCATGGCCTGTGGCCGTTTTACAATCCATACCGGCTTACCACGCCACTCTACCCGGATTAACTGGCCCGGCTCAAGTTTACTGATATCGGCACTGACCGCAGCACCGGCTTGCTTGGCCTTTTCACTGGGGTTCCATGACGCGATAAAAGGCACGGCAGCTCCGACGGCACCAACACCCCCCACTACTGAGGTAGCAATGGTCAGGAAGCGGCGGCGACCTTGATCTACAGGCGCATTGCTCATCCACTTGTCTCCACGTTAACGCTTAAACTGAAGTTTAAGCGGCTGAATTTCAGCAATTATTATAAATTGAAAAAATAACGCCGATCATAATGAAAAGCCCTGCTTTACACAAGGATTAAGGCGCACTGAATAGCTATTATCTTACAGCTTGGCACTGTATTGCCTGTTAGCGCAGACACCAACTGGTAAATTGCAGACATAAAAAAGCCCGGCAATGATAGCCGGGCTCTTGCACAACAAAACGATTAACGTTTTGAGTACTGTGGACGTTTACGTGCTTTACGCAGACCCACTTTCTTACGTTCAACCTGACGCGCATCACGTGTCACGAAGCCTGCTTTACGCAGCGCCGGACGCAGTGATTCGTCAAATTCCATCAGTGCACGGGTAATACCGTGACGGATAGCACCGGCTTGACCGCTGATACCACCACCTTTAACAGTGATGTACAGGTCGAATTTCTCAACCATATCAACCAGCTCTAATGGCTGACGAACTACCATGCAAGCAGTTTCGCGACCGAAATATTCTTTCAGACCACGCTGATTAACAACGATGTTGCCTGAACCGGCTTTTAAGAAAACGCGGGCCGTTGAGCTTTTACGACGACCAGTTCCGTAATATTGATTCTGTGCCATGTTATGCTCCGATTAAATATCTAATACTTGCGGTTGCTGAGCAGCATGCTGATGCTCGGCGCCGGCGTAAACTTTCAACTTACGGAACATAGCGCGGCCCAGTGGACCCTTTGGTAACATGCCTTTAATAGCAAGTTCCAGAACCATTTCTGGTTTCTTCGCAATCAGTTTCTCGAAGCTGATTTCCTTGATACCACCAGGGAAGCCAGTGTGAGAATAATACATCTTGTTCTGTGCTTTGTTGCCGGTAACAGCCACTTTCTCAGCGTTAACAACGATGATGTAATCACCGGTGTCTACGTGTGGCGTGTACTCTGGCTTGTGCTTGCCACGTAAACGGGCAGCGATTTCTGTTGCGATACGGCCCAGCGTTTTACCTGTCGCATCAACAACGTACCAGTCGCGTGTTACGCTTTCTGGCTTAGCAGTAAAAGTTTTCATTCATTCTATCCAAAATAACTTAGTTACACCTGACACCGTGCGGGCTAATGCAGCGGATGTCGTTAGCGTACCCCTTCGAGCACAAAAACTACCGGGCTAACGGTAGCAACAGGCTGTAACGTTGGCCGGGCGCGGATTATATATTAACCAATTATAAAAATCAGCCTTAAAATGCAAAATTTATCTGTCACGGCAAAAAAATTTACGGCAAATGCGGTTTCGCCAGATATTCATGCGATTGCATCTCCTGCAGCCGGCTGATGCAACGCTTAAATTCAAAGCTAAGGATGCCTTCGCTGTACAGTAATTCCAGCTTAACCTCAGCAGAAATAATCAGCTTGACGCTGCGCTCATAAAACTCATCAACCAGTGCAATAAAGCGCCGTGCCACATCGTCATTATGCCGCCCCATAGGTTTAACGCCGGACAACAGCACGGTATGGTACAACCGGCTCAATTCCATATAGTCATATTGGCTGCGGGCACTTTCACATAATTGGCTAAAATCAAACCAAACAACGCCGTCGGCCTCATGCCGGGCCATAATTTGTCGGTTGGCTACGTCTATTGCCGTATTCTGCTGACGCGGCTCAGACGACAAAGCATTAAAATAATTCTGCAGGTTGGTATCCGCCTGCTGATCGAGCGGAAAATGATAAATCTCGGCCTGCTCCAGCGTACGCAGCCGGTAGTCAATGCCACTATCCACATTAACAATGCGGCTATGTTGTTTAATTAACTCAATTGCTGGTAAAAAGCGGGCGCGTTGTAAACCGTTACGATACAGGCCATCCGGCTCGATATTTGACGTTGCCACCAGCGTAATACCGCGGGCAAACAGCGCTTGCATTAAGGTACCCAATATCATCGCATCAGTGATGTCAGAAACAAAAAACTCATCAAAACAGAGGATATCGGTCTCTTGCTTAAAGCTATCGGCAACCTTTTCCAGCGGGTTACTCACGCCCTTCAGCAGTTTTAACTCTTCATGTACCCGGTGCATAAAACGGTGAAAGTGAATGCGCATTTTACGGTTTGTTGGCAGGCATTCGTAAAAGGTATCCACTAAATAGGTTTTGCCGCGGCCAACACCGCCCCAAAAGTACAGCCCCTGCAATGGCTTAGCTTGGGTTGACTTACCAAATAAGCGGCTGATAACAGACGGTTTATCGTCCTTTTTCGCCACAAAATCATCATACAGCCGCTGCAACTGACTAACAGCAAACGCCTGGGCCGCATCCTGATGAAAATCAGAGCGGGTTAAATCTTGCTGATATTTTTCTATCGGAGTCATTTTTAATTACTTGAAAGCCGGCACCATAAACCCTAAATAACAGCGATAATAGTAACATGCCTTACCACTGCCGATAAGAAGTTAGGTTACACTGTCGATAGAAATTGCCCTGCAGGAGTTGTTATGGAATATCTTTACATTGTTATGTGGTTAGTTATCGGTCTGGTCGTCGGCGCTGTTAGTGCCCGTTTGCTGACACTGAAACAGTTAAACCGCAACAAACTGAAGCTTGAGCTGGAAAATAGCCAGGCGCAGTTAGCTAAGTATCGCCACGATGTGTCAACTCATCTGGAAACCACTAATCAGCTGATGACGCAATTGCAGGACAATTACGCCCGCATCGCCCGGCATATAGCCGATTCCCGCATGCAGTTGGTAGAGCAGCCAACAGAGTCGGTAAAACAGGATCTGAACTACTTGTCTGGCGATACTGCGGCTTATATTCGGCAATCATTGCATCAGATTGATGAAAAACGCCGGGTCTACTCAGAGGCCGAGGCTGAAAAACAGCCACTGGATTATTCCGGACAGGCCAGCGGTTTGATTAAAGAGTACCGGCACAGCAAAGCCGACAAATAATTTGTTACATATCACGAAAACTACATGCTGAACTTTTTCTGTTAATACACGTTCTTAGTCGCATATCGCAAAAGGAGACTATTACGCTATGAATATGAAATTGTCATTGCTTGGAGCTGCCGTTGCTACCAGTCTGATGTTGACAACAGCTGCGCCGGTGCACGCCAGGATCCCGTTTTTTTCTGCCGAACAGGAAATGCCCAGCCTGGCGCCGATGCTGGAGCAAGCCACACCGGCGGTGGTGCATATTTCCGTAGAAGGTAGCCGCGAGATCCGCCAGCGCCTGCCCGAAGCATTCCGCTATTTCTTTGGCCAGCGTGGTCAGGGCGAATACCGGGAAGAGCGGCCTTTTAAAGGTTTGGGATCAGGCGTGGTAATCGACGCCGCTAAAGGTTATATCGTTACCAATAATCACGTTATTCAGGACGCTAACAATATCGAAGTGCGGCTCAAAGATGGCCGGACGTTTAAGGCCAAAAAGCTTGGCGCTGATCCAGAAAGTGATATCGCTCTGCTGCAAATAGAAGCCAAAAATCTTACCGCTATCCCGCTGGCAGATTCAGATAAACTGCGGGTTGGTGACTTTGCAATTGCCATTGGCAACCCCTTTGGTTTAGAGCAAACCGTAACCTCCGGTATTGTCAGTGCGCTGGGACGCGGCGGTCTTGGCATTGAAGGCTTTGAAGACTTTATCCAGACTGACGCCGCAATAAACAGCGGTAACTCGGGTGGCGCTCTGGTGAATATGCGTGGCGAGCTCATTGGTATTAATACCGCCATTCTCGGCCCCAACGGCGGTAATATCGGTATCGGCTTCGCTATTCCAGCCAATATGATGAAAAACCTGGCCGACCAAATCATCGAGCATGGCGAAATTCGTCGTGGCAGTTTAGGTATACGCGGTCAGGATGTCACTTCAGATCTGACAGAAGCCATGAACCTGAAAGTCAGCCGGGGTGCCTTTGTCAATGAAGTTGTGCCCGACAGTGCGGCAGAAAGCGCCGGGCTAAAATCCGGTGATGTGATTATCAGCATGAACGGCAATAAAATCAGTGCCTTCGGCGAGTTGCGTGCCAAAGTTGCAACACTGGGCGCCGGCCGCAAAGCAGAGTTGGGCATACTGCGTGACGGTAAAGAACGCACTGTGACCGTGACACTGCAAGAAGTTAGCAGTGGCCAAGTGGCAGCAAGTCAGATGCACCCGATGCTGGAAGGTGCAGAACTGGCCAATGGTGACGGTGGCGTAAAAGTCGGTGCAGTAGAAACTAACTCCGCCGCCGCTCAAATTGGCTTGGTTGAAGGCGACGTTATTGTCGGCGTAAACCGGCAACGCATCAGCAATGTGGCTGATTTGCGCAAAGCTCTGGATAACCGCAGCGGTGTAGCAGCACTTAATATTCAGCGCGGCAACACTAACCTGTATATATTGATCCGCTAACCCTGGCTAGCCAGCAGTAGCAACCTATTGCTGGCTAGATATTAGTGTTATGCTATTGTCATCTGAAACTGACCAATCCAGCGAATTTCGTGGCTAAATTTCTGTCGTTCTTGCTTAAAAGTGTCGCCTATGGTCTGGCACTGGCCTTTGTACTGATGCTGCTCTTTCCCTCACTGAGACAGGCGACATTCCCCTTTCAGACAAGTTTTAACACCACGCAGGATGATGTGCCGGTAAGTTATGCCAAAGCGGTACGACGCGCTGCGCCTGCTGTAGTCAACGTATACACCCGCAGTACCCTTGTCGACCCCCGCTCACTGCGGCCCAGAACCATAGAACGGCAGGAGCTCGGCTCTGGTGTTGTAATGAGTGCGCAAGGCTATATCCTGACTAATTATCATGTTGTTTACGGCGCCGACTATATAGAGGTTGCCCTGCAGGACGGTCGCACACTGGAAGCGGTACTAATAGGTCAGGATGAAATTAGCGATTTAGCTGTGTTGTATGTACAAGCCGATAATCTGCCGGTGATCCCACAAGATTTGCAGCTGGAACCACAGGTAGGCGATGTGGTACTGGCAATTGGTAACCCACTTAACCTGGGGCAAACCATAACCCAGGGTATCATCAGCGCAGCCGGTAATACCGGCCTGAGTTCACGCGGTTACCCCGACTTTATGCGGATGGACGCGGCTATCAACCGCGGTAACTCTGGTGGTGCCCTGGTAAATAGTAACGGCACCCTTATTGGTATTAACGCTGCAGCTTTTCAGGTTGAAAACCAGGATATTCAGGGTATTTTCTTTGCTGTGCCTTATAAACTGGCCATCAATGTTATGGAGAAACTGATTAAGCAAGGTCGGGTAAGCCGCAGTCACCTTGGCGTAACAGGCGATGCAGTGATAAATGCAGCTGGTGAACCTTTGTTGTCATCCGGCCAACGGCTGTATGGTTTCAGTGTTACGGCGATTAACGCTAACGGGCCGGCAGCGGAGGCTGGGCTACAAATTGGTGATATCGTGCTTGAGGTAGACGGCAAGCGTTTTGAAAGTATTCAGCAGGCGCTGAATATGATTGCTGAGGCCCCGCCAAATTCGGCCCTACCGCTAACGGTAGACCGCGCCGGCCAGCGCCTGATCATAAATACTATAGTGCGGGAGTTACGCCGTTAACTAACAGCACCGCAACCGTGCATAAAAAAACGCGGCCTAGGCCGCGTTTACTCTTTCTATACTGGCACCAAGCTTTTTCAGCTTATGCTCAATTTGCTCGTAGCCGCGATCGATATGGTAGATACGATCAACCACTGTAGTGCCTTGCGCAACCAGACCGGCAATCACCAGGCTGGCTGAAGCGCGTAAGTCGGTTGCCATTACCTGGGCTGAAGTCAGTTTATCCGTGTGCTGGCACACTGCGGTATTACCTTCGAGGCTTATCTTCGCGCCCATTCTCTGCAGTTCAGGCACGTGCATAAAACGGTTTTCGAATATGGTTTCGGTAATCATACCTACCCCTTCGGCAACGACGTTCAGCACAGTAAACTGGGCCTGCATGTCAGTGGGGAAACCCGGGTGAGGGACTGTTTTAATATTCACGGCTTTTAACTTGCGACCGGTCATATTTACCCGGATCCAGTCAGAGCCTGTGGTGACTTCAGCACCGGCTTCGCGTAGTTTCTCCAGAACGACTTCCAACTCAGCAGCATCAGCACTGCAGCAGGTAATGTCGCCACCGGTTACTGCAGCCGCCACCAGAAAGGTTCCGGTTTCAATCCGATCAGGCAGCACGCTGTGTACACCGCCATGCAATGCCGGCACACCTTCAATGACAATACTGTCGGTACCGGCACCGCGGATCTTTGCACCCATAGTGTTCAGATACACTGCCAGATCAACCACTTCGGGTTCACGGGCGGCGTTATCAATGGTTGTGACACCATCGGCCAGCACTGCTGCCATCATCAGGTTTTCGGTGCCGGTAACACTAACCATATCCATAATAATATGGGCGCCTTTTAACCGGCTGGCCGTCGCTTTGATATAGCCGTTTTCAACCACAATGTCAGCGCCCATTTTGCGCAAACCATCAATGTGTAAATTGACAGGTCTGGCGCCAATAGCGCAACCGCCGGGTAAGGATACTTCTGCCTGGCCAAAACGGCTCAGCAAAGGACCAAGCGCCAATATCGATGCCCGCATGGTTTTAACCAGCTCATAAGGCGCAAACTGATTATTTACATTACCGGCATCAACCTGAACCTGATTGTTGCTGAACTGCACGTCGGCACCAAATAGCTGGAGCAGTTTAACTGTGGTTTCGATATCTTTCAGCCGCGGAACATTGCTGATCGTTGTCGGTTTTTCCGACAATAAACTGGCAAACAGTATCGGTAAAGCGGCGTTTTTAGCACCGGAAATCACTACCTCACCGTGTAACGCCTGACCACCTGTAACAAGAAATTGCTGCATAAAATACTACATCGGGGGGTTAAGGAGTTTCTCTCTACGCCATTGCTGTGGTGTAAAGGTCTTAATACTGACAGCATGAATAGAACCATCAGCAATCGCTGCCATCAGTGGCGCATAAATCATTTGTTGTTGTTTTACCCGGCTTACGCCGTCAAAACAATCGCCCACCGCTAAAACAGCATAATGCGAACCTTCAGCAGTCACTCTGACTTCGCTTAACTGTAGTTGCTCGGTAAGTAACTGCTCAATCTGACTGATATCCAAAGTGAAACCTTAATCGCTAATCGGTAAAAGCGGCCTGACCGCAGTAACATCGGCCAATGATAACAGTTGTTTTGGCACATTACATAGCGCTATTGTCAAACCTTGCTGTTTTGCCGCAGCCAATTGCTGCAACAGCCAGGCAAGCCCGGCGGTGTCGATGTTCTCCAGCGCCGCTAAGTCAAACTGCAAAGCGCCAGAGCCAGCATTTAATAACGCAAAGGGTGAATACAGCATTAACGTATCACGGTTTAAAGTACCGGTAAAACGCAAACTGTCTGCCTGGCGTTCAATCTGCAGCGTTACCGTCACTGCGCCTCCGGCTTAGAAATAGGTGCCTTAGCTTTTTCCAGCAGGATCTGGGTAACATTATTCAGACCCTGTTGGCGGATCAGGTTACCAAATTCCGCACGTTTACTGTCCAGCAAAGAGATACCTTCTGCCACCATATCAAACACCAGCCAGTTTTCACTGTCACGGCCACGGCGCAGCTTAAATTCAATATTAATGTCAGGCTTACCCGGGTCAATCACACGGGTTTTTATGGTAATAATTTTCTGATTATCTATCGCCCGGGCAGGTTCGATAATCACCTTTTGATCGCTGTATTGCGTAAATACACCGGCGTAAGTTGAGATCATATAACTCTGAAACGCATCGACAAAGGCCAACAATTCCTCACGTGGCGTATTCTTTAAATCTGCACTGGTACCAATGACACGCAAAGCGGCATAGCGGCTGTCAATGTAAGGCACGAGTTCTTCGTTAACAATTTGCCGTAATACTTCCGGGTCGGCGACAATTTTTTGCTGATCACGGGCAATGCGGCTAAAAGTATTATCCGCCACTACTTCCATCATTTTATAGGGATCACTATAAGTTGGCGTATCCGCTGCTTGCGCCGTTACAGAACTTACAGCCATTACGGCTGACAATAGCATGGCATAGAATTTCATTTATCAGTTTCCACGGTTAAATAAGAATTGGCCAATCAACTCTTCCAGTACCAGAGCCGACTTCGTGTCTTCGATGTAGTCACCATTCGCCAGAATATCAACGGTCTCATCGATAAAACCCGGCTGTAATCCCAGATACTGCTCACCTAATAGACCAGAAGTTAGAATTGCCAGGCTGCTGGTTTCCGGGAAGTTATTGTAATTCTTGTTTATTTCTAACGTGACTATCGGCGTATAGTACGTTGTATCAAGCGCTATAGCCGTTACCCGCCCAACTACTACACCGCCCACTTTCACTGGCGAGCGCACTTTTAAACCACCTATATTTTCAAATTTGGCATGCAACTGATAAGTTTCACTGCCGCCCCCCAGGCCACTATTGGCTACTTTTAGCGACAACATCAAAAATGCTGCCACAGCCAAAACGATAAAAGCGCCAACCAATATTTCAATTTTCCGCGTGGTCATATTATCCACCAAACATTAATGCTGTTAAAACAAAGTCAAAGCCCAATACGGCCAATGATGCAGTCACCACAGTTTGTGTGGTCGCTGTGCTGATGCCTTCAGATGTCGGTACCGCATCATAGCCCTTATGCAGAGCAATCCAAATCACGATCAGTGCAAATACTGCACTCTTAATGACACCATTTATTACATCTTCATACAGGTCAACATTGGCTTGCATCGCCGACCAGTAGCCGCCACCGTCAACACCCAGCCAGTCAACCCCCACCAGGTGTCCGCCTAAAATACCAACGGCGGTAAATATCAATGCCAGCAACGGCATGCTGATTACGCCGGCCCAAAATCGCGGTGCAATAATACGACGCAACGGGTCAACTGCCATCATCTCCATACTGGACAATTGCTCTGTGGCTTTCATCAAACCAATTTCCGCCGTCAAAGCACTGCCGGCCCGGCCGGCAAATAATAAGGCGGTCACGACAGGCCCTAATTCACGTAACAGGCTAAGTGCGACCAGCGGGCCGAGCATTTGTTCAGCGCCAAATTTCACCAGCACGGTATAGCCTTGTAACGCCAGTACCATGCCGATAAATAAGCCTGACACCAGAATTATCAATAACGACATCACCCCGACAACATACAGCTGCTTGATCAATAAGGGTAAGCCGCGGCGCAGGTCGGGTTTTCCGAGCAGGGCACCAAATAACATAATACCGGCACGGCCAAAGCCAGTAACGGTACTGATGGTTGTTGCACCGAGTTTTTGCAATTTATCCGTTATCACGGTACCAGCTCCATCAGTTCTTCGGCATAAGGCGCCGCTTTAAAATGAAACGGCACAGCACCATCGGCCTCACCTTGCAGAAATTGTTGCACCAAAGGTGA
Organism: Rheinheimera muenzenbergensis; assembly: GCF_036984005.1. Classification (NCBI taxonomy): domain Bacteria; kingdom Pseudomonadati; phylum Pseudomonadota; class Gammaproteobacteria; order Chromatiales; family Chromatiaceae; genus Rheinheimera; species Rheinheimera muenzenbergensis. The sequence continues at coordinate 76,607 of NZ_JALAAR010000016.1, forward strand.
AGGGCTGGCCCGTAACTCGTCTGGCGTACCCTGGCCTATTACAGTTTGCTCTGCCACAACATAGACGTAATCGGCAATGCTCATCACCTCGGTAACATCATGCGACACCACTACTGAAGTGAGACCCAAGGCATTGTTCAAAGAACGAATCAAACGGACAATCACGCCCATTGATATCGGATCCTGTCCGGCAAAAGGCTCGTCATACATTATCAGTTCAGGGTCCAGCGCTATGGCGCGGGCCAGGGCAGCACGCCGAGCCATGCCACCTGACAACTCGGCCGGCATTAAATCACGGGCCCCCCGCAAACCCACCGCTTCGAGTTTCATTAATACAATCAGACGAATTAAAGACTCAGGTAACCTGGTATGCTCGCGGATCGGAAATGCCACATTGTCGAATACCGACATCTCGGTAAACAGTGCGCCGCTTTGAAATAACATGCTCATCCGTTTACGCAACTGATAAAGTGCCGAACGTGACAACGCCGGCACATCCTGTCCGGCAACAAAAATATGTCCCTGATCCGGTTTAAGCTGTCCGCCTATTAAGCGCAGCAAGGTCGTTTTACCTATGCCACTCGGGCCCATAATGGCCGTCACTTTACCGCGTTGAAACTGCATATTCAGGTCGCGGTAAATGGTTCTGTCGCCGCGTTTAAACGTCAGGTGCTGAATATCCACTAATATATCTGTCAAATTTCCATTCTCCGCCTGTTAGCTGGCGTTGCCTGATTTCCCGCGCAATATACATACAACCTTGTATGTTTTCAATGCGCCAGCGACAAAGTTGTTTTATTGTAAACGCCTGAGCGACTAAAGTCGTTACAAAAAATCGTAACAAACTGTGCAAAAAATCAGACGAAGGGTAAAAACGCAGCTTTTTTTGCAATTGTTGGCGATAAGCAGGAAAATACGCCTGTTTTCAATTGGCTTACGAGGATTTTAGCCTTGTCCCCTCTGCTATTAGCTGGCATTTTTGTTATCGTTGGTCTGATCCTGCTTATTTGGAGCGCAGATCGTTTCGTCTATGGCGCTTCCTCTTTAGCCCGTACTCTTGGCATTTCGCCAATGATTGTCGGGCTTACAATAGTGGCTATGGGCTCTTCTGCGCCAGAAATGCTGGTCTCGTCCAGCGCCGCCTGGCAGGGTTATATTGATACCTCAGTTGGCAATGCCCTGGGATCAAATATTATCAATGTCTTACTGGTTATAGGTGCAGCAGCCCTGCTTAAACCCATTGCCGTTTCTTCTATTACGCTTAAACGCGAATACCCGTTACTGATTGTTTTTAGCCTGCTCGGTGCCTGGTTTATCTCAGACAGCAGCTTAACCCGCACTGAAGGCATAATTTTACTTGCTGCCTTCGCTGGCTTTATTGTGTTGCTAATCTATCTGGCCCGGCACACTGACAACAATGATCCGCTAATCGCCGAAATTGACGCTGAAATGCCGCAGCCGACCTCTAAAGCCCGGAGTATATTGTGGCTGGTGACAGGGCTGATACTGCTACTGGCCAGTTCGCAGTTACTGGTACATGGCGCTATTACCATAGCCCGCATTGCCGGTGTCAGTGATTTAATTATTGGCCTGACGATTATCGCTATCGGTACCAGTCTGCCGGAGCTTGCAGCCAGTGTGATAGGCATTATTAAAGGCGAAGACGATTTAGCATTGGGTAATATTATTGGCTCAAATATCTTTAATATTCTGGCAGTGCTGGGTTTAGGTGCCGTAATTGGCCCGGGAATGCTCGATCCGGCAGCCGCAGGGCGGGATATCTACGTTATGCTTGGCGCTACCGTACTGATGTTGTTAATGTCAGCGCGTCTGGGACGGGTGCAACGGATAAACCGATACGAAGGTGCCTTGCTGCTAGCCGGCTTTGTCGGCTATCAATACCTGTTATTTCAGTCGGTTACAGTTTAAGCAGTTAAGGACGATACAATGGTTGATTTTCGCTTACGTGCCGCAGAAGTGCTAAAAATAGAAGCCACTGCCGTCGCACAACTGGCGCAATACCTGAACGATGACTTCAATCTGGCTTGCCAGTTAATTTTTGCCAGCAAAGGCAAAACCATTGTCACCGGTATGGGTAAGTCCGGCCACATCGGCAGTAAAATTGCTGCCACGTTGGCATCAACCGGCACACCGGCATTTTTTGTTCATCCTGGTGAAGCCAGCCATGGTGATCTGGGCATGTTGTCGGTAGACGATGTTGTTATCGCCATTTCTAATTCTGGCGAAACCGCTGAAGTCTTAACAATAGTGCCGTTAATTAAACGGTTAGGCATTAAGTTAATAAGCATGACCGGTAATCCCGCTTCAACGCTGGCCAAGCTGGCTGATGCCCACCTTTGCGTTAAAGTTGAGCAGGAAGCCTGCCCACTTGGCCTGGCACCGACCGCCAGCACTACCGCTACACTGGCGATGGGCGACGCTGTTGCCGTTGCATTGCTTGAAGCCCGCGGCTTCTCCGCGGAAGATTTTGCCCTGTCGCACCCTGGCGGCAGCCTGGGCCGTAAACTACTGTTACGGCTTGATGATGTGATGCATCGTGATGAACAGGTACCGGTGATAAACCAGCTTGCCAGCATTAAAGATGCCCTGCTGGAAATATCAAAAAAAGGCCTTGGCATGACCGCAGTGGTAGACGACAGTGGCGCACTAAGCGGTATTTTTACCGATGGCGATCTGCGTCGCATCCTGGATCAACGTTTTGATATTCACAGCAACAGCATTGCCGAAGTCATGACGCGCAATTGCATCACGGCACATGGCCAAATGTTAGCCGCCGAAGCACTGCAGATCATGCAGCAGAAAAAAATTAATGGCCTGATTATTGTCGATGACAATAACCAGCCGGTTGGTGCAATGAACATGCACGACCTGCTGCGTGCCGGAGTACTGTAAATGTCATTGTTTAACCAACTGTATCAAACCGTGTCAGACGAAGTGTTGCAAAGCGCCAGCCGCATACGGCTGCTAATTTGCGATATTGACGGGGTATTTTCCGATGGTCGCATTTACCTTGGCAACAATGGCGAAGAGCTAAAAGCATTTCACACCCGTGATGGCTACGGTATTAAAGCCATACGGCAAGCCGGCATAGAAGTAGCGGTAATAACCGGCCGGCGCTCTGCCATAGTACAAAAACGCATGACAGCGCTAACGGTAAGCCACATCTATCAGGGGCAGGAAAACAAAGTTGCGGCCTTTAACGAACTGTTAGTCAAACTGCAACTTAATGCCAAAGACGTTGCCTATATCGGCGATGACCTGGCAGATTGGGCAGTTATGCAACATTGTGGCTTAGCTGTCGCAGTGAAAGATGCCCACCCCTACCTGGTGCGCCAGGCTGGCTACATAACCAGCTTGCCAGGCGGATACGGTGCCGTCAGAGAGTTATGCGATCTATTGCTGATAAGCCAACAGCAATTTGGCCTGTTTGATGGAAGCAGCACATGAGAAAACTTCTGTTACCCGTGGTGTTATTGCTGGCTAGCATTGCAGGCTATCTGTGGTTTAACCCGCAAAATGACGAAGCGGCGCTGCAAACCGATCAGGAACTGCTACCCGATTACATCGCACTCAATATTACCCGGCGGCTCTACAACACTGACGGTTATCAGGCTGATGTCGTCAGTGCGCAGCGGCTGGAGCATTTTGAACAGCTTGGTTTTATGCAATTTGAAAAGCCGGTGTATACCCTGTATAACGAACAACATCAGCCCGACTGGCAGGCCAGCAGTGAGTATGCCGTCTGGTTTGTGCAGGACAAAGTTATCCTCGAACAACAAGTGCGGATTAAAAGTTTATCGCAGGAGCAGCTGTTTGACAGCTTAGAAACAGAGAGTCTGGAAATGTTATTCCCGGACAACCGGTTGCAAAATAACCTGCCGGTATTAATTTCAGGAAAAGGCTTTGAAATTAAAGGCATCGGAATTAATGCTGATTTAATCAATCGCTCATTTAAATTGTTGCAACACCATGAAACGGTATACATAAATGAACAATAAATTTCTATATGCGCTGCTGGCGTTAATGCTTCAATCTGCTGCAATAGCTGCCCCGGACTTCGCAAAGCAAATCGAAATAAGTGCGGACAACTTATTATCACAAAAAGGCAATGTGGCGACATACAGTGAGAATGTCATTATCACGCAGGGTGCAATTCGTATACATGCCGATGCGCTGGAAATAGACATCAGTGCAGGTAAAGGCAAAGAAGTATACACTGTCAGCGGCAGCCCGGTGAAATACAGCCAACAGCTGGAAGACGGCAAAGTCGTTAATGCCTTCGCCAGTGAAATGCGCTACGAACCGGCCAACCGCACTCTGATGCTGAACGGCGATGCTGAACTGGCGCAAAGTGGCAGCGTGGTTAAAGCCTCAGCGATAAAATACAATGTAGAAACCCAGGAAATTAATGCTGTCAGCGACAGTTCGCGACGGGTCACCACCATTATTACACCTGAGGAAGACAAACAACCATGAAGTTAGTCGCCTCGCACCTGGCCAAAAGCTACAAAGGCCGGCAAGTTGTTAAAGATGTCAGTCTGGAAGTCAACGCCGGGCAAATCGTTGGGCTTTTAGGCCCTAACGGTGCAGGTAAAACCACCACTTTCTACATGATTGTCGGCCTGGTGCCAAGCGACAAGGGCCAGATCACGCTAAACAATCAGGATATCACTTTCGACCCGATACACGCGCGGGCGCGCCAGGGTATCGGCTATCTGCCGCAGGAAAGCTCAATTTTCCGCAAACTTACCGTGCATGAAAATTTACTGGCGATATTACAGACCCGCAAAGATTTAAGCCGTACCAGACGCGAAGAAATCGCTGACGATCTGTTAGAAGAGTTTCATATTGGCCACATAAAATACAGCCTCGGCATGAGCCTGTCAGGTGGTGAACGCCGGCGCGTTGAAATTGCCCGCGCGCTGGCCGCCAACCCGGCGTTTATTCTACTGGATGAGCCTTTCGCCGGTGTCGATCCGATCTCGGTACTCGACATAAAAAAAATAATTCAGCATCTGTGCCAACGCGGCATTGGTGTGCTCATTACCGACCATAATGTCCGCGAAACCCTTGATGTCTGCGAAATAGCCTACATTGTTAGCCATGGGGAGCTGATAGCTTCCGGTGCCCCACAGGAAGTTCTGGCAAATCAGAAAGTAAGGGATGTATACCTTGGCGAGCAATTCAGGCTATAGTTAGCAAAAACCTGCCCGCGCTAAATCAGGAGCACAGTAGAAGTAGATGAAGCCCTCTTTGCAACTTCGCTTAGGACAGCAACTTACTATGACACCCCAGCTGCAGCAGGCAATCCGCCTGTTACAGTTGTCGACCATAGAATTGCAACAGGAAATTCAGGAAGCGCTGGATGCGAACCCTTTGCTGGAAGCTGAAGATGAGTACGACAGCTTTGATGCTGAACCAGCGAGCGCCGCAGAATTACAGCACGACACTACGGACAACCAGGCTGACAGTCGCTCTGATGATCAAGCCGAGCCGGCAGAGCCCGATACCAGTGAATCGATGTCTGAGCAGAATATCAGCGAAGATCTGCCGCTGGACAACAACTGGGATGATTTAGTCAGTGCAGCGCCAGTCAGCGCCGGTAATGCAGCCGGCGATGACGATAGCCTGTATCAGGGCGAAACCAGTGAAACCCTGCGTGACTATCTGCGTTGGCAGATGCAGCTGACACCTTTTTCAGAAACCGACCGCGCTATTGCAGAAATTATTATTGAAGCGATAGATGACAATGGTCTGCTTACCATCAGCTGCGAGGAAATTCTTGAATCACTGGGCCTGGTTGATGTTGAAGCTGACGAAGTAGAAGCCGTCATCAAACGCATCCAACTGTTTGATCCGGTAGGCGTTGGTGCCCGCTCTGTGCAGGAGTGCCTGTTAGTACAATTACGCCAGTTTAGCCCTGACACGCCATTTTTAGCTGCCGCGCAAAGCCTGATCCGCGATCACACAGAACTTTTAGCTAACCGCGACTTTCGTTCTTTAATGCGGGTGACTAAACTGAAAGAGGATGAGCTGAAAGAAGTGATGCGGCTTATTCATTCACTGAATCCGCGCCCCGGCGCTGATGTGATCCGGGAAGAGCAGCAGTACGTGATCCCAGATGTCAGCGTAATGAAAGTAAAAGGCCGCTGGCAGGTCGAGTTAAACCCGGACGCCATGCCCAAAGTGCGGATAAACCAACAATATGCGGCAATGTCACGCACGGCTAAAAGCAGTGCTGACAGCCAGTTTATCCGTTCTCATTTGCAGGAGGCAAAATGGTTTTTAAAGAGTCTGGAGAGCCGCAACGAAACCCTGTTAAAAGTAACCAACTGCATCGTGCAACAGCAGCAAGCTTTTTTTGAACATGGTGAAGAGGCCATGAAACCTATGGTGCTGAATGACGTAGCCGAGATGGTTGGCATGCATGAATCAACCATTTCCAGGGTAACAACGCAAAAATATATGCATACACCCAGGGGTATTTTTGAACTTAAGTTCTTTTTTTCCAGTCACGTTAGTACAGAAAGTGGTGGCGAATGCTCGTCTACCGCAATAAGGGCCTTTATCAAGAAATTAGTGGCGGCGGAGAATCCGGCCAAACCGCTCAGTGACAGCAAAATGGCCGACATTCTGCTGGAGCAAGGTATCAACGTAGCGCGGCGTACTATTGCCAAGTACCGCGAATCCCTGTTTATACCGCCGTCAAATCAACGCAAGACCTTGCTGTAAATAAGCCTAAAAGAAGGAATATGTCTATGCAAATCAATCTTACCGGTCGCCATGTTGAAATTACCACAGCCTTAAGAGAATACGTTGACAGCAAATTTGCCAAACTGGAACGGCATTTCGATCATATAAATAATGTACATGTGATCCTAAACGTGGAAAAATTAAAGCAGATTGCTGAGGCCAAGCTGCATTTGAATGGCGGCGAAGTATTTGCAGTCTCTGAAGATGAAAATATGTATGCTGCGATTGACCAGCTGATTGATAAACTGGATCGCCAGGTAATCAAGCATAAAGAGAAAATTTCCCGACACTGATTTGGCCATGATGAATTTAAGCTCAATGCTTGCCGAGAACTGCACTAAAAGTGCAGTTCTTTTTAACAGCAAAAAACGCATACTGGAATATATAGCCGAACTGGCGCACCAGCAATTACCTGATATTGCCGAGTACAGCATATTAGAGGCCTTGACGACCCGCGAAAAGCTGGGGTCAACCGGGATCGGTGGCGGTATCGCTATACCGCACGGCAAGCTGAAAAATGTAACCGAGCCGAAACTGGTATTTGTTGTCAGTAAAGAAACTATTCCGTTTGACGCTATCGACAACCAGCCGGTGGATATCTTCTGCGCTATTTTAATTCCGGAACAGCAGTGTCAGGCGCACCTGAGTACGTTGGCCGCTATTGCCCGGCTACTTAGCCAGAAAGAGTTGACCAAAAAAATCCGCCACGCCGAAACTAACCAGCAGTTATACCAATTACTACTGGATTACAGCACTATGGACAGCAGCACATGAAATTACTGGTAGTCAGTGGTCGCTCCGGCTCCGGCAAATCTGTTGCCTTAAGGGTAATGGAAGACCTCGGCTACTACTGTGTTGACAATATTCCGGTCAACTTGCTGCCGACTCTGGCTACCACCGTGATGGGGCAGTATGAGCGTGTCGCCGTAAGCATTGATGTGCGTAACCTGCCACAAGATCCTGATGAACTGGCCGAAATTCTGTCTTATCTGCCACGCAAACTTGAGCTGACAATATTATATCTGGACGCCGATCACGCCAGTTTAATTAAACGCTTTAGCGAAACCCGGCGTCTGCATCCGCTGTCACACCAGGCTATGTCACTGGACGAAGCCATATCGCGCGAGCAACAACTACTGGACCCCATCTCCAGCCGCGCAGATCTGTATATCGACACCACAGATTTAAACGTGCACCAACTGGCCGAGCAGCTGCGCGAACGCATCCTGGGCCAAAAAAGCGGCCGGCTGGTGATATTATTCGAATCTTTTGGCTTTAAATATGGCATCCCCAAAGATGCCGACTTTGTGTTTGACGCCCGCTTTTTACCTAACCCACACTGGGAACCGGATTTAAAACCGCTTAGTGGCCTGGACCAACCGGTAAAAGACTATCTGGCCGCACAGCCGGTAGTTGCCAAATACATTTGGCATATCAACAGCTTTATCAGCAGCTGGTTACCGCATTTGGAGCGCAATAACCGCAGTTACCTGACTATCGCCATCGGCTGCACCGGTGGCCAGCACCGCTCTGTCTATATGGTTGAGAGCCTGGCCGAGAGTTACCGCAATACACGTGAAGACGTGCAGCTGCGCCACCGCGAGCTGGCCCGGCATCATCAAAAGAGCTAACTCAGCATGAAATACTGCACTGATGTAACCATCGTCAACCAGCTGGGATTACATGCCCGGGCAGCAACGAAACTGGCACAGCTGTGTCAGCAGTTTAACGCCCGCATTGAATTGCATCAGGAAGGTAAAACCGCAGACGCCAGCAGTGTTTTGGCGCTGTTAATGCTGGCAAGCAGCAAAGGTAAAACGCTGCAAGTTATTACTGAGGGCGACGATGGCGAGCAGGCTCTGCAAGCCGTCGCTACACTGATCCGCAACGGCTTTGACGAAGAGCAGCCGCAGTCAGGGTAACGGTTCCGGCCTGGCCTGTTTGCGCTTGTCAGCAGCTATATTGTCCCGGCCAAGGGTTTTATCAATGCTTTTCAGCTTATGATGCAAGGCAGTTTTTATCAGCATATGCGCGCTTATGGGTGCCGTGATCAGTAAGAAAATAGTAATCAATAGCTCATGCACACTGACGCCACCGCTTAAACTAAAATAGAAAATTGACCCCAGCAGTATGCCACCCATACCCAGCGTGGTAGCTTTAGTCGGGCCATGCAGGCGCATAAAAAAATCCGGCATCCGGGTTAAGCCAATAGAACCTATCAGCACAAAGCTGCCACCCAACAACAGAAAAAACGCTACCGCCCACTCAATCCAATGCTGCATCTTAGCCTCCTACTCGATAATATCGCCGCGTAACAAAAACTTACACACAGCTACGGTACTGACAAAGCCCAACATCGCGATCAGCAAAGCCGCTTCAAAATACAAGGGCGACCCCATCAACAGGCCGTATAAAATAATCAGCGCTATGCTGTTAATGTACATGGTATCCAGCGCCAAAATACGATCCGGCAGGCTGGGGCCGCGCAGCAGTCGCCACAGGTTTAGCAGCAAGGCGATACTGATCATCACAAATACCGCCATTATCACCTTATCTAGCATTGGAATATCTCCTTCAGCGGCGCCTCATAACGCTGTTTAATTGAATTAATCAACTCAGCCTCGTCAGTCAGATTCAATACATGGATCAGCAACCAGCGTTGCGGCATCGGTTCGCCTTCAGCCAGGCTTTCCAATGCCGGATACACCTCCGCACTTACCGTGCCCGGTGTCATCGATACGGTGCTGGCCAGAATAGTTATGGGTAATTCATGGTTTAAATCGAGTGGCACCCGGACAAAGGCAGGGTTAAGCCGGCGCTTTGGCCCCAGGATCAACACTGCCACCTGCGCATTAGCGGTAATGATGTCGCCAAACACCCGCAAAATGTAGCGCAGTGCCAGTACCGGCCGCTCAATCAGCGGTTGCGGATCACGAAAGCGCAACGTCAGTAACGGTATAACTACCGCCAACAGAGCACCAAAAAACAGATGTACCGCTTCTACGCTTTGGTTCAACAATAACCAAACCACAAACAGCAAAACACTGCGATAAGGTGTCGGTAACCAGCGAAACTTTGGCGTTAGTCTCATGGTGCACTCCCTGTGTTAGCTGGCGCAATAATAAGGTTCACCGCCGAGCTGACATCATGCAGCTGCACTGCCGCCTGTTGTGCCAGCTCTGTTAACGGGCCGGCAAAAATAACCAGTAACGGGCTGGCTGCCAGTAGCCAGCACACGGCAAATATTTGCAACGGCTCGGCCTTTTCTGTGCCGCAATCATTACCACTTACCCGCCAGAACAAACTACTGCCGGCACGGGATAAGCCCACTATAACCATCAGACTGCTAAGCAACACCAGACTCCAAATCCACATTTGTTGCAAAGGTTGCTGTACAGCTTGCAGCAACATCAGCTTGCCGATAAAGCCAGACATAGGCGGCAGGCCTGCCACACTCAGTGCAGCCAGCATAAACATCACACCCAGTAACACCGGTTGCGCGACACGCCGTCCTGATACCAGCCGGTCGGCCGCTTTACCGCGCTGACTGGCTATCAGGTCGGCCACTAAAAACAAGGCGCCGGTAACCAGCGTAGAGTGCACAGTGTAATACAGTGCCGCCGCCGCAGACTGCGGGGTATTAAGTGCTACCAGCGCGACCAGAGTACCGACCGATACCAGCACCAGATTGGCAACTAAACGGCGAAAATCCGGGCTGGCCAGCACACCAACAGCACCCAGCGCTATCGTCGCCAGGCCGGCTATCAATAGCCAGTTATCGGCAATACCGCTGAGCTCACCGGCTGTATCACCAAAAATCGTGGTATAAACCCGCAGTAGCGCGTATACGCCAATTTTTGTCATCACCGCAAACAATGCCGCCACGGGTGCCGACGCCGAGGCATAGGTCGCCGGCAACCAGAATTGCAGCGGTAATACCGCCGCTTTTAAGGCAAACACTATCATTAACATTAGGCCGCCGGATTTCACCAGCATCAGGTCCTGCTCTGGCAAGGCCGCCACTTTCAGCGCCATATCCGCTATATTCAGCGTACCTAAGGTGCCGTACAGTACTGCCAGCGCAAACAAAAAGATGGCTGAACCAGTCAGATTTAACACTACATAATGCACAGCAGCTTTAGTTTTGTTTTTACCGCCGGCATGAATTAACAGGGCGTATGACGCTATCAGCAGTACTTCAAAAAACACAAACAGGTTAAATAAATCACCGGTTAAGAAGGCACCGTTAATGCCCATCAACTGAAACTGAAATAACGGGTGAAAGAACGAGCCTTTTTCGTCCTCACCGGCGCTACCGTAACAAATCGCCCCCAACGCCAGAAAAGACGTTAAGCACACCAGTACCACCGACAATGTATCAGCGACCAGAATAATGCCAAACGGGGCCTGCCAGTTACCTATGGCATAGTGCAATAAGCCTTGTTGCTGCACCTGCATTAACAGCACCACCGCCAGAACGAGCTGAATAGCGCTGGATATCATGCTGATCCAGCGCCGGCGCATTGGCGAATAGTGTACCGGCGGTAACATTATTATGATGGCCGTTAGCATCGGCAGCAGTATTGGTGCCGTAATAAGATGCCACATCAACGACTCTCCTTCTTAAAGCTGTCTGCATCGGGTAGCTTACCGTCGACATGATCATTGCCCAGATCGGCCCTTGCCCGGATAGCCAAAATCACCAGAAACGCCGTCATGGCAAAACCAATTACAATGGCGGTTAACACCAGCGCTTGAGGCAAAGGGTCAGCATAATGCTCACTGGTGCCCAGCACGGCAGCACCGCGCAGCGTTAAACGGCCCGAGGTAAAAATAAATAAATTTACCGCATAAGACAGCATCGTCAGCCCCAGCATTACCGGAAAGGTGCGGCCTCGCAACATCAGAAAAATGCCGCACGCGGTCAGAAAACCAATACAACAGGCAACCAGCGTTTCCATTAAATCGTCTCCTTATGTACCGGCCGGTGCGAGGTGGTCATCTTACCCAGACTCGCCAGGATCAGTAACGTCGAGCCCACTACTGTGACATAAACCCCCAAATCAAAGGCTATAGCACTGGCCAGCTCAAGCTTGCCCAGCACGGGCACATCAAAATAGTCGAACCAGGAGGTTAAAAACGGCCGGTTAAACAGCCAGCTGGCGGCGCCGGTTAGCAGAGCGATTAACAAGCCAACCGCGACAACCCGCTGATATTCAACATTCATCCGCGCTTTCACCCAATCTACGCCCTGGGCAATATATTGCAAAATAATGGCGACCGCGGTAACCAGGCCGGCAATAAAACCACCTCCGGGTAAATTGTGGCCTCGGAAAAAGATATATATTGATACCATCACAGCCAGTGGCAGCAGGCTTTGCGACACGGTAGACAGTAATAAAGAATGCCGCTCCAGTGCCCAGGGCCGGCCATCGCCGTCACTGCTGGGTTTAAACAGCGGGATCCGCGTCAGCAATTTAAAGATCCCCAACGAGGCAATACCCAGTACGGTAATTTCGCCTAGCGTATCAAAGCCACGGAAATCGACCAGGATCACGTTCACCACATTAGTACCGCCGCCTCCGGTTTTGGCATTGGCGATAAAGAAATCCGAAATCGAACTTAACGGCCGGGTCATCAGGGCATAGCTCAGGCTGCCAATCACCACGCCAACCATGCCGGCTATGCTGACATCACGCACCACACGTGACGCTTCAGATTGCTTTGGCGTTTTATGCGGCAGAAAAAACAGCGCCAGCATCAACAAAATAATGGTAACCACTTCGACCGACAGCTGGGTAAGCGCCAGATCCGGCGCGGAAAAGCGGGTAAAGGCAATAGAAACCATCAGCCCTACTACTGAGATCATTAACAAGGCAACCACGCGTTTGCGGTGCCAAACCACAGTGGCAAAAGCTGCGATCAGCAGCATTAGCGCCCCGGTAACGTTAACCGCATCAAGTGGCAATTCTTCTCTACCGCCCCATAACACCGCAAGATTAGTCAGCGGCGTACCGGCAAGTATCACAAAGCTCAGCAATACCAGGGTCATATAACGCTGCAAAGAGCCGTTATCAATAAAACCGTATAACCTGGCGCAACGGGCGGCAAACTGCTTTACCAGCCGCTCAAAGCTGTTTAGCGCATCCATTTCCGGCAAGGTATTCTGGAAGTCAAACAAGTGTTTACGGTTGACATAAATCAAGGTGCCGCCGGCCAGCGCCAGCACACTCATTAGCAATGGCAGGTTTAAACCGTGCCAGATTGACAGGCTGTACTCTGGCACTTCACCAGCCAATACCGCCAGCGAGGCAGCATGCAATAAATCGCCTATCAGATAGCCAGGGAAAATACCCACCAGAATACACAGCGCCACCAGCACCTCTACCGGCACCCGCATATAGCGCGGCGGTTCATGCGGTGTCTTGGTCAGGCCTTTTGGCTGGCCATTAAAAAATACATCATGAATAAAGCGCATCGAATACGCGACAGAAAACACTGCCGCCACCGTTGCCAGCACCGGTATTACCCAGGATATCGAACCAAGCAGATGCTGGTGCAGCGTTTCGGCAAAAAACATTTCTTTGGATAAGAAGCCGTTGAGCAACGGCACCCCGGCCATTGCCGCCGCGGCCACCATCGCCAGCGTAGCGGTGATCGGCATAAACTGCCACAAACCATTCAGTTTGCGCATATCGCGCGAGCCCGACTCATGGTCAATAATGCCGGCGGCCATAAATAATGATGCTTTAAAGGTAGCGTGGTTAATAATATGAAACACGCCGGCTACCGCAGCCAAATCAGTGCCCATACCAAACAGCAAGGTAATCAGGCCCAAATGGCTAATGGTGGAATATGCCAGCAAGCCTTTTAAGTCGTGTTTAAACAGCGCCAGATAGGCGCCAATTAGTAAGGTTGCCAGGCCGGTGACACTGACCAGCACAAACCAGAGTTCGGTGCCGGACAACGCCGGATAAAACCGCGCCAGCAAAAAGATGCCGGCTTTTACCATGGTTGCCGAATGTAAGTAAGCACTTACCGGCGTAGGCGCTGCCATCGCATTTGGTAGCCAGAAATGAAACGGAAACTGCGCCGACTTGGTAAAACAGCCAAGCAAAAACAGCACTAACAACAGCGGATACAAGCTGTGCTGTTGGATCAGCTCTGCACTGGCCAGCACCTGGTCCAGCTCATAACTGCCGACAATTTGCCCGGTCAGCAAAAATGCTGCCAGCAACGCCAAACCACCGGCACCGGTAACGGTCAGAGCCATCCGCGCACCGCGACGGGCTTCGCTTTTGTGCCACCAGAAACTGATCAGCAAAAACGAGCTGACACTGGTCAGCTCCCAAAACAGCCAAAGCTGCAGCAAATTGCCGGACAACACTATGCCCAGCATCGCGGTCATAAACAGCATCAGATAGGCATAAAAACGCGCCATCGAATCGCGCTCAGACAGGTAATAACGGGCGTACAGAATAATCAGCAGGCCAATGCCGAGGATCAGAAGCGCAAATAAAAAGGCCAGGCCATCAATGCGGATATGTAACTGCAACCCCAGCACCGGGGCCCATTGCCGGACAAACTGCAGCGTTTCGCCTGCCAGTAACGCCGACGAGTGATACATTAACAACATCAGGGCAAAGGCCGGCGGTAAAGCCGTAGCCAGTGCGCAGGCGCTGCGGTTCCATTTGGCCGTCAGCAGCGGAACCAGAGTTCCTAACAGCGGCAGAAGTAATATCCACAGAAGTGTCATAGCTGTCGCGTTTCCTTTTTAAAAAAGCAGACTGATTATATTACAGCCCCTTTGCTACTACCTATTTAAGTTATTGATATCCATGGGCAGTTAGCTAAGCATAGATGAAATCCAGCTGTTGTAACACAGAAGGGCAAAAATTCAGTTTGTCGCTGTTCATTGCCGCTAGTTATACCGTTATCCGCTGAAAAAGTCTATTGATGCCGGCAGTGCCAAGCCTTGAGCTGCCTTATTTTCAGCCTGTTTAACCGCAGTTTTGTCGCACTGCTGCGCTGGTAATTTGGCCATAAAGCACATACAACTAATAACAGGCTTTGGCAAAATCACAGGGGCCAGTATGAACTACAGAACCGAACGCGACAGCATGGGCGAATTGCAGGTACCGGCACAGGCGCTGTATCAGGCGCAAACTCAACGCGCCGTGCAAAATTTTCAGCTAAGTGGCCAGACGCTGCCGGCAGATTTTATCCGCGCACTGTTACATATAAAAAAAGCCGCTGCGGCCGCTAACCTGCAATTGGGTTTACTGGAAGCAGATATCAGTCAGGCTATCGCTCAGGCTGCCGATGCCCAGTTGGCCAGCACCGATATGCAACAATACCCATTGGATATTTTTCAAACCGGCTCGGGTACCAGTAGCAATATGAATGTCAATGAAGTACTGGCGACCCTTGCCAGTCGCCAGCTTGGCCACAGTGTGCACCCGAATGACCATGTTAATCTGGGGCAAAGCAGTAACGATACGATCCCCAGCGCTATCCATGTCAGTGCGGCTATCGCATTGCAGCAGCAATTATTGCCGGCACTGCAGCATTTACAACGCATACTGCAAAGCAAAAACCAGCAAATTGGCCATATTGTTAAAACCGGCCGCACTCATTTAATGGATGCCATGCCAGTCAGTTTTGGCCAGGTGCTGGCTGGCTGGCAGGCCCAGCTCGCACAAGCTGAACAACATATACAACAGCAACAGCGGCAATTGCTGGCACTGGCGCAAGGCGGTACAGCGGTCGGCAGTGGCATTAATGCCGATCCGGGCTTTGCCGCGGCGTTTTGCCGGCAGCTGAGCGATAACACCGGCCTGGCATTTCGCCCGGCAGACAATTTCTTCAGCGCTATCGGCTCGCAAGACACGGCGGTTGCTACTTCAGGTGCACTGAAAACCCTGGCGGTCAGCCTGATGAAAATAACTAGTGATTTACGCTGGATGAACTCAGGTCCGCTGGCTGGCCTGGGTGAAATAGAGCTGCCGGCATTGCAACCCGGCTCGTCTATTATGCCGGGCAAAGTCAACCCGGTGATCCCGGAAGCGCTGGCGATGATTTGCGCTCAGGTGATCGGTAACGACAGCAGCATTACGCTGGCCGGCCAGTCGGGTAACTTTGAGCTGAATGTGATGCTGCCGCTGATTGCCAATAATTTACTGCAGAGTATTGCATTACTCGCCAATGGCTGCACGGCGCTGGCCGATCAGGCCATCAGCGGCTTTACGGTGCGGCAAGATAACATCAGCAAAGCCCTGGCACGCAATCCAATCCTGGTTACCGCACTTAACCCGCTGATTGGCTACGCCAAGGCCGCCGAGATCGCCAAGCAGGCTTATCAGCAACAGCGGCCGGTGCTGGAGGTGGCACTGGAACACACCCACTACAGCCGCGCTGAGCTTGAGCAGCTGCTGGACCCGGCGCGCCTGACACAGGGTGGCAACGCCGGTTAGCACTACCGCTGGATCTTGTGGCCTTTGACGGCGTAAAACAAAATCATGCCATAGCACGGCAGCAGCAACCAATAGGCATGCTGGCTGTCGCCGCTTTCGGCCAGCCAGCCGTACAACAGCGGTAACACGGCACCACCGGCAATACCCATAATCAGCAACGCGGACGCGGTAGCCGTAAGCCGCCCCAGCCCCTGCAGCGCCAGCGGCCAGACCGCCGGCCACACCAGCGCATTAGCCAGCCCCAGTAACGCCAGATAAAACACCGGGTCCGGCACTGCCGGCGCCCCTGTCCAGCCAATAACAATTTGCGACAGCTGCAGGCTGTCTGCCGGGCTTAGCAGCACGCCGCAGGTAAAGCCGATACCGCTCAGTGCAGATAACAGCAAGGCTTGTTGCTGCGTCAGCCAGCGCGGGATCAGCAGTATGCCCAGCACATAGCCCAGCACCATAAAGGCCATGGTATAGGACGTCAGGCTGCCAAAATGACTGACACCCAGCCCTTGGCCAAATAAGCCGATGGTGTCGCCGGCAATCACTTCGACACCGACATAACAAAATAACGTCAGCATACCCAGCATCACCTGCGGATAACGCAGTACTGCACGCCAGTTACTGCTTACTTCAGTCTGCGCTTCCAGTTGCAGTTCAGGCAGTGGCGACCACCAGACAAAGGCCATCAACCCCAGCAACACAGCCGTCATCAGCAAATAAGGCGTAATCAGCCGCTGCGATAACTCTGTCAGCATCAGCTGTAATTCGTCGCTGCTAAGCCGCGCCAGTGCTTCATTGCTGTATGCGTCCATACCGGTCAGGATCCAGGCACTGAACAACAGCGGCACAATAAAGCCGGCCCCTTTGTTAACAATGCCCATACAGCTGATACGCATAGCGGCACTTTCGCGCGGGCCAATGCAGACAATGTAAGGGTTAGTGGCGGTTTGCAGTATCGTCAGCCCGGTGCCCAGCACAAATAACGCCAGTAAAAACAGGCTGAACTGCGTCGTTAACGCCGCCGGTACAAATAACACCGCACCGGCACTCATCACTGCCAGGCCAATCACCATACTGTTTTTATAGCCAAAGCGCGTCAGCAAAGACGACATTGGCAGCGCCATAACAAAATAGGCAATGTAAAACACAAAGGCGACCAGCAATGCCTGAAACTCATTGAGCTGACAGGCTATTTTTAAAAACGGGATCAAGGCACCGTTTAGCCAGGTGACAAAACCAAAGACAAAAAACAAAATGCCAATCAGCAGCATAGGCAATAAGCTACTGCGCTCAGGTAGCGCTTGTTCCGATAGACGTTCTGACATCAGTGTTCCCCGTTTATGTTGCGCTGTTGCGCTTATTGTAAGTGGCCGGCTATCCAGCAGGCCTGTACTGTACCGTCGTCATTTAACCAGACCAAATCGGCGTTAAAGCCTTCGGCAATAGCACCGCGCAGCGCCGAGTGGCCAATAAAAGCCGCCGGCGTGCTGCTGGCCATTTGCACTGCGACAGCCAGGCCGGCACCCAGTTCACTGGCGGCATAGTGCACCGCACTGGCCATATCCAGCACAGAACCCGCCAATGAGCCCTGGGCATTGGTCAGTTTCATACCGCTGCGCCGCACAACGCCATCAAAAAAAGCAAACTCGTGCTCGTCGGTGCCCACCGGTGACATCGCATCGGTTACCAGCATTAACCGCGTTGCGCCTTTGGCATTAAGCGCTATGCGCGCCGCCAGCGGGTGCAGATGCTCGCCGTCTAAAATAATGCCACAGTAAGCGCGGCTGTCGGCCAGCGCACACCCCACCATGCCCGGCTCGCGCGACGTTAACGCCGACATACCGTTATATAAATGGGTAAAGCCGCTGGCGCCGGCATCCAACGCCGCCATAACAATGTCTGCCGTCGCATTGGAATGGCCCAGACTAACCAGTACACCACTTTGCACCAGCTGAGTGATCTGCGACGGGCTGATACATTCCGGCGCTACCGTCAGCAGCCGTACGCCCAGATCGGTGCGCTGATACAATGCCAGTTCAGCGTCAGTCAGCGCGCGTAAATACTGCGGCGGATGGCAACCACGTTTTGGCGTGGATAAATGCGGCCCTTCAAAATGAATGCCGATAATTCCGGGCACTGCCTGCTGTATTGCCTGCGCCACAGCACCGGCAGCGCGGCGCATCACCTCAATATCATCGGTAATCACCGTCGGCAGCATGGCAGTAGTGCCAAAGCGGGCATGTGCCTGCATCATTTGCTGCAATGCCGCCAGCGTCGGCTGCTGATTAAACAACACACCGCCACCACCATTGACCTGGGTATCAATAAAGCCCGGCAGCAGCACACCGCTAGTCAGACGCTGCAGCGGCACGCCTGGCGGTGGCTGATCGCTGATTTTGCGGATAATGCCATCTTGCAGCAGCAGATATTTATGTTGTTGTAATTCGCCATGCAGCAGCACGGTAGCAGCGTACAGACACAAAGCTTCAGCTGACATATTGTTGTCCTGTAAATAAGGCCCGGCCCAGCAGCGCCGCACCGCGTACGCCACTGCCAGCACCAAATTCTGCCCGGGCAAACTGCGGTAAAGCGGCACCGTGGAATAAATGCTGCGCTGTGGCATCGGGTAATGCCTGCAGCAGCTCGGGAATATCTGACAAACCGCCCCCCAGCACGATAATATCCGGGTCTAAGGTTAAAATCTGCGCCGCCATCACACTACCCAGCGCGCTGATATAACAGGCAAAGGTAGCGAGCGCCGCCGGCTCTGCCTGGCGGTACGCGGCCAGCCATTGATAGGTATCCACTTGGGGCTGGCCACTAAAATGCTGATATAACCTGGCCAGGCCGCTACCGGAGACATAAGGCTCGGCACAACCGATCAGGCCGCAGCCACAGCGGAACAACGGCAAAGCAAACTGCTGCACTACTGCAGCCGCCAGCCCCTGATGGCCAAATTCGCCGGCCAGCATAGACGCGCCCTGATACAGCTGGCCATCCAGACAAAAACCTCCACCGGCACCGGTACCAACAATAGCGCCGAATACCCGCCGCCGGCCTTTACCTGCCCCCAGCAGCGCCTCAGACAAGGCAAAACAGCGACAGTCATTGCCAATGGCGACCGGGCGCTGCAACCGCTGTGTCAGCGCCGCCGCCACCGGCTGATTAGTCAGGCAAGGCACATTACTGGATAACACCGTGCCATCAGAGCGGATCACCCCCGGTAAGGCGATGCCTACCGTGCCTCCATTGCCGTACAACTGATCGGCCTGCTCAACCTGCGCCACCACTGTCTGCAAAAAGCCGGCATAGTCGTTGGTTGGCGTTGCCAGCCGCCAGCTTTGCAGCGGCTGCATGTCAGCAGCAAATACCGTCAGCGCGATTTTGGTGCCACCTATATCCAAGCCGTAATGCATCAGTTACTCCGTAAAAGGATACAGCCTGACACCCTGCACCACACGGTTTACCTGGCCGCCGGGGCAAGGGTTATCCGGTGATACGTTCAGTTGCAACGCTTTGTAAAACGCCAGCGCCTGACACCAGAGTACAAAGGGTAAGCCCAGCCAGACATCGGCCAGTGCCGTGCCCGCCGCCAGCTGTTGCTGCGCCAGCACATCTATCGCCAGCGCCTGGTTATCCTGTTGCAGTTCACGCAGTAAATCCAGATCGTACTGCTGGCTGTAGCGGTCTGACGACTGCAATAACAAAATTTGCGTGCTGCTGCTTACCAGTGATTTCGGGCCATGGCGAAACCCCAGCGGCGTCTCAAAGCTGCTCAGCACCTGGCCGGCTGTCAGTTCCAGATATTTTAGTGCCGCTTCCTGCGCTATGGCTTTGAGCGGGCCGGCCCCTAAAAACACCATCCGCTGGCAAGGCTGTAAAGCCTGGGCGCGGATCTGATCAAGCCGTGTATCCAGGATCTGCTGCGCCAGTGCGATACTGCCGTTCAGTGCCTGTTGCTCGGGTGCAAACGTCAGTAGCGTCGCCAGATACATGCAGCTGAAACTGCTGGTCATGGCAAAGCTTTGGTCATGCGCCGCATCCGGCATTAAATACAGCAGGCTGTTGGCTGGGTGCTGCTGCGCATATTGCGCCAATTGGCCTTGCGCATTGCAGCTGATCAGCAGATGCCGGCAGTCTGGTAACAACTGGTCAGCCAGCTGCACCGCTGCAACACTTTCCGGGCTATTGCCCGACCGGCCGTAAGACACCAGCAAGGTTGGCTGCTTACTGCCTAAGTACAGCTGCGGATGACTGACGATATCAGTGGTGCTTATTGCTTCTGCCCGTTGCCCGGCCAGCGGCAGTTGTTGCTGAATATGCGCTGCCAGCGCCTCACCAATGTAAGCCGAGGTGCCGGCGCCGGTAAAAATAATACGTAGCTGCGGCTGGGCCAGCAGTGGAGCCAGCCAGTTGGCTAGCTCAGTTGCAAAACTGCGGTGTTGCTGCGCCAGTTGTTGCCATAGGCGTGGCTGCTGGCAAATTTCGCGCGCCGTCCAGGTAGCACCAGCGCGATCTAATTGCGCCGGGTCGGCTAATAGCTGTGCATCCGGCAAATCAGTGGCTAACATCAGCGTCAGCTCCTTGTGTCTTAGTCATGCCACAGGCATTGGCGTAATGCGCCAGCACCTGGTCTATTTTATCCAGCAATAAGGCTTCGCCATTATTGTCCAGCTTGCCACGTAACACTGCCTGATACTGCAGCGGCAGATACTGGCTGAGTAACGGCAGTGGTAACGGCCGGTTTAAATTGCTTAGTAAGCGGCTAACCGCCTGTTGCAATGCAGTTTGTGGCCAGTAATAACGAATACGATCACTAAAGCTGTACAGCAGCTGCCAGCCCTGCTCGGTACTGTCAGTATAAAAGCTCTGCCAATAACCGGGTTGCTGCTGCATCAGCGCAGTGCACTGTGCCGCTAAACCAGAGCACTCAGCCGCCGGCAACAGCAGGCTTTCAATATGTGCCAGGGCCAGCAGTGCTTCGCGCAGCGCAAAGGTCAGTTGCGGCCCGACCTTTAAAATAGCAAAGTGGCCGCTCACTAAGCCGGTATAGCCTTCCGGTAACTGATAATCGGTAGAATGCGCCTCAAATACCAGTTGTGGCTGCTGTGCAATATAACCGCTTAGCGCTGCTGCAGCATCGGCGTTAAATAACTGCAGCTTGCTGTTATCAAATTCCACCCCCGGCTGTACCACCAGCGCCAGCACTTTTTGCCAGACGTCATCTGCCAGACCGGCGGCTAAAAACGCCTGGCGGTGGCTTAGTAACGTCTGCTCAACCGCCGCCACCGGCGTCAGCGCTAAATCGTGTTCCAGCTCGGTTACACCGCCAGGGGCCGGCACTTCAGTGCCAATGACATAACACAGTTGTTGCCCCGGCGCACAATGTTGCTCGGCTACCTGACACAGCCGCGCCGCGCGCGCCGCAATCAGCTCATCGCTTAGCTGTGCCGGGTCGTCCGCGCAGCGCATACTGGTATCAAGATGAATTTTACAAAAGCCGGCCTGCACATAGGCCGCAATCAGTTGTTCGGCCTGCGCCATGGCCGCCGCACTGCTTTGTTTACACCACACTACCGGGCCCAAATGGTCGCCGCCGAAAATCAGCTGCTGCGCACTGACGCCTTCAGCTTCAGCCAATTCCGACACATAGCGGATAAAGTCTGCCGGTTGCATGCCGGTATAACCACCATACTGGTTAACCTGGTTCGCAGTGGCTTCAACTAACAATAGTGATTTATCTGTGCGCGCCCGGCGCAGGGCTGCTTTTAGCACCAGCGGCTGGGCCGAACACACCGAATAAATGCCCCGCTGCGCCCCGGCTTTGTTGGCCTGTAGCACAGCGCGCAGCGCTGACACGGCCGCAGCAGATGAATTTAACACCGACACAGCGCCTCCTTAACCCACTATGCCCAGTGGTTTGCCGGTTTGCCAGGCGCCACGGGTAAAATCAGGGAAATCTTTCGCATTACTGCGATCGGCTACCGACGCTACCGATAGCGGCAGTACCGCAGACCAGGCTGCACCGTCGTATACATCCTGATCCAGTGGCTCGGCGTTGCGCAGACAATAAATCATCCGCCAGCACATTAAAAAATCCATGCCACCATGGCCGCCGTTTGTTTCAGCTTCTTTACCCATGCGTAACCATAACGGGTGGTCATATTTTGCGTACCACTTGGTCATATCCTCGTCCCAGTGGTGATAATTACCACTGCCGCCCTGCTCCAGCGCGATACGATTAGGGAAACCGGCAAACACGCCATTGGTGCCCTGGATCAGATTGTGCCGGCTGTACGGCCGTGGTGTCGTCGTGTCATGCTGGATCATAATGCTGCGGCCCTGCAGCGTTTTAATAATGCTGGTATTGATATCGCCATGTATATATTTCAGCTGGTTGCGCGGA
This sequence comes from Rheinheimera muenzenbergensis, assembly GCF_036984005.1. Lineage (NCBI taxonomy): Bacteria > Pseudomonadati > Pseudomonadota > Gammaproteobacteria > Chromatiales > Chromatiaceae > Rheinheimera > Rheinheimera muenzenbergensis. The sequence continues at coordinate 99,251 of NZ_JALAAR010000016.1, forward strand.
TGATCAGCGGCAAATTCACGCTTAGCATAGGCTTGCCGGCCCAGCGCCGGCGAACTGACCGAAGTTAAATAGTCAAAGCGGTCACCACGGTTAATATTCATATACTGTGCAACCGGCCCCAGACCATGGGTCGGGTACATATTACCGTTCAGTTTGGTATGAAAATGCGTACGCCAGGACCCGGTTTTACGCTCGGTTTCTTTCATCTGCCAGCGTAATTCGTGAATATAGGCAGCCTCACCGTGCAGCAGTTCGCCAAACAGGCCCTGGCGCACCATATTCAGCACCATCAATTCATCGCGGCCGTAGTTGACGTTTTCCATCATCATGCAATTGCGTTGCGTGGCTTCAGCGGTATCAACCAGATCCCACATTTCTTCCAACGTCAGTGCCATCGGCACTTCAACAAAGGCGTGTTTACCGGCCAGCATGGCATCTTTTGCCATTGGGTGGTGCCACTGCCAGGGGGTAGCAATAACGACGATATCAACATCATCGCGGCTTAACAGCTCACGGTAGCCGTATTCACCCTTGTTGTAATACGCCGGGGTGTCGCGGCCATAACGGCTAACAATGTCTTTAGCGCGTTTTAGTACTTTAGCGTCCGGATCACAAATAGCCGTAATGCGGGTACCGGCAATTTTACTGAAATGATGCACAAAACCTGAGCCGCGCTCACCAACACCTATCAGGCCTACTCTTACCTCGTGCATTGGCGGCACCACCAACCCCATCACCGACTTACCCTTTGCCTTGGGTATAAAACCGGTACCAGCCCCGTTACTGGCGCAAGACGCCAGCGCCCCCAGGGCTGCTGTGGCCATTGATGCTTTTAAAAATGAACGACGATTTAAGCCTGACATACCAATCCCCTGTTACAAGTTTGTTTTATCTATCAGGTGTAATTGCACACCCTGTTTGGTTAATTCTTCGGCATAGTGCTCTGGTATACCGCTGTCGGTTACCAGCGTGTGGATCGCCCGGCTGGCACAAATCACATGAAAGGCCTGCTGCTCAAATTTGGACGAATCTGTTACCACAATGATCTCGTTGGCTATTTCACACATCAGCCGGTTTAAACTGGCTTCTTTCTCAAAATGGGTGGTTAAACCGGCGCGTAAATCAAAGCCGTCTACCCCCAACACCAACTTGTTAAAGTTGTAATCACGCAAACTTTTCTCTGCCACGCTGCCATAAAATGACATCGATTTTTTCCGCAGCAGGCCGCCGGTTAACATCACTTCGACGTCTTCAGACTGCGCCAGCTCCATGGCGATATTCAGGCCATTGGTCATGACTATCAGATCGCGACGCTGGCTTAAATTGGCTGCTACCTGCTGGGTGGTGGTGCCCGAATCCAGGATCACTCTGTCGCCATCATGAATAAGCGCTGCCACCGCCTGACCCAACTGCTGCTTTAAGGCCGAGTAACAATGCCGTTTTTCTTTCAGTGACAGCTCGCGGCTTAGCTCACTGTTAATCAGCGCACCACCGCGGGAGCGCACCAGCAGTTTTTTCTGATCCAGCACCGCTAAATCACTGCGAATGGTGACCTCCGACACCGCAAAATGCTGCGCCAGTTGCTTTACCGCCACCTTGCCCTGTTGTTGCGTCAGCCGGACAATTTCCTGCTGCCGTTCAATGGTATTTAACATGTCCATGCAATTTTCCGTCAGTTTGCTTTCACTGTGCCGAACATACCATGTGGCTTTAGCTTTCAAAAGCTTTCGAAACCAGTATTCGCTCTACCCCAGGGCAGCCAGCCCTGCTAACACAGGCTGTTCGTCGCTTTCGCCTGGCTGACATCACTTTCACTTTACCTTAGCATGCCGCATTTCGAAAATAAATAAAAGTTTTTTTGCACTTCGTTGTTGATCATTGTCTAATTTTAGCGCTATAAGTAAATACAAGAAAGCAATTAACCCTTCATTTGCTTTCGATGAAAAATAAAAAATGGCAATAGCCGTACTAACAGCAATAGCGGGGGAACAATGAACAGCATCACAGCAAAACCAGCCATACTCAGCCTGGCCATCAGCCTGGCACTTAGCGCTCAGGTCAGCGCCGAGCAGCAAAGCGACACCAGCACTGAACAGGAAGTTGAGTACATCCAGGTATCAGGCATCCGCAGCAGCATTAAAGAATCGTTATTTCAAAAACAAAACGCCACCAGTGTGGTTGATCTGGTGGTGGCGGACGATATAGGTAAGTTTCCGGATGAAAATCTGGCCGAAGCACTGCAGCGTATTCCCGGCATTACCATTACCCGTAATGGCGGCGAGGGCCAAAATATACTGGTGCGCGGTTTAGGTGGCGGCTATAACGTTACCACGCTGAATGGCCGTAAACTGGCGTCTGAATTTGCCGGCCGCGATTTTAACTTCGACACCATCGCTTCTGAGCTGGTAAACGTACTTAAGGTATATAAATCTCCGCAAGCCCAGCTGCCGGAAGGCGGCATTGGCGCCGTTATTGATATTGAAACCCGCAAACCGCTGCAGCTGGACGGCCGCACTATAGCGGCCTCGGTCAAGGGCATTTATGAATCCCGCACTGAAGACGTACACCCGCATGCGTCGCTGATTATCGGTGATAAAACGGCAGACAGCAGCTTTGGTGCGCTGTTCTCTGCCGTTTATTCACGTAAAACCCTGCGTGCCGATACCTATTCTGCATCCGGTTTTTTTGACGAAGATGAAGGCTGGGGTGTCGACAGCGCCGGCGTGCCGGTAGATCACAACAACAACGGCGTAATTGATGACAATGAAACCTTTGCCTCTAAGATCCCAAGCTATATGTATTTTGCCAATGCGCAGGATATCCGCGAACGCTTAGGCGCTACCCTGGCACTGCAATGGCGCCCGACCGACAAGCTGGATTTAAATTTTGATGCCTTGTATTCGCGCTACAACACCGACGGTAACCGTTATCAAATAGGCTTTGTTAATTACGATGAAGACTGGACACCCGGCACGCCCTTGTTTAGCGACGCCGAGTTTGACGACTTAAACCGGGTCATAAAAATGCGCCAGACCGGCGAAAATACCATGGTAGAACTGCTGAATATCAGCAGCCCGCGTAAAACCGATACCTATCAGCTGGGGTTTAATGCGCTGTATCAGCTAACCCCGCAGTGGTCAGTTACACTGGATGCTGCTTTGTCGGAAGCGAAAAACCAAAACGCCGGCGATAACCGTTTTATTGTCGCCCGTGGCTTTGTCGATGCTATCGATATCGATTACAGCACAGGCCATATGCTGCCTGATGTGACGATAAGCCCCGGCCTGACGGCAGAGCAGGATTACGGCGCGCACTACAGTTATAACTCCGGTACCGGCGTCGATGACAAAATCACCGATTTGAAGCTGCTAACCAATTATGTGCCACTGGCGGGTATCGTCAGTAAAATTGATGCCGGCCTGCACTATGTTAAACAAACAAAAAGCCAGAGCCAGTTTGCCTCAGCCAACCCCAGCCAGTTTAGCCGCGGTGGTTTTTACCTGACGCGCGACGGCTATAGTTTCGATAACAGCAGTGTGTTTAGCAAAGGCGAGTTTGAACTGTTTAAAATTCCGGCCGATGTATTTGTACCGGCCAATTTTGATAACTTTCTTGACGGTGAAAACAGCACATCGCCGGCGCCCTGGCCCAGTTTTGATTACGACAAACTGCTGGCCTATTACCGCAGCCTGAACGCCGAAGCCGCCGATAAAAGCATCGTCGCAGTACAAAACCGCGCCGGCAGCTATCAGGTTGCAGAAGAAGTCAGCACCGCCTTTATTGAGCTAACCATAGAGCAGGAGATGTTTGGCCTGCCGTATATGTTGAATTTTGGCCTGCGCGCCAGCCAAACCGATGTTACCTCCAGTGGCTTTGGCTACGATTTAAGCAAAGTAACACTGGACAGTGAAGGCCAACCGGTTAACAACGACTGGCGTCAGGTATTGCCGGTCAGCTACAGCGACAGCTACCGCAATGTGCTGCCCAGTGTGAACTTTAAACTTAACCTGGCTGATAACTTACTACTGCGCCTTTCTGCTGCCGACGTTCTCAGCCGGCCGGCGCTGTATTATCTCCGCTCCTGGGCCGCGCCTAACTTTACCAGCCGTGAGCAGGGCTTACCAACACTGGCAATGGGCAACCCCGGCGTGAAGCCGGAAGAAGCGAGGCAGGCTGATTTAACTCTGGAGTGGTATTACGGTGACAGCAGCGCCTTAAGCGGCGGTATCTTTGTAAAAGATATCAAGTCATTTGTCACTGAGGGTAAATATGCCGCCAATGTGGCCGGTACCCAGTATCTGGTCACCACCTCGGTAAATGGCGACTATGGCGCCAGCGTAACGGGTTATGAAATGGCCTGGCAACAATCGTTGCAGGACTGGTTACCCGAGCCGTTTAACGGTCTGGGTTTTCAGCTTAACTATACCTATGTTGACAGCAGCTATGATGAGCCGGCGTTAAAAGCCAAAGATCTGCCGTTTCAGGGCATGTCCGAAAACTCCTACAACGCCGTGTTGTATTACGAGCAATATGGCGTGCAGGCCCGGTTAGCCTATAACTGGCGCTCTAAGTTTGTCACCAACCCGGAAGACTGGGGCGGCGCATCCTGGATAGCCGACTACGGCCAGTTAGATGCCAGTTTCAGCTACGACATTATGCCCAAACTCAGCCTGTTTGTTGAAGCCACCAACCTAACCAACAGCCGCTACTGGGGTTATGTTAAACGCGAAGATCAGGTGAACTATCTGGAGCGGTTTGGCACTCAGCTGGCGCTGGGCATACGCGGTAGCTTCTAACTTAGGCAACCCCGCCACTTGAACCATCAGCCCCGAAGCGGGCTTTTGGTTCAAATACGAACATTCTGCTGAAAAACCGGCTGATTTTAACCATACAACTTGCTGCACTGTAGCGCTGTCAGCCATAACTAGGCTGGCAGCAAGCAAACTTTGCCGCAGTGCGCAGAAAAAATGCCACCGGTAGACAAACCATAATATCCCGCTGCGTTATAAAAATAACTATTTAAAATCAACAGGGTGTCTTGTCTGGTTAAGTTATGCAATACCACCGGCAGCACCCCTAGCAAAGGGTAGCTAAAGCATGTTTAATAAAACTCTTCTGGCAGTGTTACTGGGCAGCAGCGTGTTGCTTGGTTGCAACAGCAACAATGACGAGCCGTTACCAGTACCGGACACCGGCACTGAAACCCCGGCACCACAACCCGATACCAGCGTAATAAACCTGACCGATTTAGACACCGTGTACGGCTATGCCAGTGAAAACGGCGGTACCAGCGGCGGCAGTGGTGACAACAAAGTTGAAGTGACGGTCTGCACCGGCGAAGAGATGATCAGTGCCATTAAAAATAAAGACCCGCAGCGGCCGCTGACTATCTGGGTTAATGGCAGTATTAACCTGCAAAATGCCAAAGATACCCGTATTGATATTAAAGATGTGTCAGACATTTCTATTATTGGCCTGGGCACCCAGGGTGAAATGGCCGGTATTGGCTTTAACATAGTGCGGGCCGAAAACATTATTATCCGTAACCTGCGTATTCACCATGTGCGGGCAAACCAGGGCGCACCGGGCGATGGTATCAGTATCGAAGGGCCGGTGCGTAATATCTGGATCGATCACAACGAGATTTACAACAGCCTGACCGTTGACGACCCGACGCTGACCGAAGATCAGGTAAAAGACTATTACGACGGTCTGGTTGATGCCAAAGGTGACGCCCAGTTTATTACTATCTCGTTTAATAAATTCCACCACAGCTGGAAAACCTCGCTGGTGGGCTCATCCGACAGCGATAACTTTGACCGCACGCTAACCTACCACCATAACCACTGGTATAACGTTAATTCACGGCTGCCGTTATTCCGCTTTGGCAAAGGCCATATCTACAATAACTTTTACGACGGCGCGTTGGAAAGCGGTATTAACAGCCGCATGGGTGCGGTGATCCGCATCGAGCATAACCATTTTGCTGATATGAAAAACCCGGTGATGTCGCTATACAGCCAGGAAGTCGGCTTCTGGCAGCTGATAGACAATATTTTTGACAACATCAGCTGGCAGGACAGCCCGGCCGATGGCGTCGTCGCCGGTGAAAACGCCCAGTCTACCGGCGAGCTGAGCGTACCTTATGACTACAGCGCCAGCCTGCTGCCGGTGCACAATGTTAAAGCCACCGTGCTGGCTTATGCCGGTGTCGGCGTTATCGATACCCCGCCCAGCCCGGGGTTGTGCGCTGCACCGCAACCGGCCGAGCCAGAACCGGTAGAGCCTGAGCCAGTGCCGGTCGATCCGGTCGAGCCGCCCACTAATGTAAACTGGGGCAGCTATGACGCCAGCCTGCAACCCTTTGCGGCCAATGCGGTAACCCTGCCCGATGGCAGCCAAACCGCCTTTGCCGCACAACAAAGTGGCGGCGTTGATGAACCCAATCTGTTTAGCGCCAACGGTGATGGCACGGTAACGTTTGACAGCACCGCCAGCGGAGCCGATCGCAGCCGGGCCAAACTGGATAATGTAGTAGCCGCCGATGGCGTGTATCCGAAATCCTTTACCCTGCTAATGGGTATTAAAGGTAATGCCGGCGGCAACCGGGTGCTGGAAACTGAAATTGCACTGGGCGACAGCGCCGCCACTTCTGCCACCAGCCGGCTTAAAATTGTGTTTCGCAATGACGGTAATAATGCCGGCGTACAGCTGGAAAATGCCAACAATGGCTCGTCCATTACCGCCGGCAAAGGCAACGAGCCCGATCCGCTGGATATGAGCCAGTTCAGGGTGTACCACTTTACTCTGGTGTTAACGTCGCCCACCACAGGTAACGTGGCGCTGTACGTTGCCGGCAACAATACCCCGCTGCTGCAACTGGACGGCGTTACTATGCGCCCGGCCAGCAACAATACCGACAATTACCTGCAAATCGGTGATGCCGGCAGCAGCAGTTATCTGGCCGATATTGACTGGCTGCTATGGACCGATGCGGCAGCCTACACGCCCGACATGCTAAAAGGCTTGTTACCGGCCGGTATTGGCGATATCAGCGGCTATGAAGCCCAGCCTTAAGTGGCTAAACACCCCGCCGGATTCCGCCGGCGGGGTTTTATTGCTATAGTTGGCGGCAAAACCAAACCGGGACAATACCTTATGTTGCGCTTTGCCAGCTTAGTTTGTGCGTTATTCACCAGCAGCCTTTTTACCAACAGTGTTAGCGCCGCCCCTGTTGTGCTGTCAGACATCAAAGGCTACGGCTTTGATAACCAGCGTCAATTACAGCCATTCAGTGTACTGGTATTTGACGATGCCAGCGGCAAAGTACTGGCGCGTGGCGATGCCGCGCTGTTAACGCAGTATCCGCAAGCCACTAAGCTTAGCGGCAGGGGTAAAACGGTGCTGCCGGGCTTAATTGACGGCCATGGCCACATATTGGGGCTGGGGCAGTATTTAGCGGTAGCCGAGCTGCGCGGCAGTGACAGCGAGCAGGATGCGGTAAGCCGGGTAGCACAGTTTGCCAAGGCCAATAAAGACGCGCCCTGGATTATCGGCCGCGGCTGGAACCAGGTATTGTGGCCGGATAAACAATTTCCAACCACCGCCTTACTCGATGAAGCCATCAGCGACAAACCGGTATACCTGAAACGTATCGATGCCCACGCCGGCTGGGCGAACAGCAAAGCGTTGGCACTGGCTGGTATCACCCGCGAGACGATAGATCCGGCCGGCGGCGAAATTATCCGCGACAGCCAGGGCAACCCGACCGGGGTGCTGATAGACAATGCCATGACGTTGGTAGAGCAACATATCCCCGAACCGGACGAAAACGACACGCTGCGCGCGCTTAACGTCGCCTTTGCCCACTTGTTGGCGCTGGGCATTACCAGCGTGCATGATGCCGGCGTCGACACCAGCACCGTTAAGCTGTTTCAGCAGCTGGCGGCCGCGCAAAAACTGCCGCTGCGTATTTACCCTATGCTATCGGCGCGTGACCCGCAGCTGCCACAGTGGCTGGCAGCAGGTATTATTGACGACCCGACAGATTATCTCGATATCCGCTCGGTTAAAATTTACGGCGACGGTGCCCTGGGTAGCCGTGGCGCAGCCCTTATCGAGCCCTACAGCGATCAGCCCGCGCAAAAAGGCCTGCTGGTTACCCAGCCGGATCAGTTAACGCAAATTATGCAGCTAACCATTGATGCCGGCTTTCAAACCAATGTGCATGCCATCGGCGATTTAGCCAACCGCTTAGTGCTGGACCGCTTTGAGCAATTGGTACCGGCAGCTAAACGCGCATCAAGCCGGCACAGAATTGAACATGCGCAAATTGTGTCGCCAAAAGACATACCGCGCTTTGCCAAACTGCAGGTGTTACCGGCGATGCAGGCGGTGCATGCCACTTCAGATAAAAATATGGCCGGCGATCGCTTAGGCGTGGCGCGGCTGCGTGGTGCCTATGCCTGGCGCAGCTTTGTCGATCAGGGCAGCATTATTGTCGGCGGCTCCGACTTTCCGGTCGAGCTGGCCAATGCCTTTCACGGCATTCACGCTTCTGTTACCCGGCAAGATCATAACAATCAACCAGAAGGCGGCTGGCTACCCGAGCAAAAGCTCAGCTTAACTGAAGCGCTACGTTCTTTTACCGTTGATGCCGCTTACGGTGCCTTTCAGGAAACCAGCATGGGCACGCTGGCACCCGGCAGCTGGGCCGACTTTATTCTGGTCGATCGCGATATTTATCAGATCCCGGCCGAGCAGTTGTGGCAGGTAGAAGTAGAACAAACCTACGTTAACGGTAAGCAGGTATTCGCTAAATGATCAGCCAAAAGTGGAGTAAGCTAATCCGCTCGTTGCAGCAAAAGAAATACCGTAAAGCCGAACAGCTGTTTTTTGTTGAAGGCGAAAAAGCCGTATTAGAACTACTGGCCTCTACCTGGCAGGTTGACGCTGTGTTCGCGACAGAAAAGTTCTTGCAGCAGTATCCGCAGCAGGTAAAAGCCGCAACACTGGTGCAACCATGCAGCAGTGATGAGCTGGTAAAGGTAGGTACTTTTGCCAGTAACGACGCCGCACTGGCGGTAGTAAAAATGCCGGCGCACAGCGATTTTGTGCCGCATAGCCACGGCTTTGTGCTGGTGCTGGATCAAATTAACGACCCGGGTAATTTAGGCACCATTATCCGCATTGCCGACTGGTACGGCATTAAGCATATTGTCTGCTCGGCGGACACCGCCGATTGCTACAACCCCAAGGTTATCGCCGCCGCTAAAGGCTCGTTTTTACGGGTGCAGCTGCATTACCAGGCCCTGCAGCCGCTACTGGCACAAAGCAAATTGCCGGTGTACGGTGCTTATCTCGGTGGCGAGTCGGTGCATCAGTTACAACTGACAGCAGATGGCGGCTTTATCGTGCTGGGCAACGAAGCCAATGGTATCAGCGCAGAGTTAGAGCAGGTTATCAGCCGCAAGATTACCATTCCGGCCTTTGGCGAAGCAGAGTCACTGAATGTCGGTATAGCGGCAGCAGTGATTTGCGATAATTTGCTAAGGCTTAGTCAGTAGTAATAGCGGTATAAACACTAGTGTTGGTAGTTACTGACCCTGAGGTCCTCTAACTTATAAATCATGCATTTTGTTTGAGAAATGCCGGAAGTTGGTTCAAAAGCATCGATGATGATACATCTTGAAACAATGAGGTTCTTAGATATGGGTTTGACAAAAATAGCAGGCCTTTATGTAACTGCTCAAAAAGAGATTTTACGTAATCAGAATCAGTTCTAGGTGATAAATTTTTTACATCTGAAGCTTCTGCATCATCGGTTTCCATATTCTTCGAGTTTTCTTTTAGTTCATGTACTGCCCAGGTTGTACCGGAGTTGATTTTAGCCTCTATGTATCTGGCTCTCCCCAAGCTAAAAGCGGCAATACGCACATCGTCTAAACTGGTATTATTGTCTAATGCAAACTGATAAGCGTCAGCTAGCTTCTTTTTATCATCACTGTTAAGGAATGCGTAGACTGAGCCACTATTTGCGTTTACATCTCCCGGTGGTATGTCGACGATATTCATATCTACTGTGATATCATCTATCACTCTTTTAATTTCATCAGGTGTGTATTTATATTCTGATTGTTTGGCTATTTCGTTGACTGATTCAGCAAGTAATTCAACTCTTTTTTTTGTGCCAATATAGACTGGGGAAGGGGTTTGTTTCGCTGCACTTAGCGAGAGTTTATACAAAGAGTTTAAACTTTGCCCTTTCTGACTAAGTCCAATGTCAGAATGAGAAGTGTTGGCCTCTGGAGCCCTACTGCTGTTTGCAGGTGCTACGCCTACTTGCTCTTTAGCGTTTGCTTTTCCAGTATCAAAGTTCAGTTTCTCAGTATTGACTATCATCCCTTGCCCTCGTTTGGTATTAGTAGCCGTAAGTTACTTTTATGGTATTTAGTACATTGTTATCCCAGTGAGCAAAATATGTGCCACCTGTTAATGTGTACCGTAACACCATAGTACCTCTGGCATCGAATCCATTAAAATGATTGGGTAACGAAGCCAATGGCATCAGCGCAGAGTTAGAACAAGTCATCAGCCGCAAGATTACCATTCCGGCCTTTGGTGAGGCAAAGTCACTCAATGTGGGTATCGCGGCGGCAGTGATTTGCGATAATTTGCTACGGCTTAGTCAGTAGTGCTAGCCGCGTAAACACTAGTGGTAGTTGCGGTTAACAGCCTAAAACACCGACGCAGCTTTGCTGCGTCCCAGTGCTTTGTGTTAGAGCTTACCCTCAACGATTTGACCGCTACAAAGTTTTTCGGCCACTCTTTTCATTAGAGTGGCTCGCTGATCCAAAAATTCTTCGTAGTTATTATCCATTAACTCCGAGACAGGTATTAAGTGTGATTCTAAACGCCTTTCAACTTCAGGTTTACCAAGAGAAGAAGCCTCCATTCTCTCAGAGACGTAATCAGATGGCGTCTTTGCTGAAATATTTCTGTTTGTTCGCCATGAAATTAACGCGCAATTTAGGGCTTTATTAATCTGATAGTCTTTGCAGCCTTTTTCTTTCAGCCAAGCCTGAGGAAACACATGATGATACTCTCTCGCCAGAAGGTTTTCGTAAGAAGCTGGAGCACCATGGTAATACACCCATTTTTAATTGACGCTGAAAGTAGAAGGTTGCGTTATTAAAGCCTGTTTGTATTTCGGTGGTAT